>WRBO01000006.1 GCA_009784555.1 Bacillota bacterium | reverse complement strand
TACGGCGGGGAGTACGGAATCGGTTGCCGTGATTTCCGTGAGTGTTCCAGGACAGCGGGTTCCGAATCAGCAGATTGTTATTACGCGAAATGAGGTGAATATTCCTCCTCCGCCAGGGGGTGGCGGTGTTGGTGGAGGGGGCGGTGCGTCTACCCCACGTCCCGACATGGAGGGTTTTGATGATTGGGTGCGCCCCGCAGGTGGTACCGTTGGTGGAATGGGTTGGATAAATGGGCGTTGGCACATGGGAAGTGACTTTTATGGTTCAAATGGAACGGTGTTCAATGCCGTCGCACCAGGGACAGTGATGCGAATACACCGTTATGCAAGTACGGGTGATAGGCACCGATTGGTTATTATGCATGAAGGGCACTTTGTTGTGGGTGATAGAGTTTATAACAGAATTTGGACGGCGTATCAAGTGTATACAGGTGGCGTGATATTCCAGAATATACAGCCAGGGATGCAGGTTACCACCACAACTAACTTGGGTCAGGTTGGAGCGGGTTTGCCGTTGCACTTTGAAGTTCGTACGACAGGCCCAACGACGGCCGACAATCAGACGGGCAATATCTTGGCTACGGCCGCCGATACCTCTACCGCGCCCGTTATTGACCCGCGGTGGATATTCAGTTGATAAAATTCATTTGCCCATATCCCCCTCCCGTCATATATTAAAATCATGAAAGAAATTTTGAAGTGGGCCACCGAGCAGAATCGTGCAGTTTGTGCCTTTAACGTTACGAACATGGAATTGGTTCAGGCCATTACCGAGGCCGCGGCCGAATCAAACACACCGATAATTTTGCAGGCGACGAAGGGCGGGATTAATTACGCCGGGTTGGTTTATTTGGTGAATTTGGTTAAGTCGGCGCGTACGGTGCATCCGCGCTTGCGCGTTGCGTTGCATTTGGACCATGGGGATAGTTTTGAGACGTGCAAGATGGCCATTGATGCCGGGTTTGAGTCGGTGATGATAGATGGCAGTCACCTGGCTTTTGAGGAGAATATTGCGGTGACCAAGCGTGTTGTTGATTATGCCCGCAAGTTTGGTGTTACGGTTGAGGGTGAGTTGGGTCAAATCGCGGGGATTGAGGACCATGTGTCGAACGAGCGGTCGTTATACACCGACCCAGCCGTTGTGCGAGATTATGTCACGAGAACAGGGGTTGATGCGTTGGCCATTTCGATTGGTACGGCGCATGGTGCATTTAAGTACACGTCAGAGCCACAGTTTAGGTTTGATATATTAGAGCAAATTCATGCGCAGATACCGAATACCCCGTTGGTTTTGCACGGGGCGTCGTCGGTTACCCCGTCCGATTTGGCAACGATTAACAAATTCGGCGGGAAAATAGAGAATGCGCGCGGAGTGTCGGAGTCGGTTTTAGCGAAGTCTATCCCCGGGGGTGTGCGGAAGATAAACATAGATAGTGACCTGCGGTTGGCCTTTACCGCCGCGTTACGTCAATATTTCACAGAGAAACCAGACCATTTTGACCCGCGGCAGTACCTGGCGGTTGCGCGGGCACATGTAAAAGAGCTTGTCAAACGCAAGCTCTCTTCCTTTTCCGCGTGACACACCTGCACCATATATGGTAGTATGTCACGTATGACCAACACAATTAGCGGGTTGGGGTTGTTTCTTTTACGGTTTCGGCCGTTTGTGGTGTGAATGTTACAGGGCGGATGATTGCGTTGCGGTTCCCCGTGTATTCAGCATGGGTTTGCAGTCCGTCTAGGGTTAGGACGCGGTTTGCAGATGTGCCGCCCATGTTCATGTCGGTTGTGTTGTCCGCGATTGTTGCGGAGAAGCGTCCGCCATTGCGTGCGTATCCAGACATGTCCCATGTGTTTGTGCGGTTGGTGTCATTGATACTTGAACGCAGGCCGCCGTTGCGCATTGATTGGCCGTTGTAGCGCATGTTGCCACGGTCGCCGCTTAACCTTGCATTTGTGTTGCGGTAGCGGTAGTTTTGCATTGCCCCGCCATCCATGTAGTTGGCGCGGTTCATTTCTCCGCCAGTTCCGCCGATTGCGTTCATGCCATCCCACATTGTTGGGTTGTACATATTTTGGTTGTACATCATGCCCTGGCCGCGCATTGCGTGGTGGCCAGCGCCGTTCATGCCGTGGTAGCCCATCCCAGGGTTCATGCCCATGTGGTGTTGGCCCATCATGTTTTGACCGAGGCCTTGGCCCACGTGCCATCCGCCGTGGTGCATGTTGCCGTTGTGCATCATGCCGCCATGCATTTGGTGCATGTTGTGCATTCCCATTCCGCCCATACGCATTGCGTCAAGGGTTTGTACACCGTGGTAGCCGCCCATGTATGGGTGTTGGTTGTGGTGCATGTTGTGTTTGTAGTGTCCGACACCGTGGTGACGGTCGACCATGTGGCGTGTGCGGTTGTGGTGTGCCTTGCGTGCCGCGCGCTTTGCCTTGCGGCTTTCTTTGCGGTATTCTTGGCGTGCCTCGTTACGCGCGTGTTCAACGTGCATTTCAGCGCGGGCCGATGCCCCGCCACGGTTTGGTGTTGCGGCGTACACAATACCCGCGGTTACGGCACCGATAGCCAAGGCCGTTACCCCGAATGCGATTGCCTGGCCCGTGCGTTGACGGCTGCGCATTTCGCGAGCACGTTCTTCGCGCGCGCGTTCCTGGTGCTTTGTTCCTGTTGCACTGTACCGCGACGGATGTTGCGCCGTGGTGACTCCCTCGATTTCGTTATACATTATTTTACCTCCCAAATGTTTTGGCCGCCTTTGCGACCCGTGTAGAGGCTATTGTGCACGCTTTGTTGGGAAATATTCATGCAAGAAAAAAGCCCCCTTTTGGGGAGGCCCTTTTTTGTGTTTTTAGTACCTGTCTACGTCATTGTTTTTTTGTTGGGTGGCCGAGTTGAAGTAGGCTTCCCAGTCGGTGACAGGTTCGCTTTGGGTTGATTGGTAGGCCTGTTCTACTACGTCATTGTTGCTGTTGTCTGGGGTGTAGCCGTTATCGGGCGTATACCCGTTGTCAGGAGTGTAACCATTATCAGGGGTATAGCCATTGTCAGGCGTGTATTCAGGTTCAGGGGTTGGTGTCCAGTCGTCTTCTGGGCCGTCTACGATTTCGACTTCTGGGACGTATTCGGTTTCTTCCTCTTCCTCGTCTTCATTGCCGCCGTTGTCTGGGTCTTCGATTTCATCCCTGTCATTGTCGTTATCATCACCATTTTCATATTCGTAGTCGCCGTCAACATCGCCGTTGCCCGGGTCTTCGATTTCGTCCCCGTCATTGTCATTATTGTTGTCGTCAGGGTCGTGGACAACGACCTCGTCATCGTCGTATTCATAGTCGCTGTCGACATCGTCGTTTGGCCCCTCGATATCATCGGTTGGGCCGCCAGGTGGATTTGTTACCGTTCCGTGCGGAGGTGCGCTGTAGTGGTCGTCCTCGTTCGGCGGGATTTCAGGGAATTTGTCGTTGATGCCAGGTTCTTCGCCTACTTCTTCGTCTGGGTCGTGGACCTCTACCTCGTCGGTGGGTGGTCGTGGTCGGTTTGGCCTGTTTGGTCGGTTTGGTCGGTCACCGTCATCATTGTCTTTGTCGTTATCGTCCTTGTCGTTGTTGTTGCCGCCATCGTGGCCGTTTTCACCATCTTTTCCAGGGTCGCCCTGGTCACCTTGGTCACCCTGTTCGCCTTGTGGTCCCTGTGGTCCTTGCGGACCTTGAGGTCCCTGGCCACCTTGACCACCCGCTGGGCCTTGCGGTCCTTGTGGGCCCTGTGGCCCTTGTCCGCCGTCGGCACCATCCGTACCGTCGACTCCGTCTTGGCCAGCTTCGCCGCGGAGGAGGTCGGCACCGCCAACGGCACCGAATACACCACCAAGAACGGCACCAGCAACGACACCTTGTCCCGCGTCTTTTACCGATTGTTTGAAGCCTTTGCCCTGCATTAGGCCACGCAGAAAGCCCTTGACCCCACCAGCGGTAGCACCACCAGCAATACCAGTTCCCACCGCGGCGGTAAGTTTACCGACACCCAGAGATGAAAGGAGAGGTGCGACGACAGTTGCCGCCAATGCAGCACCCGCGGCACCACCCGCACCGCCCGCAACGGCACCGATACCAGTGTCTTTGAGGACCTCTTTGGCAGTTCCGCCAGTGAGATATCTTTTTAATCCGCCGAATACACCACCACCAGCGACACCAGCGGCGGCACCAGTAAGGGCGGCAGTTGCGCCTACACCCAATCCAACAGCGGCAATAGCAGGTCCAGCGAGTGCAAGGGTCAATGCGGCGGCACCAGCGGCACCAGCCATACCGATTACTTTGGCTACGCGGTTGCTGGCGAGAGCCTGTTGCGGGGTTGTACCCGTTGGCGCAGGGGTTGGAGTTGTCGGAGTTGTTGGCGCAGGGGTTGGGGTTTGTGGCCCCATCTTTTTGATAAGCGCCATCATGTCTTTTTTGTCTTGTTCGCGTTTGAGGTCATCAATTTCGCGGTTTTTTTCCATTAGAGCAAGCATCATCGAGTCGTCTTTTGCAGGTGCGGGATTGTTGATTACCGTGTTTGCGCCAGGGGCCTGGTGCCCTTGGATTGCGTTGTTAGGTGCCTGTTGCTGTGGTGCGAACCCACCGTGGAAGCCGTATGGCATTCCCATGCCCATTCCAGGCATCATCCCCATACCCATTCCCATTCCAGGCATCATGCCGAAGCCCATGCCCTGTTGCATCATCATTGGGTTCATTTGAGGCATCATCATAGGCATCATTCCGCCGTACATCATGCCGCCCATACCAGCGTTCATCATGCCGCCCATCATCATTTGACCCATCATTGCCTGTTGTTGCATCATCATTGGGTTCATCCACATGTTCATGCCTTGGCTCATGTTCATTCCCTGGGTCATGTGCATGTGGTTGTGTTGTTGCATGAAGGCATTGAGATGTTGGTGGTCGGCACCATGTTGTTTTGTATAGTCGTTGAAGATGTTTTGCAGGATGCCGATTTGTGTATTGTGTTCTTTTATCGAATTTGCATTGATTGTGATGTTGTTTTCGATATTAGTGACCTTGAGGTTGAGTGCGTTAATAGAGGCCGTGTTGTCGTCCGATACCTTTTCGACCCGAGTCAGTCGGTCCAAGATGTCCTGGAGGTCGGGGGTGTCCGCAGGGTCTTTTATTTTGTCCGCGATAACGGCGGGTAGTTGTTTGCCAGTTTGCTGTTTGTCTTCTAATAAAAGAACCTCGCCCGTTGTGGCGACGATAGGTTCTTCGATTATCAGGTTGCCATCTTTGTCGAACAATTGTCCTTCATTCTCTGCCATCTCTCCCCTCCTGTGTAAAGCCTAGGTTATCCCAGTATTTTACCACGAATATCACAACACAGTCAATAGTTCCTATAGTTTTTCCCTATAGCAGAAACCATATTCGCGTTGCGAATCTATCTATACGTCCATAGTCTCATATTTTTGGGCCTTTCGTCAAACGATTTCGGCCGTGTTATGCAGAACAGACCACAATATTTTGGGGTTAGTTGCGGTTTATGAACTCTTTGTACCCCATTAGTTTGTCGGTGAAAGAGTCTTGGTTAACCTCGATAATCCTGTTGGCTACCGTTGCAAGGATTTCTTCGTCATGTGTGGCAAAGAGCATTACGCCCTTGTATTTTTTCATGCCTTCGTTCAATGATGTTATCGATTCGAGGTCGAGGTGGTTGGTTGGTTCGTCAAGGATGAGCAGGTTCCCGCGGTTTAGCATGGTTTTGGCCATCATGCAACGAACCTTTTCGCCGCCAGAGAGGACACGGGCTTCTTTTAGGCTTTCTTCGCCCGCGAAGAGCATACGGCCCAACCATGAGCGGATGAAGGTTTCGTTGGTGTCGGTCGAGAATTGTTTTAGCCAGTCGACAAGGTTCAGCTCTACCCCGTCGAAGTATTCGCGATAGTCGGAGGGCAGGTAGCTGGTGGTGATTGTTTTGCCGAATGTTATTTCGCCGCCGTCGGGTTTTATTTTGCCCGCGATACAGTCGAAGAGTTTTGAGAGAATGAGACTCTTGTTTGAGAGGAAGCCGATTTTATCGCCTTTGTTCACACGGAACGATACGTTTTTGAAGTAGCCGTCCAAGGTTAAGTTTTCGACGACGAGGATTTCGTTGCCCGCCTCGCGCTCCATATCGAAATTGATGTATGGATATTTGCGTGAGGATGGTTTGATGTCTTCGATTTTTAGATTGGCGAGTTCTTTTTTACGACTGGTAGCTTGTTTGCTTTTTGATGCGTTGGCACTGAACCGTGCGATGAATTCCTTTAATTCGTCGGCGCGAGCCTCGGCCTTTTTATTGGCTTCTTTTTGTTGGCGGAGAATTAACTGGCTTGTTTCGTACCAGAAGTCGTAGTTGCCGACGAAGGTGCTGATTTGGCTGTAGTCTACGTCGCATATGTGTGTACAGACCTTGTTCAGAAAGTGTCGGTTGTGCGAAACGATGATGGTTGTGTTTGGGAATTCGAGAAGAAAGTCCTCTAGCCAATGTACCGATTTGATGTCCAGGTTGTTGGTTGGTTCGTCCATGATTAGGATGTCCGGGTTTCCGAAAAGTGCACGGGCGAGGAGAACCTTGACCTTTAGTTTTGCGTCCAGTTCAGACATGAGGGTGTCGTGTAGCTCCCCCGGTAGGCCCAGTTCGGATAGCATTGTACGTGCGTTTGGGTCGGCCTCCCACCCGTCAAGTTCCGCGAAGTCGTTCATTATGACGGCAAGCCGTTCACCCTGCTTATCCGTTAGTGCATCGCCGAGGGCGTAGAGTTCGTCTTGTTCGGCCTTTAGTTTGAAGAGTTTTTCGTGTCCGCCGATGACGGTGTCAACGGCCGTGAGGTTGTCGAACGCGTTTTGGTTTTGCGCCAAAACGGAGATACGTTTACCGCGCGGGACGATGACGTCGCCTTTGTTAGGTGAGATTTCACCCGATAGAATCTTTAGAAAGGTTGACTTTCCCGCCCCGTTCGCACCGATGATGCCGTAGCATTCACCGCTGTGGAACTTGATGTTGACGTCCTTGAACAGGACCCGTTTGCCGTATTGAAGACTTACATTTGATGCCGTAATCATATGGAACGGAGTATAGCATATACGGTTATGATAGCCAAGCCCTTTTCATTTGGAATATCGATTACGTTATCCAAACCACAAGATGTTGTTGGTATGCGTGGTGGATGACCACAATTTTTCCCTAGTCACGCACCACTTCGACCACGTATGCCTCGATGGTTTCGTAGTCGACTTTTACCTTTTCGCTGATTTCCACCCCTGCGACCGCGAATATGTCGTTCCCCACCGCCAAGACAGGGATACGGTCGCGCAGGCGGGTTGGGATTTTTTTGTCAATCATGTAGCTGTTTAGGTTTTTGGTGCCGCCGCCGAATTTTGTGAACATGTCCCCTTCTTTGCGGGTGCGCCATTTTGCGTTGCGCGGCAGCTTGTCAACGTCGATGGCCATCAATCCGCGGGAAATTGCATCACGGAAAGCGGTTGTTTTCGATACGTTGATTGCGCCATATTCGGCGAATGCCGTGCGGCCGATTTTGAATGAGTATACCTTGGTTACGGCTTGGGTTTGTTTGCGGACGATTGCCAGGTATTCGTATTCCTTTATGGCGAAGATTCCGCCGGGCAGGTCGGTTTTACTGCCGTTCTCCCCCGTTCGTGCCAGGGTCGCGACCAGTTCAATGTGTTTCTTTTCGATGTCGTCGCGTGCGCCGAGTTTTTCAAAGCCGCTGATGACCACCCGTGAGACGACCGCGTCGGGGTATGTAAAGAGACTTAAGGGTATTCGCACGTGGTGTTCGGCGAGTTGGAAGCTGCGGTTGTCGACGAGGCTGTTTAGATAGTCGTCGTCGCTGCGGCAGTTTTTGCCGAAGTCGATGATATTTTTTTCGACGTTGCGCCATTCCTGTTGCAGGGCGGGTATGATTTGGTTGCGGAGGAAGTTGCGGCGGAAAGTGTTGTCCTCGTTACTCTCGTCCGCCATGTATGGGATTTGCATACGGTAGCTGTACCCCACTATGTCCGATTTAGCGGTTTCGAGGAATGGGCGGATGTACGGGCCGCGTTTGGCGGCCATGCCACTGGCCCCTGCTGTGCCACTGCCCCTGAAGATATTCAATAGTATCGTTTCGGCCTGGTCACTTTGGTGGTGGGCGGTGGCGAAGCGGTTGAGTTTCCGCTTTGCGATTATTTGGTCGAAGGCCTCGTACCTTTTTACGCGGCTGGCCTGTTCCAGCCCCATCTTGTTGGTTTTTGCAAAGAGCGGAACGTCGACGGTCAGGCCCACAAAGTCTATGCCGTGTTTTTTGCAGAAGTTGGCGACGAAGGTTGCTTCTTTTCTGGCGGTTGGGCGGATTTTATGGTTGACGTGGACGGCGACGATGCTGAACCCTGCTTCCGCCGCGATGCTACTTAAGAAGTATAGCAGGCTCATGCTGTCTTGGCCGCCACTGACCCCTACCCCTACTTTGTCACCTTTTGCGATTAGTTTGTTTTCAATGATGTAATCGATGACACCGTCTAAATTTTCTATCATAATCTTTATTTTACCATATTTAAGGAATGAATTACAAGGGTTGGGCGGTGATTTGGGGTGAGTGATTTTTTGTGAATTGTGTGTTGTGTTGTGCGTACCCACGATATATAGTAGTATGTGTGACATTTGACATATATTTCCTTGGGGGGGTTATTTTTTTTGCGTTTTTTACTGGCGGGGGTTTCTCCCACGGGAGGCAGGGCAAATGGACAAATGAATTTCCTTGGGCCTGTGGAGGAAAAAGGGTCGTCATGGACATACCACGACAGTAGCCCTGGGGACAGACCACTTTTTCTTGTCCTCGGCCCTGCGAAAATTATTTGCTCCATTACCCTGCCTCCTTTCACGTTACTGTAACATGGGAAAATTTTCAGGCAAGAGGGTTACTGACAGTTTTTGTGATTTTCTTTATTTGGCAGTTGGCTATTGACAATTTCTATGCAAGGTATTATAATGGTAGTATGAACCGTACAAATTTATTAATTGTCGTTTTTGTGATTTTGGCCATTATATTGATATTGGCGTTGATACATGTTTCGGGCGTGTATGATATTTTCTTTTGGGCGCGGTCGAGCGTTGTGGCGCCGTCGTTAAATACCGTTGCCAATCCCTTGACAAGTGTGCCGTCGTTCGATATACTGGCTTAATACGAAAAAGACCTTGGGTCTTTTTTAATGGAATCGTCAATACTTGACGTATTAAGGAAGGAGTTTACCATGGCAAAAAAATCGAAAGGTGCGCGTCAGAAAATCACGTTGGAATGTACCGTGTGCAAGCAGCGTAACTATGACACCCAAAAGAACAAGAAGAACGACAACGAGCGTATTACGTTGAACAAATACTGTCGCTTTTGCAAGAAGGCAACCGAGCACAAGGAAACCAAGTAGTCCGGTATAGCATTTACCGTATAAGGAGTTAAAGCGTATGGGAAATAGCAAGAAAAAGAAACCAGAGACCGGCGGATTGCAAGAGCCGAAGATGACGGTGGCAGAGCGCGAGGAAGCGAAGGTAGAAAAAGAGAAAGAGCGTCGCAAAGATAAAAAAGCGCGCGAGAAAAAAGAGAAGAAAGAGCGTAAAGGTATTGCGCGTACGTTGCGTGAAGTTGGCGGCGAATTGAAGAAAGTTCGTTGGCCATCGTTTGCCCGTACGGTTTCACAAACGGGCGTTGTGTTGGGTGTTGTTGTTGTATTCGCCTTGGTTGTGTTTGGTATTGACCAGGGGTTGTCGCAGTTGTATACCCTGCTGACCCGTGGCCTTTAATTTCCCCCCCTTTTTTATAGAACATAGGAGTATGTAATGGAAGAAATCAGAGATGACGAAGACAAGGTTTTGGACGACGAGGAGATTGTAGCCGAAGAGACGCCAGAGTCAGGGTTGGATATCGTTGATATTGACGAGACCCCAGCGGTTGAGGAAGTCCCAGTAGCGGATGAGGCAGACGAGACCCCAGTTGAAGAGGGTTCGGACAATGCAGAAGACGGCGAGCCAGTTGAGACAGGCCACGCCGAGTTAGACCGTCCGGTTTATGATGTTCCCCCGCCCGACCTTTCCCAAGTTGGAAGTCGTTTGGATACCGAGGAGCGTTGGTATGTTTTGCACACCTTTAACGGGTATGAGGCGGTTGCCGAAGATAACCTGAAGAAAGTTGTTGAGAAGTATAACTTGGACGACCGTATCAAGGAGATTTTCATTCCAACCGAGGATGTTGTTACCGAAAAGCGCGGGAAGAAAGTGTTGGTTCCGACACGCACCATGCCAAGTTACATTTTCGTTAAGATGATTTACGGGGATGATTTGTGGCACACCGTTACACGTACGCGCGGGATTACCGGTTTCGTTGGGCCAAAGGGACGGCCATTGCCCCTTTCGTCCAAGGAAGTTGTTGAGATGAAGTTGGAGCGCAAGGCAAACCTTGTTAATACCAAGATTTCGGAAGGCGACCTTATCCAGGTTGTTGACGGGCCATTGGCAGGTCAGACAGGTACGGTTATATCCGTTGATGCCGCATCGAAGAAATGCACGGTTAGCGTTACGATGTTTAGCAAGCCGACCCAAGTTGAATTGGCATTCAGCCAAATCAAGGCATTGTAGACAACTCTCGGTTTATCCACAGGTTATCCACAAATTGTGGATAAGTCCCTATTGCATCCATAGAAATTACATTAAATATCAATTATTTAATTAAGCCCAGTCGTCAAATCGGCTGGGCTATTGTTAGGTATAGGATATATGCGGCGTAGAGGGATAGGAGGGCGAGTCCCTGCCACCTGTAGGTACGGCCCCGCAGAAGCATTGGCAGGATGACGATTACGGTTGCGATGAATAGCACGGGCAGGCCGAATACGACGACGGTGCGCGAGAGTGGCATTCCATGGCCGCCGAAGTGCCCCGCCAGACCGCACGCGCCGAGGAGGAGGGTGCTGTTTATTATATTGCTGCCTAGTATATTTCCCAGGGCGAGGTCGCCGCTCTTGCGTTTTATTGCCGCCAGGATTGTTACGAGTTCAGGCGAGCTGGTCCCTACCGCCACGATTGTGAAGCCGATTACAGTTTCGCTGATGCCCAGGTCCGCGGCTATTCTTTCGCCATTTTGTACCAGGAGCGTTGCGCCGAAGATTAGAATGGCCTGGCCCAGTGCGAAGCCGAGGACAGCGCGGCGCATTACCCTGCGCCGTTCGGGTGGGTCGAGAATTTCGATGATTTGTTTGTGTTTGCGGGCGGACATGAATGCGTAGACGAAGAATACGACGGCGAGGGCGATGAGGATGAGACCCTCCCATAGGGAGATGTACAGGTCGCGGGCAAATATGGCGACAAGGATGAGGGAGCCGAACAAAAAAAGGCCTTTTGTTGCCGTGTCGCGGCGTGAGACGCGTGAGCCGACAAAGACGATGTATACGGCCATTACGAGGGCGATGTTTGCCATCATTCCGCCGATTGCGTTGCCCGCGGCCATGTCGTAGTGTCCCTCGAACACTGCTATTGTTGATATTACGATTTCGGGGGCGGTGGTTGCCACAGCGATTACAGTTGCACCCAGGACGATGTGGCCGATGCCCGTTGCGCGGCCGAATTGCAGGGCCGCGGACACCAAGAAATCACCGCCCTTGATAATGAAAAACAGGCCGACCAAAAACAGTAGGACATAAAGCATCAACCCCATGTTATATAGGTACGATTTGATGTGCGAGGCTAGACCTCTCTTGCGCGTGGGAGCGCGGGGGTATTAGTCTTTTTTGGATGATGGTTTTTTGCGGGGGGCGGGGTCGGATGGTGGTTCGTCGAAGGTTTGCCTGCCCTGTTCGTGCATTTTTGTGATGCGGTCGTACATTTCGCGGCCCATGTCGGCGACCGTGCCGTCAACCGCAGAATATAGGTCGGCGACGAGTTCGTTTTCGCGAGCTTCGTTGACCTCGGATTGGATTTGTTCGCGCAGGTCGTCGATATTTCGGTTGGTTGGTGTGTCGATGCCTCGTCGGTTGGAGAGGCGGCGGGCCTCGTGGGTGTATTGGCTGTTGCGGATTAGCCAGTTACTGCCCCACCAGCCTGCGCCGAGAGCGCCCATGACCAGAATGGAAATTAACAAGCCCATCCATGGGAATGGTGAGCGCGCGCCAGGGGTTGGTACAGGGCGGAAAGTGATAACAACGGGGCGTGAGACGGTTATTATTTGGTCTTCGGGTACCGCATGTCCAGTCGGCGTTATGTTTGGTAGGACAATGCGAATTTGCATGTGTAGGGTGTATGGGATGTGGTTTTCAAAAATGGCCTCGTGGCGGGTGGTGAATGTTAGGCGGTCGTTGCGGCCAGGTGCCGCGACAGGCGGTGACATATGAGTCGAGAAGAGGTTTTCGGCGTCGGGGCCAGCCTCGCCTTGGAGCAGGCGTATTGATGCGATATTCCAAAAAATCGGCCCAGTGGATATGTCCGCGCGGCCGTTGACCATTGCGTTGACCACAATGTCAGAGGGAATACCCGAGTTGAACATGCTTATGGAGTTAGTTGCCGTTGTGCCGACAAAAACATCAATCGTAAAGTCATCGTCAAAAATTCCGTTGCGCACGGTGATGATGTATTCGTTCATGAATTGTTGGGTTGAGATGCCGCTGTGGATACGTACCCTGTATGTTCCTATGTGTGCGAAAGTGACACTTAAGGTATTGAGGTTGACCCCCAAGTCATTTACCATGGTTTCCAAGCGAACATAGCGCGCGGGCAAGTCGGCGAATGCCGATGGGTTTGCAGGGGCCGCAAATTCGGTTGTTATAAACCGTGTACCGTCAACAATCCGTGCAGAATTTCCGTTGCGGAATTCAAAGGTGAAGGAACCTGTGCTGCCTGCTACCCCACCGAAGTCGCCGTAACGGACATTGGCGGATTGATGTGTCCAATTGTTATGAATAGGGCCGCCAGCGTGAAGAATTAGGTCGTTCACAGGAACCGAATTATTGCGGCGATTATTGTCGCGGTAATGTACCAATAGGAATTGGTCGGTTGCGTGCATGGTAGACGCGGGGAGAATTGACATCGGCATTGGTGCGTATGATGTGTTATCCACCGTTGTGAAAATGCCGCCCAAGCATAGGCAAGCGAAACATAGGGCCCCCACCAAAAACTTCATATATACTATGATAGTTGACACGGGGGCATGTAGTCAAACGATTGTTGCCTAGAGATTAGAGTTTGGAGTGGAGTTTTTCGAGAGCGGCAATGGCCTCGTCCACGTTTGCAACATTTATGATTGTTGACCCCATGTGTACCGCAGGGTTGTTATCGCGGCTGTCGAAGAAGTTCCATGTGTTGGCGAAAGCCTCGGTCGCACCACCGAAACCCTGGACCAAGATGATGGTTTTTTTGTACCAGAAAGAGAATAAAAGTTCGGTATAGGTGCCCCAAGAACCGCCGAGAGCGATTGCAACGTCGCTGAAGGGAACCATGTCCCAGCTTCTGCGCAGAAAGTTGTCCGCCTGGTGCTCGCCATTGACCTTTATATATTCCATGTGGGTTACCCCGTCCATTGGGAATTTGTATTTTTCGATATGTTCCTGTTCGTTCATGGCGGGACTGTACCCTATTACTTTTGACCCGTTGCGCGCGGCCTCGCGCCCTACGAAACGCGGAAACCCGCGGCAGGCACCGGTCAGAACCTCGGCCCCTATTTTTGCCAGGTATCGGCCCAAGCGTTCGCTGCAATCCAGTTCCTGTTCCGTGAATGCCTTGTTATTTGTACCGCCGTAGACGGTTACCCTCATCGGTTTTTTTTTCATTTATTTTCCCTCCCGCAAACCTACAGTTTTAATGAATGTTGTGTCTTTGTCAAGCGCAAAAAATCCTTTTCGCACGAATTGACAGGGGTGCCCGTGTTTTATGGTTTTGATGAATGGCTCGGCGATGGCGTTGTGGGTGATTTTGCTTTCTTTGTTGATATTTTCCTCGGCCAATGCGGTGCCCGAATGCAGTAGCGGTAAGTATTCGTTCACCGTGATTGGCACCCCCGTTGTTGATTCGACAAAGTGGATTGTTCCGTTTGGTTTGATGCCGCTTTTATCATTGCCGCTCTTGCTGTCCTTGTAATATGAGCATTCCAGATGGGTAATTTTGCCCGATTTGTCGGTAACAACACGGTCACATTTGATAATATATGCACCGCGCAAACGGACGGTGCCCCCAGGTGAGAGGCGTTTCCAGCCCTTTTCAGGATTTACCGAAAAGTCCTCGCCATCAATATATATTTCGCGGCCGAAGTTGATTTCGTGGGTTCCCGCGGTTTCGTCGTGCGGGTTGTTGGCGATTGGGAGTTTTTCGGTTTTGCCCGTTTCATAATTTGTGATGACAATTTTGATTGGGTCAAAGACCACGGCAACCCGTGTTGCGACGGGGTCGAGGTGAGTGCGAACATAGAATTCGAGCGCGTTCAGCGGTACGGTTCGGGGTGCACGGGACAGGCCCATTGCCCGCACGAATTCGATAATTGCAGATGCGGGATAACCGCGGCGGCGCATACCGCCAATCGTTGGCATACGCGGGTCGTCCCAGCCCTCTACGGTGCCCTCGTCAACGAAGCGTTTTAGGTAGCGTTTGCTCATGACTGTTTGTTCTATGTTTAGGCGGCTGAATTCAAATTGTCTTGGGCGGCCCTTTCCCGTCCATGCGTGTTCGACATACCAATCGTAGAGGGGGCGGTTATTGTCGAATTCGAGGGAACAGCAGCTGTGGCTGATGCCTTCTATTGCGTCCGATAGGCAGTGTGCGAAGTCGTACATCGGGTAGATGCACCATTTGTCGCCCGTGCGGTAGTGTTTTTCGCGCATAATTCGGTACATGACCGGGTCGCGCATTGGCACGTTGCCCGAGGCCATGTCTATTTTAGCGCGCAGGACGCAATGACCGTCGGGGAATTTACCCGCGCGCATGTCGGCCAAGAGTTTTAGGTTTTCGGCGGGGGTGGTGTTGCGGTAGGGACTGTCCTGTCCCGCAGTTGTTAGGGTTCCGCGGGTGGCGGATATTTGTTCGGCCGTTTGGAAGTCGACGTAAGCCAGGCCTTTTTTTACAAGGCCAACCGCCATGTCGTACAGTTGTTCATAATAATCGGAGGCAAAGAACAGGTTTTTGTATTTGATGCCCAGCCATTCCATTGCGTCCACCATGGCATCAACGTATTTCATGTCTTCTTTTTCAGGGTTGGTGTCGTCCATTCGCAGGTTTAGGTATCCATCGTATTTTGTTGCGAAGCCAAAGTTGACGATGGCGGCACTGGCATGTCCGATATGCGGAAATCCGTTTGGTTCGGGTGGGAATCGCGTTATGATTTTTTGTCCGCGGGCCCGTGATTCGATGATATCCCGTTCAATCCAATTAAGGCTTTCTTTTTCCTTGTTTTCCATAATTTTATCTCCTGTTTAGATTTTGTCCAACTTTCCTACTATTTGTTGTTTAAGTTCGTCTATTTTTTCGTTACGCTTGGCAGAGATGGCGACGAATTGCTGGCTTCCGAATTCTCGGCCAAGCATTTCCTGGCCGATTTGCGATAATTTATCAATTTTGTTTAATACGAGCAGAGTCGGTACGTGGTCGGCACCGATTTTTTTCAAGACGGAGTTTACCACCGCGATTTGGTCGGCGTATTGTTCGTTTGAGATGTCGACCACGTGTAGAAGGAGGTCGGCATAACGTGCCTCGTCCAATGTGGATTCAAATGCGTTGATGAATTCGTGCGGCAGTTTGTCGATGAAGCCGACCGTATCGGTCAAAAGGATTTGTTTCCCGCCATACCCCCGCTCCACATCCGCGATGAAGATGTTGGATGTTTTTGGGTCGAGGGTGGCGAAAAGCATGTCCTCGGCCAGGACACCTGCCTTGGTCATGCTGTTTAATAGTGTTGATTTGCCGCTGTTTGTATAGCCCACGAGACAGACACGGGGCTTGCCAGATTTTTGGGCCAGGTTTTTGTTCAAGGTTCGATTTTGCGACATTTTTTTAAGCTGTTTTTCCAATTCGGATATGTCTTCGCGGATGCGACGTTTGTCGAGTTCCAGTTTTTTCTCGCCCGGGCCGCGCATACCGACGGCGTTGCGCATTTTGGACATTAGGCCGCCCGAACCGATGAGGCGCGGAAGGTTATATTTGAGTTGGGCCAGTTCGACTTGGAGCTTGCCCTCCATACTCTGGGCGCGTCGTGCGAAGATGTCGAGGATGACACGGCTCCTGTCCAAGACCGGGACGTTTAGCACGCCCTCGAGATTTCGTTGTTTTGAGCCCGAGAGTTCCACGTCAAAAACGACCACGGTTGCGGAATGTTCGCGCACCAGTTCGGCGATTTCGTCTACCTTGCCCCGACCGACGTAATATGTGACGTCAATGTCTTTGCGGTTTTGGATAATTCGCGCGGCGGTTTGGATGTTGCATGTTTCGCAAAGGGCCGCGAGTTCGTCCAAGGCAGATTCTTCCAATATTGTGTTTACCCCGACGCCGACCAAAATGGCCCGGTCGGGTTCGACCAGGGTTGAACCCTGGACCCTGTATTTATCTTGGTTATTAGTCATATTTACTTTTAGCTCCTTGGCATTGAATTATAGAAGTCTTGGGTTCGTAGAATGAAGAGTTGCATTATCGCGTGCTCCATGTCATTTGTCGTTGGTGTGTTGCGGAAATCCAGGACGTATACGAGGTATGATTGCCGCAGGTCTTCGCGTTGTTGGTCAGTTAGTTGGTCGGATGCGTCCAAGATGAAGAACACAAAGCAGGGGCGCAGAAGGTTTATTGGTAATGTTGCGTAGTCCACAAATCCCAATGCATCGTTTACGCGGCCGTGTGCCAAGAGGGATGCTACATATGCGTCCCTGATACGTGGTGTAACCAATGTTGTTTCGTCGTATGCAAAGAGTTTTTCCGCGAATTCGATTACTTTGTTATGGCGGTCTGCGTCGATGAATCTGTCCAATGCCAACATTATGTTTTCGCGGGTTGGGTCGCGGCGGTAGACACGTTCTTGGAACATGCTGGCGGCTCTTTGCAGGCCCATTTCGTCGGTTAGCCGAACCATGGGCGCGGGGGCCAAGAAGCCGAAAATTCCCAGCCCATATGCCAAGACAAGGAAAAGACAGGCAAGCGTCGTGCCCGCGGTTTTCATCATTCCCTTGACATCCATGGGTGTAGTTTAGCAGAAAGTTTGGAGATTGTAAAATAGACTGTGCCCCTATGCAGGTAGCGCACCCCAATCGAAGTTTTGCAGGTTTGCCATTGTGTTGGCACTGCCGAAATGTTGGCCGAGCATGTGTTTTGGGCCTTGGCGGATATTGTTTAGTGCATTTGCGCCACTCTTTATACCTCGCCCCGCGGCACCCGCGCCCCGTTTGATTGCGTCTTTTGCAGAGCCCGCAAAGTTCGCGGCATGGCCCATACCAGTTGCAATTCCGCCGCCCGCGGCCTTTGCCACGTTGCCCGCGGCGTTTATGCCCGATTTTACTTGGTCACCGACCTTGCCAAGGGAGGCTTTTAGTCCGGAGGCCTTCATGCCTACCGCGTTGCCCGCCTTTTCAGCCACGTTCATTGCACCCCGAGCCGCACCGCCGACCTTGTCCTTGATACCGCCAGCGAATTGGCCGACCTTTGAATTTGCGATTTTGTCCTTGACCCGGCCCGCCGCACCGCCGATTGCACCGCCGAGTTTGCCCGCAACACCACCAACCGCACCCGCACCGCGTTGGATACCGCGTTTTGCCCCGTCGACCGCCGCGCCCGGTGCCTTTTTAACCGCACCGAGTGCGCCACGAGCAGCACCCCCGACCTTTTTCTTTGCCGCGCCGACCTTTTGCCCTGCCTTTGAGTTGGCGATTTTGGATTTTACCGTGCCTGCTTTTTCTTTTACCTTGGATTTGGCGGCATCCATTTTAGCCTTTACCGCGCCGCCGACCTTGTCCTTTGCGGCGTTCATTTTGTCCGTTACCGCTTTTTTTGCCTTGCCCGGTGCTTCGGCGACTTTTTTCGCGCCATCGCCGACCTTTTTTGCCGCGCGACCGACCTTTGAATTTGCGACTTTGTTCTTTGCCGCCTGGACCTTTGCCTTTGCACGGCCGCGTAATGAGCGGCGTTGAGCTGTTTCGTAATCGCGGGCGAGTTTTACAAGCAATGCCTGGACCGGTGGTGCCAGTAACATTGCATCAAGCAACATTCGGGCATTCAACATGGTCATGACAGGGTTATCCATAAGTTCCAAGAGGAACCCAATCGGGTCGACCAGATAGTTCCATTTTGGAATGATTATAAGGACACTTGACCAGCCGCCAGTTGCGGCCTTTAGCGCGACCTT
Organism: Bacillota bacterium; assembly: GCA_009784555.1. Taxonomy (GTDB): domain Bacteria; phylum Bacillota; class Clostridia; order Christensenellales; family UBA1242; genus WRAD01. The sequence continues at coordinate 57,437 of WRBO01000006.1, read as the reverse complement.
GACCTTTACGTTCAGTAGCTTGACGGTGTCCCGCGTTTTGCGGTGTTTGCGCCATTTCTTCCAATGTTTTTTCAGGTATTCATAATTGACCCGTTGGACTTTTGTATTTTTGTCGTCACCGACCTCTTTGTTTTTTTGCGCGGCGACGGCGTCAGTTTTTTTGTCGAGTTGTGCCGCCTGGCCCGCGGTCATTCCAGCGGCCGCGCCCGCAGTTTGGATTGGGCCGTCGCCCTGCCAATTCATTCCGTCTTCGGTTTTGCTGGATGAACCAATAAGCTTCCCCGCAAATTCTTCTGCGCCAGTTCCACCGCCCGTAAATTCGGATGAGAAATCGTCACCACCAAATTCTGCGGGGTCGCCGCCCACAGTTGCATCGTCGCCGAATTCCTCGTCGCCGTAGTCGCCGTACTCCCCGCCTTCTTCGTCCTCGTCCTCTTCTTCGGAGGGGTCGTCGTACATACTGTCACGCATCAGGCCACCCCCAGTCAGCTTCTACTATCCTTAACATAACGGAATTATGCGATTTTGTCTAATCCATTAATGCCTTTTGCGTAATCGATATTTGCCGTGCGGATGGATGCGAGTGTGCCCGCCCCAACGCCCATTTCCGCGCATAGTCTGTCGCCGTAGCTCTTGTTTGCTTCTTTGTCTCTTTTTTCAATTTCGTCCAGTTCGGTCATCAGCCAATTAAATTCAGGGCGGCCGCCGACCAGGGCGCGAACCTCGTCCCTGTTGTCTTGGGCCTTTGTATATCTTTCTTCGCCTTGACTGGTTGTTTGGCCCTCGCGTTCATTTTGCCGCCCGACACCCATTAGAGTCATTAGGCATTTTCCCAATGGCGAAACCGCACGTGCCACGCGGTATGCGCGGTCGTATGGGATGCCGATGGATGCGAGAACCGAGACCTCTCCCCTTACGAATTCCGTGTCCGAGTCCCCGCGCATTTGGTCGAGGTCGCGTCGGTTGTTTGGATTTATTTGGCCCGATGCGTGGCTGTCTTCTATGTTTGTGATTTCCACATCCCCCACGGGAACATAGCCCAGGGTTGCGAGTAGGTCGGAAGCCCGTATCGCATTGATGTCCACCCGTACCGGTTGGTCGTCCGAGTTTGACAGCGCGGTGAAGAGCCGCCCGTTCATGTCGCCCGCATCGGGTATTAGGGGAATTTGAAATTCGCGTTTTGAATGTGCGATTCGTATAGTTACAATTTTTATTGGCGTTCCCGTGTTTTCGGTGCCGACCAAACCATTTCCAGTACCCGTGACCAAATTAGGGTCGGTGGGCGCACGTTTTGCATCCGTAATAAATGTTGGCATATCCATGTAGTAAGTATATCTATATTTCCGCCAAAAGACTATCGATATCGTCTTCCGATATGACCGTGATGCCCATATCTATTAGAAGTTGAGCTGCTATGCCGTTTCCATTGGTCAATTTACCCGTGAATGTTCCGTCGTAAATTTGTCCCGTGCCGCAGGAGGGACTGTGGCCTTTCATAATTGCCAATTTTGCCCCGCGGGTGTCGGCGATTTTCAAAACGGCTTCTGCCCCGCGCAATGAATCCATCGTTATGTCTTTTCCATTTATATCTATGGCCCGTCCGTCGCGGATTTCGTGTGCGGGGCGCGGCGTGCCCAAGCCCGCAAATAATTCAGGGCAAATTGGAATCAAGTCATATTTGGCGCGTAGTTTTTCAATGTCTGGGTAATGTTTTGATTTTCCGTCATAGCGGACGGGTTGGCCGAGGAGACAGGCACTGACGAGTAGTGGTTGTTTGGGTTTTTGTGGTTTCATATTTAACATGATAGCATCAAATTTCGGAAACGCGTGCGGTGGGAATCCAGCCTATTGTTCCGTTTGCGGTTTCGACGTGTAACCATCCACCGACCGTTTCGATGACGGTTAATATATCGCCGACATTAGCCGATATTTCGGTTGGGTTGTAATCGCGTCGCAATTTGCCGCAATGTACAAAAATTTTGGGGACAAATGTTTCGTGGCCATCAATTACCGCCGCATGCCATCCCGGGAACTCTTTGTCCTCGGCCTTTTCCATTTTTACGGTACTTCCCTTTGCAAATGTTGGGAATTGTGTTATTTCCCATTCGTCCGAATGTTCTTTTGTTACTTTTACTTTCATACCAACATTATATCATAAAGCAGAGAACGTCATCGTCATTAAAATGTTACCGAAAATCATTAGAGAGTGAACACCGAGGATGTTTTTCACGGCATACACTTTTAGCAGGCAAAGATAATTTGCAAATTAATTTATGGAGGAAGTAATGGAGTTTTTGAAGAAAAGTTGGATGAAGTTGACGGCGGGGTGCCTGTTGCTGGCGGTTGGGGTGTTTGCGTTGTTGGCGTCTGTTGGTGCGTTTCAGACGGCGGGAGCATTGCGGGATTTGCCCGAAGTCATGCGCGCGGGAGTTGGTGCGACAGGAGGCGCGAATTATGATGCGGCATTGAGCCAAGCGAATGCAGGGGCGTTCATTTATTTGGCTATTTTCATTTCGTGCCTGTTCATCGTTGGGTACCTGTGCATGCGTATTTTGGGACAGAGCAAGAAGATTTCGGGCATCACATTGACCGTGGGGTCTGTGGCCGCCTTGGTGTTGTTTGTTGCTGGGATTGTTATGGGCGGCGATTTCCTTTCACACCTGTCTGCAACCGCCGATGCCGCAGGTGCCGCATACCGTGCGACGGGCATACCAGTTCCAGTTGAGTTGCGCCGAGTTGCGTATAATGCCGCACGTGCCGCGCACATGACACAGATTGCACAGACGATAATTTACACGATTACTTTTGCCGTTGTGCCATTGGTGTTTGGTGTCAAGAAAATGGTTTGTTCGGGTAACTGTGGCAAGTAACATATCGCACTAAATTAAGAAAGAGTCGAACCATGCAGTTCGACTCTTTTTTGGTGCGGCCGAATGGACTTGAACCATCACTCCGGTGAAAGAACAGGATCCTTAGTCCTGCGCGTCTGCCAATTCCGCCACGGCCGCGCACCTGACCATTAATAGTAGCTTTTTTATGTTCCATTGTCAAGATAAAGAAAACCTATTGACAAACCGTTTTTGTACACATATATTATTGAAGAGATGAAAACACAAGTCGGGATTAAATTGAATGCACGGCGGGCAAGCAAGCGGCGAACGTAATCGTTAGCAGTTTTGCTTTGTCTTTATTTTAATTAAGAACAAATCAAAGGGGCCGCGATTGCGTTTGGCCCCTTTTTTAATGCATCAAATTCGATGTGGTGTTTTCATCTCTATCATAAAAATTTAGGAGAATTAAAAAATGAAAAATTTTAAGAAAATTATGTTTGGGGTGTGTGCCGTGATGATTATGTTGGTTACTCCCCTGTTTTTGGTTGGTTGCGGCGGGAGTAGCAGTGATGACGATGATAATCCATGGGGATTGGTTAATGCGGGGCAATTGATTTTGGCGACGAGTGCCGACTTTCCGCCTTTTCAGAGCATAAACGATGCGGGTGAGTATGTTGGAATCGACATTGACATCGCCGCCGCCATTGCGGATGCATTGGGGCTGGAGTTAGTTGTTCAGAATATGGACTTTGCAGGTGTGTTGCTGTCGCTGCATACCGGTCAATCGGACATAGTGTTGAGCGGGATGACAATTACCGAGGCGCGTCGTGCGGGTGCGGATTTTACAATTCCATATTTTAACAGCGGACAGGTGTTGATTACACATGTGAACAATAATCGTTTGGACGGGATGAACGCAGACCAGATTCGTGCGGCTATGGCGGGACAGCGTATTGGTGCGGTGGCAGGTCAAACGGGATACGACCATGCAATTGCATTGACGGGGGCATCAAATGTACAGGTCTTTACGGACAACATCACGATGATGACGGCGATACAGAATGGCATTATTGATTATTCCATCCAGGGTGCAGTTGCGTCACATGGGTTGGTTGCGAACAATCCGAATTTGCAGGTTGTTAACGTTGCCCTGACCGATGAACAATATGGTGCGGCGGTGCGCCAAGGAAACACAGAGTTGTTGTGGCAGGTTAATCGTGTTTTGTCGACGATGATGTTGAATGGTGAATTAGCAGATATCTTTGCAAATCACGGGATAAGTTTGTAGGAGTTAGAAGTATGTGGGAGAATTTTTGGTCCCGTGCGTGGGTTACGTTGGTCGACAACACGGAGTTTTTGTGGAATGCGTTGCAGAATACCTTTATCATTGCCTTTGCCGGGTTTGCCATTGGATTGGTTTTGGGGACGGTTATTGCGGTAATCAAGACCAATCCAAACAACGGTATTGTGTCGAAAGTGGCAAAGTCGTTGGCTTGGGTTTATATTTTGGTTTTGCGCGGTACGCCTATTGTTGTGCAGCTGTTGTTATTGTTCTTTGTATTTTTGGGCCCCGCAGGAATTCCAGCGTTGACGGTCGCGGTTATCGTATTCGGTTTGAACAGCGGTGCCCATTCAGCAGAGATATTACGCGGTGCAATTCAAGGTATTGACAAGGGACAGTTTGAGGCGGGGCGTGCATTGGGATTATCAAACGTTACCACCATGCGTAAGGTTGTGTTACCGCAAGCATATAAGAATGCGGTGCCAGCGTTAGGCAATGAGATGATTTCATTGATAAAGGCAACGTCGGTTGTTGGGTTTATAACCGTGATTGATATTACGCGCGGGATGCAATTAATTGTCGCACGTACGTTTGATGTGATTGTTCCGTACATGTTGTTGGCGTTTATTTATTTGACTGTTGTCTATTTGTTGACGGTTGCCATTAAGGTTATTGAAAGGAGGGTTTTCAAAATTGTTCCAAATTAAGAATCTGACAAAAGTGTTTGGCGGAGTGACCGTTTTGAATTCCGTTAGCCTGGATGTTAATGCCGGCGAAGTTATAGCAATCATCGGGGCGAGCGGTTCGGGTAAGTCGACGTTGTTGCGTGCCATGAACCATTTGGAAATTCCCACGAGCGGTGAAGTAATATTCGATGGTGAGGCGTTGGGTATTGGCAACATCAACAAGAAGCGCCAGCAGATTGGGTTTGTGTTTCAGAATTTCAACCTGTTCCCCAATATGAATGTGTTGAAGAACGTAACCATTGCAAAGCGATTGAACAACCGCAGAATACCAAAGGCGGCGATTGAGGAGAAGGCGATTGCCCTGCTCTGTCGCTTTGGGTTGGGCGACAAAGTTAAAGCGAGTCCAAGCAGTTTGAGCGGCGGACAAAAGCAACGTGTGGCGATTGTCCGTGCCTTGATGACCGACCCAAAGATAATGTTGTTTGATGAACCGACATCGGCATTAGACCCCGAAATGGTTAAAGAGGTTTTGGATGTTATCCGCGAGTTGGCCCAATCGGGGATGACCATGGTGATTGTTACGCACGAGATGAAGTTTGCGAAAAATATTGCGAGCAAGATTATCTATGTTGATGAGGGGAAAATCGCCGAGTCAGGAACGCCAGACCAGATATTCAATAATCCACAGTGTGATAGGTTGAAGGAATTTTTGTCCAAAATATTGGATTGAAATAAAAAATTAAAAAGGAGAAACAAAAATGAAGAAGAAGGTAATTATCATCGGAGCGGCGGGAAGGGATTTTCATAATTTTAATACGTATTACCGCAACAATGAGTTGTTTGAGGTTGTGGCGTTTACCGCCGCGCAGATTCCAGATATTGATGGGCGTAAGTATCCAGCGTCATTGGCGGGAGCCCAGTATCCAAATGGTATTCCGATTTATGCCGAGTCGGAGTTGGAGACATTAATCAAGAAGTACAAGGTTGACATATGTGTCTTTTCGTATAGTGACGTTACGTATCAATACGTGATGGGAATGGGTGCGAAGGTCAATGCGGCGGGAGCGGACTTTATGCTGTTGGGTCATGGTGCGACATCCATTAAAAGTACAAAGCCAGTGATTGCGGTCGGTGCGATTAGAACGGGATGCGGGAAGAGTCAGACCAGTCGTGCGATTATTGAGAAGTTGATGCAGAAGGGGTTGAAGGTTGTTGCCGTGCGTCACCCGATGCCTTATGGCGATTTGGAGGCGCAGAAGGTACAGCGATTTGCGACGATTGCGGATTTGAAGAAGCATGATTGTACCATTGAAGAGATGGAGGAGTATGAGCCGCATGTTGTGCGCGGGAATGTGATTTATGCGGGGGTGGATTATGAGGCGATTTTGCGTGCCGCCGAGAGTGACCCAGATGGTTGTGATATTGTTCTTTGGGATGGGGGCAATAATGACTTTTCGTTTTATACCCCCGATTTGATGGTTACCGTTGTTGACCCGCACAGGCCAGGTCATGAATTGAGTTATTATCCCGGTGAGGTTACATTGCGTGTGGCCGATGCCGTTGTGATTAACAAGATGGATAGTGCCGATTTCGATAACATTCAAGCGGTACGTAATAACATTGCCAAGGTCAATCCGAATGCGGTTGTGATTGATGCGGCGTCTACCCTGTCCGTTGATAAGCCAGAATTGATTAAGGGCAAGAAGGTGTTAGTTATTGAGGATGGCCCGACGTTGACGCACGGTGAGATGAAAATTGGAGCGGGTGTTGTTGCGGCAAAGCGTTTTGGGGCGGCCGAGTTGGTTGACCCGCGTCCGTTTTTGGTTGGGAAGTTGAAGGAGACCTTTGACACGTATCCAGGGATTGGGAATATCTTGCCAGCGATGGGATATGGGGCGCAACAGATGAAGGATTTGGCGGCGACGATTAACAAGGTTGATTGTGATGTTGTTGCGATTGCCACGCCGATTGACTTGCAACGATTGATGAAGATTAACAAGCCGTGTGTGAAGATTGGGTATGATTTGCAGGAGATTGGCAAGCCCGATTTGGACATGATTTTGGATGAGTTTGTTAAGAAGATGAAGTTGGGGAAGAAGTAGCTTGTCTGTTTTTTAAGACCGAGGAAATATCGCAGATATTTCCGTGTGATTTTTTGGATACCTTAATGTCCAAAAAATGCGGTACGCGTGTAACGCGTGCTAGGCACGCATTTTTTATACGTCTATGCTGCCCTCCTCTCGTAGTTGCATGTATGACGGCCATCATGCCCAGTTCGCCAGCGTCGACGTGGCCGCCGCCCGTTCCGTCCCAGCAGTTTGGCCCGAAGCCGAAGGCCTGGGGGGGGTTTTACTTTTTGTTTTTTTGTTGGGGGGGGTTTTCGGTATTCCGAACGCAGGGACAAAACATAGTGGACAAATGAATTTTCTTGGCCTGTGGAGGAAAAAGGGCCGTCAAGGACATACGGTAAAAATACCTTTGGGGACAGGCCACTTTTTCTGGTCCTCGGCCCTGCGAAAATTATTTGCTCCATATGTTTTGTCCCTCCCACATTACTGTAACATGCGAAAAGTTGTTGTTCCCTCGTCGGCCCGTGTGTGTATGTATCCCGACCATTATAATATCCTCCCCTTGTACCTCTATGGTAGCATGGGGATTTTATTTGTGTAGGGGGTTGCTGACATTTTTTGTGATATAATTTTTTATGTTTTTTTTGTTGATTGTTCCGTTGATTTTGGCGATGGCCGTTGAAGCGGTGTTGTGGAAGAAAAATAGTAAAGGGCCGTTTGTGTCGTTGCTGGGTACGTCTTTTTGGGCGTTGGTTGTGACGGTTGCGATATGGGGTATTAGTTTTGCGTGGATGGATGACCAGTTTGCAAATGTGACGTGGGGATTCGTTGGGTGGGTTTCGGTGCTTGCGTTGTTCAACATCGCTGCGTTGGCTTTTTGGGTTTTGTTGATGCGGAATTTGCGGTTGTCGTTGTCACAGCCGTTGTCGTTGATTAAGATTGTTGCGGCGACCGCGTTGTCGTGGGCAATCTTTGGTGACGATTTGGGTGTTTGGGAAATTGTGTTGGTGGGAACGATTTTTGGCTTTTGCGTTGCGTTGGCGTATTTTCAGGGGCGACATGAGCAACGGGAGAGGCGGGAGGATTATACGCGGGGATTGGCCTTTTTGTTGTGTTGGGGGATATTTTCCGTCGGGGCCAATTTGATGGTTCGGCATATTTCGGGGTTTGGTGTTAACGCCATTACCTTTACCGGGATACGGTACATTATCGTTTTGTTGATGGTTTTTATGATTATTGGATGTTTATATAAACGCCGCACGATGGCGACGTTTGTTTCCGTGTTGCGTGACCGTATTCATATCTCGATTGGGGCGTTGATTGCGTTGATGTCGACGTTATGGGTGACGTTGACCGTTGGGATGAATGTCGGTGTGTTGATGGCGATTGTTTATGCGTACATGCCGATTGTGATAATTTACAGCGCGATTGTTATGCGTGAGCGTTTGCGGTGGTATAGTTATGTTTTGATTGTCGGGTTGTTGGCCGCGACGGTTACGTTAACCCTGTTGAGTGCGTAGGGTTTATTTTGGTTGTTTTAGCATTGATTGGTTGAAGTGAGTTGGGATGGGTACGCCCAAGAGTTCGCATATCGTGGCGGCGATGTTGGTGAGGCCGAAGTCGCCCCGTTGTAATTCGTAGCCGTTTGGAGTTACGAGGATTAGGGGGACGGGGCGGTTGGTGTGCGATGATTTTGGTTTGTCGCGTTCCACCATTTCCTCGGCGTTGCCGTGGTCGGATGTAAGTATTAAGTTTGCGCCCGCCGCACGGCAGGCGTCGGCAAGTTGTTTTACACATTCGTCCACGACCAAGCAGGCCGCGATAGTTGCGTCGATGTCGGCGGTATGGCCGACCATGTCGGGGTTTGCCAGATTTAGTCGGATAAAGTCGAATTTGTCCGATTTAATGGCGGTGATTGCGCGGGCGGTGATGTCACGGGCTTTCATTTCGGGGCGTTTGTTGAATGCCGTGCCGAGGTCGGTGTCGGAGAGAACCTCTATCCATGTTTCCAGTTTTTTATCGAATGGGAGGGTTCGGTTTCCGTTGAAGAAGTAGGTGACGTGTCCGAATTTGACCGTTTCGGCGATTGCGAATTGGCGGACATTGTTTGCAACGAGGTGTTCAGTTAGGGTGTCGGTTATGACGGGTGGCGGGCAAAGGAAGTTTTCGGGAAGAGAGGCCTCGGTATCGTATTGGAGTGCGCCCGCGAAGAAGCAGTCGTCGAATTTTTTATATAGTGAGTTTGGGATGTATTCGCCAGTTTCAAACATTTTGCACATTTGGATTGCGCGGTCGCCGCGGTAGTTTAGGAGGAGGATGCTGTCCCCGTTCTTTACCGCCCCATCCACGTCGATGATGTATGGCGGGAGGGATTCGTCGGTCATGGTTGGGTTGCGGTCGTATTCGGATTTTATTACCATTTCCAGTTCATCGAGGTCAGCAACGCGTGTACCAGCCGTTGCGGTGAGCATTTCGGCACCGAGTTTCATTGTTGGAATGTTGCTCTCGTACCTGTCCATGAGAACCCTGCCCCGTCCGCCGAGGGTTGCGATTTTTGCGTCCACGCCGCATTCGGCGATGAACTCGTTAGTTTTGTTTATGAATGAAAGGATGCTCTGCGGTGGTACGTCGCGGCCGTCGGCGAGGGCGTGGATTGAGACGATGATGCTCTCCCGCGCACATTGTTCAAGAACCGTGAAGAGGTGGGCGAGGTCGCTGTGGACCCGTCCGTCCGAGAGTAGAGTTATTATATTGAGCTTGGTCGAGCGGGCATTTTTAATGAGGGTGTTCCAGGTTTTGGTTGTAAAGGCCTCGCCCGATTTGAGGGTGTCGTTTAGGAGCGAGAGCCCCTGCCTGATGACACGTCCCGCGCCGATTGCGTTGTGGCCGACCTCGCTGTTGCCTGCGTCCCGTTCGTCCGAGAGACCGACCTCGTGCCCGCTGGCCCTTAATTTTAGTGATGGCAGGGTGTCGTACATGTTCCAAAAGTTTGCCATGAAGCGGGTGGCGTTTCCGTCGTTTTTGGGGGCGACCCCAACACCGTCGACAATACAGAGTACAGTTTTGTTTAACATTTGCACCTCTTGGTTAGTTGTTCGTGGTTATTTAGCACCCATGCCTTTTCGTGTGAATGGGACGTTTACGAATGCGGCGATGTTCTCGGCCTTGGTTGTTGCCAGTCCCCACATGATGCCGTCGATTTCCGGTCTTTCCAGATATTCGCGAGCGTTGCTTAATGTTACTCCCCCACCGTATAACATTGTTATGTTTCCAGCCATTGGTACGCCCGTGAGTTTTTGCATGTGTTTACGCATGAAGTCGATGATGAGGTCGGTGTATTCGCCCGATGTGTAGTGCCCCGTTCCAATCGACCAGATTGGTTGGTAGGCAAAGATGACGCGGTCGAATTCTTTGACGCCGTTGAGAGCCTCGCGCATTTGGCGTTCGATTACGACGCGGGTCATGTTGTTTTGGTATTCGGCGAGGGTGTCGCCCACACAGATGATTGGGGTGATGCCGTTGGCGATACAGTTTTTGACCTTTTTGTTTATCATTTCGTCCGTTTCGCCGGCAGTTCGGCGTTCGACGTGACCGACGATACAGTATTTGACGCCGAAGTTAGAAAGAACCCCCGCGTGGATTTCGCCGGTATACGGGCCCGCGCCAAATTGACTGACGTCTTGGGCCCCTAGTTTCACCGTTGAGGGCATTGCACGTGATGCCACGTCGATGAAGACGAAGCTGGGACATAGTACGACCTCGTGCGTGAATGATGCCGCCAGGGGTCGAAATTCCGTGAAGAATTTTTGGACGTCGGCTTGGCTGCCCATGTTTGCTTTCCAACTGGCTACGAATAATGTTCTTCTCATATCTTAATCTCCTCTAGACTATTGGCTACGAATAATGTTCTTCTCATATCTTAATCTCCTCTAGACTATTTTTGCGCCCGATGGAAGCAGAGCCTCGACCCCGGGTAATTTTTTTCCTTCCAGATATTCCAACGTTGCGCCGCCGCCCGTTGATATGTGGGTGAAGCGCGGGGCCAGTCCCATGTTGACGATTGCAGAGGCGGAGTCGCCGCCGCCGATGATACTGACGGCTTCGGTTTCCACGATTGCCTGGGCCACGCCCCGTGTACCGTGGCTGAAATTTTCAAACTCGCACACGCCGAGGGGGCCGTTCCACATGACGGTGCCGCTCTTTGCCAGGTATTTGCCGAACTCGGCTATCGTTTTGGGGCCGATGTCGAGCCCCTCCCACCCGTCGGGGATGTCGTCGGCGGGAACCGTTTGGGTGTTTGCATCGTTTGAGAATGCATCGGCAACGACCGAGTCAATTGGCAGAACCAGATTGACGCCCCGTTCGCGGGCCAAGAGGCCAACGTTTAGGCAGTAGTCGAGAGAGGGTTCGTCGAGGATGCTGTTCCCTATTTTTCCACCTCTTGCCTTTGTAAAAGTGAAGCTCATCCCCCCGCCAATCAATATATTATCAGCAATTTCGAGGAGGGAGTTGAGGACGCCGATTTTGTCACTGACCTTTTTGCCGCCCATTATTACGGTGAGCGGGCGTTTTGGGGCGCGGGTTAGTTCGCCCAGAATTTTGATTTCTTTTTCAAGTAGGAAGCCCGACACGGAGGGGATGTAGTGGGCGACGCCCTCGGTCGATGCGTGGGCACGGTGGGCCGCACCAAATGCATCGTTGACGAAGTAGTCGGCAAGAGCCGCCAATTTTTTTGCGTGGGCGGGGTCGTTGGCAGTTTCCTCTTTATAAAACCGCACATTTTCGAGCATGAGGAGTTCGCCGTTGCGAAGTGATTTTACCGCGGCGTCGACAGATTTGCCGATTGTGTCCGTGACGAATTTCATTTTGACACCCGGCAGGTGTGTGCCGAGGCGGTCGAACACGGGTTTGAGTGACAGGTGTGTGTCGGATTTTGATTTTGGGCGACCGAGGTGGGAGGTTACGATTAACCGCGCGCCCTGGTCAAGAAGATAGCGAATTGTGTAGAGGGATGCAGTGATGCGAGTTTCGTCCAAGATTTCCCCGCCGCGGCCCATAGGTACATTTAAGTCGGCGCGCAGCAATACGCGTTTCCCCCGTAGATTGTCCGTTAAGTCGCGTACAGTTGCTTTTTCCATATAACCTTATAATAGCCAAATGGTGCGAAAAAGTCCAACAGATTAGAGAGAGGTGCGGTTTTTGAGAGCCGCGCCCAAAGTGACCTCGTCAACATATTCCAAGTTGGTTCCGAGCGAGAGTCCCTGGGCCAGGCGGGTTACGCGGACGCCCGAGGGTTTTAGAAGTGCGGCGATGTAGTTGGCGGTGGCCTCGCCCTCTATGTCCGGGTTGGTTGCAATGATGACCTCGGTAATTTGTTCGTCCCTGACACGTATGATGAGTGATTTTAGGTTTATGTCGTCTGGGCCCTTTTTATCCAGGGGTGATATTACCCCGTGGAGGACGTGGTAGGAGCCGCCGTATGCCCCGCTCTTTTCAATGGCGATGACGTCTTTTGGGTCGCGCACGACACAGATGGTGTCGGCGATGCCGCGGCGCATACAGATTGCACATTCGGGGTCGGTTGAGAAGTTGCCGCAACGGTCGCAGAGTTTCACAAGGGCCTTTACATCCAGCATTGCGCGCGCAAAGGACGCCACGAATTCATCGTCAGCGTCGATGATTTTGTATGCGTAGCGTTCGGCCGATTTGTAGCCTACGCCAGGTAGGCGCGTAAAGTGGTTAATCAATATGTTGATGACGTCTATGTTTTTCAATTACTTTTTTCCTTCCGGTGGTTGGGACATTTGGCTCTTGAGCGAACCGTTTGCGGGTTTGTTTTGTTGGGGCTGGTGCGCGGGAGCTTGTTGTTGCGCAGGTGCCTGCTGTTGCGGTTGTTGTGATACGGGTGATGCCACGATTGACGGTGAGGATGCCGCGGCAAGTTCACGTGCGGCGAGTTCGGTTTCACGTCGCCTGCGCATACGGTTGACGATTATCAATGTTCCGACCACGGCCGCAACAATCAATGCGACAAGGATTAAGTACATCCACCATTGGATGCCGTCGAGGAAACCGCCGCCACCGCCGTTGTTTCCGCCCGTGTCGGCCGTCCATCGTGCGTACAGGGTTACCGTTCCGCCGTGTGTTGGCATGAGGAGAAGCGCGCCCTCTAGCGGGGTGCCGTCAGGCCCGATTACACGCAGGCCGCCCGTTGGTGCCGTGTAGAAACCGAGCAGGATGTATGTTGCGGAGGCCAATGTGTGGGTGCGTTGGATTTGTTCGAGGATGCCAGTTGTGTGGGTGAATTCGGTTGGTGCATTACCCGAGAAGTATTCCGTACCCAGGTTTATGTCGAATACGACCGTACCCGTGTTTATTGCCCATCGTGCGTGCAGAGTGATTGTTTGGCCGTCCGTGATTGTACCGAACCCAAAGAATGTGTCGGACAGTACATTATTTTCCGTGTAGACCATTTGGCCGCCGACCGTTTCGGTGAAGAAACCAAGCAGGCGCCATCCGCCGCGTTCAAGGGTGTGGGTTATTGTTTCGGGCAGGCCGACCCCCTCGACAAATGTAAATGATGCGGGTGCGTTACCAGTTGTGTATGAGCCACCGTTGAAGGTTATAGTTGCCTCGGCCGCGTTGATTGGTGTCCAACGTGCAAAGAGGGTTTCCGTTCCGTTGTGTTCGTTCATTGGAAGGATTATTCCGTTTACAGGTACCCCCGTTGGGCCGAGGATGCGTGTTCCGCCCATTGTTCCAGGTACGGTATAGAAGCCGACGAGGGTGTGGGTTTCGGAGTTGAGGGTGTGGGTGCGTTGTGTTGATGGCAATGGACCGGTTGTATGGGCGAATTCGACAGGCAGGTTGCCCGTGAAGTAGGCCGTGCCCAGGTTTGCGTCAAATACAACGGTACCCGAGTTTATTGCCCATTGTGCGTAGAGGTTGATTGTTGCGCCGTGGGTTACCGTGCCGAAGCCGCCAAATGTGTCGACCAAGATGCCGAGAGCCGTGTAGACCATTTCGCCGTTGGTTTGTTGGGTGAAGAAGCCGAGGAGCCTCCACCCTGGGCGGGTGAGGTTGTGCAGACGTTCGGTCGGTAGGGTTGCGCCCGTTGTGTGGGTGAATGATGCGGGAGGTGTTCCCGTTGTGTCCGTGCCAGGCACGAATGCGATAGTTGCAGTTGCGTCAGTGAATACCGCGGTGAGGACGGTATCGGAACTCCATAAAAGTGTTGTTAAGTCCGCGACGGGGGTTGAGTTACCAGGCCATGTGAAGCCAGCGAAGTGTTGCCCCGTTATTGTTGGGATGGTTGGGTTTATGAGGTTACCAATTCCCGCCACGACCGATTGAGTTGGGGCGGTGATGCCGTCAAACATAATTCGCACAGTTGACAGTCCAGGAACCATTCCAAGTGGATTCCATGAGTTAGCGCGGCCAGCGACGGGGATGTTGCCGAAGCCAGGTAGGTCGATGGATGCGGGCATGTCGATGGCACGGTGAGATTCGAGTTGGTTGAAGAGTTCGGGTGAGGTGCCAGTGATTTCAGATACGTTGGTTGTGACCATATTTGCCGCACCAGGGCCGCCGAAGAGGAAGTCGTCGGTGCCGTGGACGTTGTTCGCGGTTACGATGATGTTCGCGCCATCGGTGATTTGTCCGATTACGTTACCCATTTGGACGGTGGTCAGCGGCACATCGCCAACGTTGAATACGTTGTGCATGTATAGGCGGCCGTTTACCATTCCAATAGCTCCACCGAAGCCCGCGGTGCGGAGTGGGTTTGGAGGTGTTGATGTGAGTGTGAGGTCGGCCATGTTGTAGCTGTTTATTAGTACCCCTGCCCCGGCCTGGCCAAAGATGCCGCCGACCGTGCGGAGGATGTCGTTTTCAAAAGTTATTGTCCCGTAGTTGCGGAGGTTGAAGGCCGCAAACACGCCTTGCATCCAGCCGACGATGCCGCCGACGGTTGTGCTTTGGGCGGTTGGCTCGGTCGATGGGATGTTTGTCAGGTTTGCGTTGTTTATGATGTTCTCGATTGTGCTGTTTCTTGCGTGACCCGCCAATGCGCCGATTACGAAGATGCCGTCGGTTGGCCATGTGTCCGCAGTTCCGTTAATTGTAAGGTTGCGGACGAGTGCCCCGTCGAGGTGGCCGAAGAGACCGATTGAGCCCCCCGCGTGCGGAACAAGGCCCGTTTCGATTGGGTTGATTTGGTTTGGCAATGTGATTGTAAAGCCACGGCCGTCCAGGTTTCCAGCAAACGCGCCAGGGGTCATCCATATATAGTCGGTCAGGTTGACGTTTGCGGTAAGTCGGAAGTGTATGCCCGCGAAGGTGTCACCGTGTTCGATTGAGCGGTAGGCGATGCGTGCCAAGTCAGCACCGTTTGCAATTACGAATGGGTTTGTGAATGAACCCGCTACCCCCGTAGTGCCGACGGTTTCCCATTCGGTGGTACGGTGGTTGTCAAGCCATGTTTCAGGTGTGATAATTGGCGCGGGGTCCCAGTTTGCGGTGAGGATTTCGTCAGTTGTGAAGTTGAGGGTTAGGAGTGAGCCAGTCGTTGCGACCGTGCCGCCCGACCATGTCCATCCCGCGAAGACCATGGTGCCGTTTGTCATGGCGGATGGCAGGATGATGTTCCCCGTGCCCGACATTACCGTTTGTGTTGCGGGTTGCGGAGTACCGCCCTCGGTTTCAAAGCGGATGCGGAGACTGTGGGTTTGTGTCATTTGGTTATTTGTCCATGGCCATTCGGCAACGCGCGCGCGTGCGGTGACGTTTCCGCCGAACCAGATTGTTGCAGGCACCCCGTCACGGTGACTGTTCAATGCGCCGTTTAGACCCGCGCCAGTTGTTCCCGTTGCAGATGATGTAACGCGTGATGCCGTGCCGCCGAAGAGTGGAACGTGTTCGTTGCCGTTTGTGTAGCCGAAGATGCTGTTGGCCGTGACTGTACTGGCCGCCAGGTCGTGTACCGAGCCGATGATGTCGCCAGTTTGAGGGGTTGTTGTACCGACCTCGTGCGCGAGTGGCACCATGCCACGGTTAAAGACGTTTTCAAGGCGAACCTGGTTATTTGACCCCCCTATTACACCACCGATACCGCCCGTCAGGATTGGAGGGTCGCCAGGTGACCATGCGATTACAATATCCGATTGGTTGTATGCATTGACGAGCATGCCCGCACCAGAGAACGCGAAAACCCCGCCTATTGTTGCGACATCGTTGTTAACATAGCGCAAGGTTCCGTAGTTTGCGATGTTGAAGGCTTGGTAACCGCCGCTGGCCCAACCCGCTATACCACCCAGCATCGTTGCGTTTGCGTTATTAGTTGTTGTGTTTGGAACGTTTGTGAGGTTTGCGCGGTTGACAACGTTTTCGATTACCGCGCCGTTGATGTGCCCCGCCAATGCCCCGTTACGGTAGATGCCAGTTGGTGCCGTCCATGTGTTGACGTTACCCGCGATGTTGAGGTTACGGATGACCGCCCCGTTACCCAGCACGCCGAACAATCCGACGTGGGCGTTGTGCGGTGTGATTTGTGATGGGAGGGTTATGGTAAAGCCCGCGCCGTCAAAGTGTCCGTTAAATAGTCCAGTCGTAGTCCATGAGGTTAATGTTATATCGTTGAGCAATCGCACATGCAGTTGTGATTGGGATTCGGTGGCCCCGAATGTTTGCCCCGCGCGTGTTTGGGTCGATATAAAATTCAGTCCAGTTACGTCAGAAATTCCGATTGGGTTGGTTGCGGAGCCAGCCACCCCAGGCCCGCCGATGGCCGCCCACGCCGACACAGTTGTTGGGGCCGCAGCGGGTGGATTTATAAAAATCAGCCCAGTTACAAGCGCGGTGACCGCCAGCATCACTATGACAAGTTTTTTCTTCATATGTAAAATCCCCTTATGTGCACAATCCTATAGTCCAATCCTATTACGTATTGTGTACATAGTCAAATCATTCTACTATGGGTTGTGGAAAAAGAAGATTTATTTGCGGGATGAGGGGTTGGCGAAATCGTTGTTAAAAGCCCACTTTTTGAGTTCATCGGGGTTCATATATTTGATGTCTTCGATTTGTTTGTCGGTCATTTCGCCGAGAATTTGGCTTATCAAATTTACCACTTTGTCCTTGGCCGGATAGCTGTTTATTGCGCGGCGGTAAATGACCTCTTCGTCCGGGGCGTACCTGCGGTTCATGAACCGTGCATTGGATAGGTCTTTGTCGGTGGAAGCGGGGTCGTAGATGCGACTGTTGGCAGAAATATATACCCCCGGCGGCAACATGGTCGAGGCCATGAGAGCGTAGCCGACGTTGAAGCCCGCATCCCCGTTATATGCCCCGTATGAGAGCGGAACCATTGCAGAGAGGAAGACGATTGTTGCGTTTTTAACATGCGCGTCGACGTGTTCCATGACAAAGCGCGCCGTTTCCGCCTTTGTATACGTACCGTGCGGAATAACAAAGTTTTTGGTGTTCATTGTTTTTATTCCGTCGCTGCCTATGACACCGCGAACCTCTAGCGAGATGCTCTCTAACAATTGAGTACGCCATAGGTCGTTGAGGTCGCGGCTGTCCATACGTATTATTTCTTTGTACCGCAGGTCTTGGACAATTCGCAGTTGTGAGCGGATATATTGTTCGACAAACGAGTTCACGCCAGATACGGTTGATGCCGTGTCAGCGGCGGCATTCCAAGTTCCTTCTATTGTTCCGCCCATGTCGAAGATTGCGATACCGTCATCGGCCAGTCGTTGTTCGGCGAGTGAGCGGAAGTCGGAAGTGGAACTCATGACGCCGTTACGCATACATACGACGATGCCAGGTTTTATGAGTTGGCCAGCCGCGACCGCCGCGCCGAAGTTTGCGGGGGCGTCAGAGTGCGCCAGTTCGGGTGATAGCATGGAGCCCCAGAGGACGATTTTTTTGTGGGAGATGTAGCCCTCGAGCTTTTTTTCCAGATTTGACCGCAGTTTGTCGATGTTGAACAGGCCGCAGTTGATTATTATGGTTTCTTGGTTACTGACCTTGACCGCCTGGGCCAGGAGGGTTATGTCGTTTTCACTGATATCTGTGCTGTTCTTTGCGGCTACCGTGCGGAATGAGATATTGTCTTTGTAATCCGGGAGGACATAACGACGTTGGTCGGTTAGAAGGTCGCGGTAGTATGGGAAGGTCGTGACCTCTACCCCGTCGAATTTTGGGTTTATCACAGAGTTGGCCGTGCCGCCGAAGTTTATAATCTCCATCGATTTGATTGGTTTTGGAACCAGTAGACCAGACGGGGCCCGTTCCAAACAGTTTGGGTCGAAGAATCTGCGGTTACCCGACAGGTGTTCGATGTTTGTGTTTTTCTTGCTCATATCCTTATATTATGCCCTTTTGGGGTAAAGGGCAAGATTCTATTGTTCACATCTATTGTGAATTTTTGGAACAGTGTGTATAATGATTGTATGGATACATCAAGGAATTATAATTTGTACGCGACATTTTTTGCCGTGTATGAGACATTGAATATGAGCCGCGCCGCCGAGTTGTTGAATTTGGCCAGCCATGCGAATGTCAGCAAGAGCATAAAGCAATTAGAGGCCGAGTTGGGGATGAAGTTGTTTAATACATCGCCCCGCGGAGCCGAGCCGACGCCAGAGTGCGAGCGGTTGTATAAGACCATTCGCCCGCTGTTTGATGAGATTGATTTTGTTGAAAAGAACAAGCAGTTGTTGACGACCGAGATTAAAGCGGGTGTTGGAACCAGTAGTTCGGTCTTTCACATTGCGACGGGCGGAACTATTGACGGTGAGTTGTCGATTATTAAAGATTCGATTGTTCCATTGGAGCGTTCATTTATTGTTGAATATTTGAAGAAGTATATTAAACCGAGCTTTGACGTTGTGTCAGGTGAGGCGATTATGAAAGACAGCCGCGAGATTAACAAGGAAGATGTTGCAAATATCGTTAAGCAGATTATGGAGTCGAGCCATGAGAATATCTTGGTGACGCATGGTTTGTACACCATTACGGGGACGGCGCGGCATATTAAGAATTACCTGGGAGAGAATACCACCAAGAAAATTATTATTACAGGGTCTTTTCATCCTTTGGTTGGAGGGCCGTTATCCGATGCCGCGTTTAATTTGGGTTTTGCGATTGCGTCCTTTGGGAACATTGAGCCCGGGGTTCATATTGCGATGCATGGAACGATTTACAATCCGGACGAGTATCAGATTAATTTTAACTAGTTGTGCTGACGCGGATGTCTTTGGCGCAGCGGTCCCTTTGGTTGGCCAAGACGGTTATATTTGCACCTACGGCCGTTACTATATCACCAACGGCGTTTAATACATCAATGTCTTTTACTGCTTTGGCGATTTCGCGGGTGATTATGGTAGTTATGGCGAGCAGGTCGCATTCGGAGAAATCGCAGAGTTGTTTTGGTTTGCAGGTCATGCGTCAGTATATGCTATCGGCGGTCGAGGAGTTTGTTTAGGAGGAAGACGGTGCCTTGGATTAGTTGGGTTAGGATGACGAGGATTGCGATGCAGAGGAAGAGAACCGCGTTGTTGAAGCGGGCCCAGCCGAAGTCGATTGCGAGTTGGCCCAGTCCCCCGCCGCCCAGGATTCCCGCCATGGCAAAGAATGAGAGGATGGATACCACCGACACCCCAGCCGTTAGGATGATTGCGGGCAGGCATTCAGGCAGGTAGAGTTTGTAGATGATTTTCAGGCGGGAGGCACCCATGGATTTAGCGGCCTCGATTAAACCCTTGTCCAGTTGGAGGAGTGCGTTTTCGACCAGGCGGGCGATGAATGGAACGGCGGCGATGACCAAGGGTACAATCATGGCGGTTGAGCCGAGGGCGGTGCCGATGAAGAATCGTGTCACGGGGATGACGAAGATTGCGAGCAACAGGAATGGTATCGACCGTGTAATGTTGACATATGTGCCCAAGAGTATATTGATGAAGCGGTTTTGGTAGATGCCGCCCCGTCGGGTGACGACGAGAGCGATGCCCAGAGGTATTGCGATTAGGTACGCAAAAGCGGAGGCAATCAGGGTTACGCGCAAGGTGTCCAAGGTTGCGGCAATTATTTGTGATGTGTCGACGTTATCCATTTTGTTTCACCCCCCGTATTTCGATTATTTTGCCGTTTTCGATTGTGGCTACCCTGTTGCAGATTTTTTCGATTACCGACATTTCGTGCGTGATTATGATGATTGTTAGGTTGAATTTTTCGTTAATGTCACGGAGGAGGTTCAAGACCTCGTCCGTGCATTTTTCATCCAAGGCGGATGTTGGTTCATCACATAACAGAACCGCGGGATTGTTTACGACCGCGCGGGCGATTGCCACGCGTTGTTTTTGGCCGCCAGACAAGGTTCGCGGGTATTCACGAACCTTGTCAGATAGGCCAACGAGATTTAAGAGTTCCAAGGCGCGGGTTTTGGTTTCAAGTGTTTTATTCCGCGCGACCTCCAATGGAAAGTGTACATTCCGCAAAACATTGCGTTGGGCGAGGAGGTTAAAGGATTGGAATATCATGCCGATTTGTTGGCGGATTTTTGCGAGGTGTCGCTCACGCAGGGGGACGATGTCAACGTCATTAAAGACGATTTTGCCAGATGTTGGACGTTCAAGCATGTTTAGGCATCTGATGAGGGTGCTCTTGCCCGCGCCACTGGGCCCTATTATTCCGAAGATTTCGCCCCTTTTTATTTCAAAAGAGATGTTGTCCAGAACCCGTGTATCGCGGAAGTCTTTTGTTAGGTTTTCAACCGTGATGATGTTGTCGTTCATTAGAAGCCACCGCCGATGAAGTTCGGAACAATTGCACCGTTCCAACGGTTTAGGATGAAGTCTCGGATTCGGTCGCTTTGCAGTGCCGTGACAAGTGCGTTCAGCCCCGCGTGGTTTTGGTAGCCGTCGCGGATTGCAATGATGTTTGTGTAGCGTTCGCCCAGTTCAGGGGTTTCGTAGGTCAGGCGCAAATCAATAATTCCCGCGCCCAAGGCCCAGTTTCCGTTGATGACGGCGAGTGCGGCATCCGTGCGGAGTGTTGTTAGGTTGGATGCGAGTACAGGATAGATTTGGAATTGGGAAACATCGATACCGTTGGCGGCCAAAAGAGTGTGGGCGCGTGCATAGTTCGTTACATCGTTTGGGATGATTATGCGGTCGCCAGGTTGCAGGGCGGCGATTGATGCACGTTGGCCCGGGAAGATGCCGAGGGGTTCAAAGTGGATTCCAGCGAGGGGTTGCAGGTTGTTGTTCGTATTTGCATTAAAGTTTTCGAGGAATGGGCGGTGTTGGAAATAGTTGGCAATGAGGTCGCCCCGTGCGAGTGCGGGGTTTCCCGTTGTGAAGTCGGACAGGACGGTTATGCGCAGGTCGAAGCCCGCTTCCCTTAATTCATCCTGGACCTGTTCCAATACTATTGCATGTGGTGAGGTGGTTGCGCCGACGCGCAGGATGTAGAGGTCGGAGCGGTTGCACCCCGTCAGGAATGTGACGGGTAAGATTAGAACCGCCAAGATTAAAATTATGCCTAGTGTTTTTTTCATTTTTATTTTCTCCGTTTAATTTTTGATTTGGATTATGAAACAACGCAAAAAAAATCTGCCCCTGTGGTTTTTCCGTTTAACGGGTTACCGAGGCAGATTTGTTTGTTATTTCAGATTCGCATACAAAAATCTACATTCGGTAACCCGAATGCATCATCATAACGGTTGCGCCTTTTGCGATGAATGCGATTTGTTTCATATCCCTAGCCTATATATACAATATTGCCCAAAGATGTGTCAATAGCTTTGAATGAAATTGCAATAAGTTTTTGCATATGCTATTCTTTATAGATATGGAAACAAAAGAAGTATTAAAGGTCAATCGTGCGTGTAAAACATACAACAAAGGTAAGGTTTGGCACAACCACGAGATATCATTTTCGATTAATGACGGCGAGGTCGTTGGCTTTTTGGGGATGAATGGTGCGGGCAAGACAACTATGTTGAAGTCTATTTGCGGATTGCACACATTTGACGAAGGTTCAATTGAGATTTGCGGGCATGATGTACGCCAAGACCCGTTAAATGCAAAGCGTAACTTTGGATTTGTTCCAGATAACCACGTTACGTTTGAAAAGTTGACGGGGCGCGAGTATGTTAACTTTTCCGCCGATGCGTATGGTGTAAATATGGAAGACCGCACACGGTTGATTGAGAAGTATTTGAACCTGTTTAACCTTGAGGCCGCATTTGACCGCCAGATAAAAGGTTACAGTCACGGGATGAAGCAGAAGGTGGCGTTGATGGCCAGTTTCATTCACAATCCAAAGTTGTGGGTGTTGGACGAGCCGTTGGTCGGTTTGGATGTTGACAGTCAGCAGGAAGTTTTGTCGTTATTGCAAAATGCGTCCACCGAGGGCAACAGCGTTTTCTTTTCCAGTCATAACCTGGACATCGTTCAGCGTATTTGTCACCGTGCGATTATTATTCACAACGGACGGATGATAAAAGAGATTGACGTTATTGAATTTAACAAAAAAGCAAAGCACACATTGGAGGACGAGTTCCGTTCGTTGGTAGCCAAGGCAAAAAACGGCGAGGAGATATAAATGGCGTCTGATTTTTTAACATATGTTAATCTCCATAACAATTTGAACAGCAGCCGCAACAAAGACGGCAAGCGCAGTTATTTTAGTGCCCTGTTCGGATTGGCGATTAACGGTATGATGTTGTCGTTGATTATTTTGTTCTTTCACAGTTTGGTTGTGAATTTCGAGCAAACCGGGAATGAGTGGGAGTTATTGGTCTTTACCCTGTTTTTGGTATTTTTGTTGCAGATTGTTTGGAGTGTTGTTTTGTGCGTCAAAATATTCTTTAGCCCGACAATCAATGCACATTTGATGAAGTACCCCATACATCCGCGGACATTATTTTTAAGTAAGTTGTTTTATATCTTTATCCGCCAGTTAGTGTTTGGGTTGGCGTTGTTGTTGCCTCTCCTTAACATTTATGGATTCATGTTGGGATATTCAACGATGTTCTTTGTGTTGGTGCCGTTAGTTGCGATATTCAGTACCCTGTTGGCATTTTCTTTGGGAGCGATTTTATCGTTCCTTTGTGTTTATATCAAGATGTTTTTGTCCAACAAGTTTTGGTTGGTTTTAACGTTGTTTGTTGTAATTATGTCTTTGGGCTTTTGGGGATATATGCGATTGATTGATGGTGTTATTGACGTTACGACAGGGATTTCGTTTAACGTTAACCATCAGTTGATAAATGCCATTGTCGCGTTGAGCGGGGTTATGTCGACATCCGTGTGGATGGCCGACATTTTGGTTTGGCATAATGTTTTGTTGAACATCCTGTGGCTGGTGATTGTTATTGGTGTTTCGTTTGGGATTTTGATGTTGGTTCAACATTATTTTTACCAAAAGATGATGGAGATTGGGATTGGTAAAGACCGTGAATATATCCAGAACAACGCAAAGGATAAGGTTCGGCCGTTTTTTTGGTCCCTAGTCGTGCGCGAGTTCAAAATGATTTTCCGTAACATCGGGTATTTGTTCCAGTACTTTACATTTATTATCATTACCCCGATGATGGTTTATTTGACGATGAGCAGTTCAGCCCAGATATCTTTTGATTTGATTGGTGATTTGGCCGCCGTTGCGATTGGTGTGTTTGTTATATGTATCTTTGGCGTGGTGAGTACGAGTTTCGCCGCAACTTCAATATCGCGTGAGGGGAATGCGTTTTTCCTTCTGCGATTGTATCCCGTTTCCCCGCGCAAGTATATATTGTCAAAGGTAATGTTTGCGTTCATTGCGTTGGTCCCCAGTGTCTTGGCGGCCGTTGGTGTGTTGATTGTATTTAATTTGCTGGGAGCCGGACATGCGTTGTTGCTGGGGTTAATTGCCATCGCATTTGGATTTGCACAGATATGTTTGGCAATTAATGCCGATGTCAGAAACCCAGAATTACACGAAGATGGTTCCATATCGAATGATGGAAATATGTCTGTGACGGTTTTCATTGGTTTGTTGGGTGCGTTGTTTTTGGGCTTTATTGCCGCCATATTGTCGTTTGCAGTTGGCGAGGTCACCGCGTTGATGGTTACGTTGGTAATCTCGGTTTGTTTTGCGGGAGTTGGGTTCCTTGCACTATTTTCACGGTTGGGGCAAAAATTCGACCGCATATTGGACAGGTAGGAGGGGTTTGGACGAATGAAGAAAAAGTTAATTGTTCTTGTTTTATTATTGCCGGTGATTTTGCATTTGCTGGCGTTTAATTTGATTGACCTGTTGCCTGTGCGGCCGCCGCATATTTCGGTGTTGTCCATATCCATGAACCGTACGACATTACATTTTGACCGATTGAACGTAACGCAACAGTTGTTGCACGAAATTCATCCAGCGAATGCCACAAACCAAATGGCGACGTGGGAGTCGTTAGACCCAGGGATTGCAACGGTTGATAATATCGGGCGAGTTACGGCGGTATCGAACGGCACCACCCAAGTCATTGCAACGACCGTTGATGGGCATTTGCGTGCGATTACCAACGTTACGGTACATTCGTTGTATTTAGAGGTCTTTGACATTTGGACCGAGGGCGACCAAGATGTTATGTACCCAGGAGACCGTTTGACCGTTCATGCGCGCGTTGAAACACGTGACGGATTGGCGGGTACAGTTCCAGCAATCGAGACAGGCGACGTTAATGTGATGGAGGTTGTTCAACATTGGCAACGTACATCCGCCGATACGGACAGTTTTTATACATTTGAAGCGGTCGTCGAGGCCGTCAACATCGGTGTGACCAGTATAATCATGCGCGGAATGCAAACGGCCGACAATATCGAACACAGGAGTGAAATTGGTATAGAGGTTGTTCAACGTCCCAATGAACAGTTGAGTTTGTTGTTCATGGGCCGTTCGTTTAATGTTGACCGTCCCTTGGTTACGTTGGCGGACACCATTCCCCTGTTGGTGAATCGTGACGGTGAACCGACATTTAACATCATTAATGACATAGGCAGTCCTATTGCGTCTATTGTGGGTGATGATATTGTATTTACATCTGCGGGGATGGTTACGTTGGAGATAACCCTGGGCGGTGATGTTGCGTTGGTTGACGTTACGTCTACTATGGGTGCGTTGGCGAATGTTGCCCTGCCGGATACTACGTTACAGATTGACGGGAACCCAGCGGTGTTCACGGCGAATGCAACCAGTATGACAATGGGTTTGGGCACCAATAGTATGGTTGCGTTCAGTACCGCAGGATGGCCAGTGGATTTTGCCAGTGCGTATGATGTCAATTGGGTAAGCAGCGCACCAGCCGCCGTATTTATAAATCGATTGGCGCAATTTAACAGTGTCCAGATTTCGGGCCACGACACCGTGTCCGCAACAATTACATTGACGATTGCACATCGCGAAGAGCCAATATCACACGTGTTTATAATCAACGTTACGGTTGTAGCGAGTGGGGCGAGCAGCATTACCCTGCCTATTTCCCGTACGGGTCATGCCCGCGGATTTGAAAATATCTATGTGACAGGGGCGATGAATTTCCAAGGCGAGGCATATACGCATTTGATGAACCCCGAAGTTGTGTTGGCACCAGGGGCCAGTTCCGCGGTATTGTTCGAGTCAAGCAACCCATTGTTGGCACCCGTGACAGAAACAGGTGTTGTCACATTCAACCCAGCGTATTTTAACGACGGGCGCGATTATGATGGGGATTACGAAAGTCATGCGGTTACGATTACCGTACGCGGGGCATATCAGATGCCCGTCATTACAAATCCATCGGAGCCGTATGCCACCGCATCGTTTACATTTAATGTTGTGTATGGTGCAAACGTTCGTACCGTGTCCGAATTTGACGTTGCAAACATGGCACGCCGTAATATTGTTTTACAAAACGATATGGAATTTACGTCTGTTCAACGTATCTTCCGCGGAATATACGGTAACGATTTCCGCATGGATATCACCCGATTTGACGTTGCTTTGTTGGAAACGTTCTTTACATTCGTTCAGTCCGATATCATCAACGGTTGGGACCCAAGCGGGACCAGCAGGCCGCCAACAATTCCTGTTGTTATTACCAACGTAAGGTTTTTGGGGCATAACAGCAACGACCTAAACATGTTGTTGAATGGCGGAACATTGGTTGAGTTGCACAGCAACACAACATTACAATACAGCCGTGTCGAGGGTGCATCCGCATTGATAGCAGTACCATTCGCATATACAGAGTTTACATCGTGGTATCGCACGGATAGATATTACGCCACACATGATGTGCATATTCGCAACTCGCTTCTGCGTAATGCGGGATATGGCGGAATATTCTTGGGCGAGGGTGATGCGCGTGATTCCCATGGAACGTTCGGCAAAGATACACAAGTTCGTCCAGAAACAACCCAAGCACAAGATGTTATAGTAGAGAATTTGGTTTTTGAGAACACGTTGATGGGGATTGCATTTAACTTGAAAGAGTATCACCCAGGCGACCCGATGCGAAGACCCCAGAACCTGACGTTGACTATTCGCGGGTTCTTGAAATTTTACACATGGATGGAAAAATCAATCGCAGACCATTACGTTTTTGAAATTGACGACCAGACAATAGGCATGGGTTTGTTTAACTTTCGCGGCCCATCACATGAGGGTGTTGAGTTTTTCAAGTTGCCCATTGCTCTGCCTTCTAATGTGCGTATAACTATTCCTCTGTCCCCCGCACAGCACCTGACAACTTTGGGTGCGTTCGATTCGGAAACCATGGATTTGCTGGCAACAGATTTTTCACTGGTCACCAATACAGGAACATTGTCGCCCGCCGGGATAACCTTGGCGGTAGCCGATTTCCAAAGATTCATGCCGAACGAGGGTTCAATACACTTTGTAAGTGTTGAAGACCAGATGCGCGACATGGCGGATAGTGCAACGGCCGAAGCGACATTCGCACGGTTATTGAGGAGGGTTGCATAATGAAAAAACTCTTTGTTTCGTTTCTTTTAATCGCCTTGTTTGTTACGGGTGTCGTTGTGTTCTCTGTGTCATCAATTGCGCCTGTTCAAGGACAGTCAATTGAACAAACGGATGATACCGTTTGGACGGATATTTCGTGCTTTGTAGGATTGACCCGAATCGGTCGGCCAGGCGGATATCCATCAAACGGCAATTTCCGATTGGTTAATGACATACGTATGCCCTATCCAGGACAAAACAGGCCAACGAACGAAGCCCAAGCCAATAGCATTGGATTGACTATGGCCCAGGTCAATGAATTTACAGGTTTATTGACCAGCGGCAATCCATGGGATACAGAACCGCAAGTGCCAGGGTTTATTCCCGATTATTTTCACCGACGCGGTGGATTGCCCGCGACATCACGTCACCGTGGATGGAGACCAGTTGATTTCCACGGAACATTGGACGGGCAAGGTTATTCTATTTTTGGGTTGGCGGGTGACCGCGGAGCCACAGGTGGCCCAGGACAACAGGCCCTTTATAATGGGTTATTCCGTAACTTGCATGGAACCGTACGTAATTTGAATTTAGAGGTTGGTGCAGACCAAGCGGGACGAACATTGATTGGAGGCAACGCGGGTGCGATTGTGCCTCATGTTCATTTAACGGCCCAAGGTCAAGGCGGCGGCATTCATAATACGGGAATAGGTGGTGTGGCAACCCAAATGTCGGCAGGCAGTTTGGTTGACAATGTAACGGTGACAAGCGCGAATGGAACTCATATTGGTATCTCGGGCGGCTCCATGATGGGCGGAATTGTTGGGTTTATGGTTGGTAATGCCACGTTGCGTAATTCTTTTGTTCGTGCGACGGTTGGTTTTGCCCCAAATGGCAGTATGATTGGCGGAGCCGTTGGTTTGATTGAACACGGCGGTTTGATTGAAAATGTCGGGTCAGTTTCCGATGTTTGGGGCCACAATGACGTGGGGGGCTTGGTTGGTTCTAATTTCACCACAGGCGTAGTAGTCCGTAATAGCTTTAGTGGCGGCACAGTACGTGGCGGAGCCAATCAAAATACAGCCAGTTTTATGGAGCATGCTGGCTCTACTACCTTTGAAAATAATTTCACATTTACAACACGTCACCCAGATTCACCAGGGGGAACATCATTTCGACAGTTTTCTGGACGTTCTTCGTGGGGAACTACCCCGCCTACATTCACCAATAACTGGGTCATTGGTGAGCCAGGCATAGGGCGAGCAAGTATCTTCGGAGCAGGTGAAGGGTTAATGGGTATCTTGTTGGCGCAAACGATAGGCAGTGATGTGTTTAACACTTCCCTCTTTATCGACCATGTGTTAAATGCGGGCGGGTACAATGTTTTTGTGGAATCGGGGACACATGCCGATGCCGACATTATCGGTGACAATGCGATTGGCACCCCAGTTATCAACCGCAACCCGATTGCATTCCCAGAGCGTATTAATATCGTAACATTAGGTCAAGTTGGATTGTTGAATGGCTCGGCATTGTTTGCGGGCCAGAGTTTGAGTTTGCTGCCTGGGGACTACTTGTTAGAAGTTGAGTTTTTGGGTGAAACATTTTCGGCGTCCTTTGTTATTGAAAACCGTCCGTACGATAATAATGAAAAGCACCTTTTCTTTGTTGAATATCGCACCCGCATGGGCGAATTGGTCGACAGGGTTTTAGTTGGCGAGGGATTTGATATGGGCGGATTCCCGCCGCCAAACGACCCAATTGTTTTCGTTGGTTGGTATACCGACCGCTTTGTAGGTGAGCCAGCGGGGATAACATCGGGGACGGCACGGATGATTACCCTGTTTGCGCGTCACCAGGTCAACCGCATTGCAGGTCAGATTACCGTGACGGGGCCGTCATCGGTCGGTGATATTTTTATCGAGATTTTAGACCCAACAGACATGGCATTCGTTACCAGCATCTTTGTCGATACCCAAGGGTATTTTGTGTATGAGAATTTGCAACCCGGAGATTATCGTTTGCGCGTGAAAAAGGATGGGTTCCTGTCTGTACTCTCCCCTGTGTGGAGTGTCGAGATGGGGGTTGAATTGACGATGCTGGACACAATTAACCTGTCCTCCGCCGTTGTATTGTCCGTAACCGCGCCGCAAAACAGCACAGCCATAATCCGCGATATGAACGGGCGTACTCTCTTCCAGGCGGCCTTGGGGTTTACCGCAGCCTTTACATTTGGTTCGATTGATAATTTGTTGTTGGACGGTGATTATTTCCTTATTTTTGAGCGTGCAGGCCACCGCCAAGTCAACATTCCGTTCACGGTCGACCGTGAGAGTATTACAATTAACCACACCACAATGAGCCCAGTTACAATCAGCGGTACGACACGCGCAGGGGCAACGGTTAACCTTATCTTTGCTGATGTTATTGTGCAAACCACTGTCGCTGATGCGGATGGGAATTTTACCTTTTACCAAGTTTATAACCGTACGTACCGCGTCGAAAGTATCTTTGCGGGATACAACACCGAGATATCCGAAGTTACAGTTGTTAACAACAGTGACGCCGAAGTGCATTTTAACATGGATAACCCCCTGATGATTTCCGGCCGTACACGTATTCGTACGACCGTACAACTGTGGCAGGATGATGTGATGATTGCATCCGTTACCGTTGATGCGTTCGGCGAATATTCATTTAGGGTTGACGGCAACGGCACATTCCGATTGGTATTCATCCGTGCGAATTATGACACAGAAGAAATCACGACAGTAATCCAAGGGGCCAGTGTCCGAAACAACGACGTATTGGCACAGCGCACCCCACCAGAGATGAGCCCAGTTGTCGGTCAAGTAATCCAGGCCCTCATTGTTGCCATTATGGTTGGTGCGATATTATATGCGCTGTTTGGAATCAAGTTAAAGCGAAAAAATTCAAAGGAATAGCCAAACAAAAAACGACCCGTACACAGGTCGTTTTTTATTTGGCGCGCCCGAAAGAATTCGAATCTCTAACCTTTGGTTCCGTAGACCAATGCTCTATCCAGTTGAGCTACGGGCGCATATACAACATAAGTATTATATACGTCATTTGGAAAATTGGCAAGTACTTTCATTAATTCATATATAGAATCATGAAACTTTGTGCAAATGGAACCCAAGAAATTTTTGCGACAAGCCAATCCGAGAACAGCAATTTTGTTCGTGTCGGCCATGGTTACATTGACCGAGATAGAACGGTATTGCCCATTCCAATTACCCCACAGGCACCCACCCCCCAACCCGCCAGGCAGCAGTCAGAGGTAGTCAAATTACGGTTTGGACGGGTTCATGTCCAAATTAAAAATGCGCCCGATGTTTTGGTGCGAGAGGAGAATGGTGATTTGATAATTCACCTGCCAAAGTCGGGAAAGGTGTGATATAATTGCATCTATGTCGTCCGCAAAAGATAGCCCTAATGCCGAGAGGCGTAATGCCATAGCAATGTTGACCATCGGGGCGTGTTTTCAAGTCCTGTTTTTATTTGTTGCAGTATTTTTGGCGGCCCAGGTCTTTTTTCTGTCGGATGGGAATTTGGTGTCGGTTGCCCTGTTCGCGTCCTTGGACATGTTGTTTTTGTTTTTAATGTATGTACCGTCGGCGATGTTGGCAAAGCGTATTCCGCCGATTTGGATTATACGTGTTGCGTCGGCCCTGTTTTGTGCCTTTATATTGGTGGTGGTGTTACAGCCAGAATTGCTGGGCAGTCATTATATACTCTTTGGAGCCGTTTGGGGCGCAATTACGGGATTGTTCCACGGGGCAAATAACTATATCATGTCGGCGGGATTAAAGACCGAGCGAACCCAGACATTCATGGCATGGAAGTTGGCCCTGCGCGGTATGATACAAATTGCTTTTCCGTTTACGTTCGGATTGATAATTGACCAAGGTAGCCTCTTTATTACTTCCGTTATTGTATTGGTCATTTGTGTCGGCCAGTTTATTTCTACCCTGTTCGTTAATATTCCACGAACCACCAGCCGCAAGTTCCAAATGCGCGCATATTTTCGTGCGTTGCGCGAGAGTAGTTTCATGTGGCCAGCAATGCGCCTTTGGTTTGTGATTTTCGTGTTTGGAATGACCATACCGATGGGGATTGGGATTACCATAATGATTTTGGTTACGCATGGAGATAATTTGAGTTTGGGGATTTTTGGCAGTATATTTGCGGCCACCAGTATTATTTCCGTAATCATATACAAAAAGAGTCCGAGCCGAGTTCGGTCGGGTTTCTTTTTCGCCGCCGCCACGTTGTCGATTTTAGCGGGTGCGGTATTGTTTTGGGAGATAACCACATTAACGATTGTAATATTCCAAGCTGTGTTAATCACCCTGCGCACCCCCGTCGATATGGAGGAGGTTACAACACGTGTGTCCGCGGCAAAGTATTGGGGCGGCACGGAATTTTACATGGAGAGTTTGGTCTTTTATGAAACCGCGATATCGGCAGGGCGCACGGTTGCCTGTGGTTTGTTGATTTTCGTGGCCGCAATGGGCGCAACCCCGACAATGATTGCGGGGTTGATGTTCACCATTACCGTATGTTTTGCGATTTACACCATCGGATTGTTCAGATGGCGGCGACGGTATGCCCAGTAGGTTTTATTTGCAGGCACAACCGCATCCAGCGTGACTATCGATTGCCATTTGGATTTTGTCCGCATCAACATATTCCATTGGATACATCCCTGTTTTCGCCATATATTGGAACACCGCGAATTGTTTTTCACCCATGACCTGGGATTTTTCGGCGATGAGAGTTCTTAACTCTTGGTTGCTTGCCTCTTTCATTGCGGTGCCGTATGTGGTGCCCAGGAACTTTAGCTGGGTCAGTATATCCGTCATTATCATTTTGTCATCGTATGCCATTTTAATTCTCTCCCTTTTATTTTTTATTTGTTTCCAAGAATGTTAATACTTCTTTGTGATTTGTCAGCGATTGTTTGTTTATTTCCTTTAACATTGCTGCGATTTTTTTGTCTTCCGCCATTTCATACAAGTTTTTTGTCTTTGCCTGTAACAATTCCTCCTGGACCAGAATCTCGTTCAGACTCTGTAAATCTTTTACCGTTAGCATTAAAATAACCCCCTTTTCAATGTAAGAGGGTTATCGTCATTTATGTGGTTTGATATACGTGTGATTACGGATTGCGGATATTCATGCTGCGTATTATGTCCGCGATTCCGCCATAGGCAAAGGCGCGGTCCTGTTCCTGGGTAGTTGGTACGTGTGACCCATTTGGAATAAAGAACATTGCACGCAGGATATATCCAACGGGGGGTTGGCCAGGGATTGTTACCGTCACAGGCACATCAAGCACATGTGCATTGACATTGATGTCAAACCCGTCGGCTTCTTTGCGCCAATAGTTGCCCGCGTAATTGCCAACAGATATCAGCGGCAATGAAACACGGTGCGTCACGCCATCGGGAACGGCGGCATTGCTGTATTCGCCCCGAAGAATAGTTTCCTCGATAAGGTCTTGGGCAATTTGCGAGATATGGGCAACTGTCATGGACGTAAATGGCCCAACAATTGGGAATTTGAAATCCGGGAAGACCAGGTCAAGTAATCGAATCCAGGTATAGAAGTGGTTGCTGTTGCCTTTGAATTGGAAGAATGTTCCACCATCGTTCTCATCCAGAATAATTGGAGCCGTACAGATTTCGTACACCAAAATATTACGAACAGTTATAAAGTTACCAAAGCGCATTTGTTGGCCAACATTTGTCCAGTCTGTGTCGACGTATTCATACACACCGTCCACCATGCCTTGGTCATTGTTGTTGCGGAGGTATCGGCCACCCTCGCGTCCGCCAAATCCACGTCCATAAACCGCGGTAAAGCCCGCGTAACGCAGAACAACTGTGTCGATTTCAAATGGGTGTTCTGCATTTGGTATATAGCTTGGTGTAATCAGGTGTAGGCCTTTTTCGATGATACTGTTTTGAACCCTGTGACCTGCGTTATACATGCCCTCGTTTATGACACCTTCTGTGTGTGCCATTAGTCCTACTTGGAATGGTTTTGCGTTGCCACGGTCGTCTTCGCCTGGGCCGCCTATATTCGATGTTCCCAATACCGATTTCACAACAAAGTCGTTCAACCGTGTTGGGCGGCCACTTGGGTGAACAAAGTTGTCACCAATCAGGTGAATGTTATCAAGGGTTGTGTGGTTTGCAAGCATTTGGAACGAGAATTTTTCGCCCCAGCCCTGGCCCCTGCGACCTGTGTCATTTTCCATTCCGAATCCGTCAAATCCCATACCGTGAACATTTCTGTATGCGCCGTATTCAAAACCACGCTCGGACGTCATTGGGAATACACGTGATTGCAAGGTGTTTTCGCGTATGTGTGCCGCATAAGGTGTGGCATCCAAGGTAAAGCCGTTACCAAAAACGTTGCCAAAGAACCATGTCCCCTCGGCCCATGTTTGCATGTTGTCACGGATTACCAAGTCACGGTAACGGAAAGATGGTGACCAACGCCAGAATTCGCGCAGGTACTCGGTCGCGATTATTTCACGCGGAAAGTTCGCGGTGTCAAGTATGTGGAATATCTCCAAGGCAAATCGTCGTGAGTTCAGTTGCCCCTCGCGCCCAGGGATGTAAAAATCATCAATGGTGAATGCGGTTTCAGATAAAGGCGCGATAAGTTGCCGTCCGCAAGGCAGGCGCACCCCATTAACGATGTATTCCATACGTGCGTTGAATTCAACGGCTTTGACATCGTCAAATGTAAATGCGTTTATTGCATCGCGGATGTCGTAAACATACGAGTATGTAACAACCCTGCTTGGGTCGGCAACCGAATGCCCGCTTATAAGGACACGCCGTACACCTACACCGTGAAATTCAATGTCTACCCTGTTTGCTTCTTCGTCAAATTCAAAACGCAAAACATCGTCGGTTTCCGGATCAACGTTACCGCTCGTCGGCCAAATAGGGGTTCCATCCGTGTTTGTTCCCGTAGGTTCCTGGAGGTATGCCGATAGGATAACTTCCCCCGCATATCGCCATGCCAGTTGCATTACGTCACCCGAACGTGTGTAACCGCCCGTTGGGTTGACATCGTAAAGGCCGAACACACGCTCGCGTGCGATACCTTGGATACGGTGGGAAATTCGCCCGGATTGATTTGGACTGAAAATCCTGTCTAGGAACGGCATACGTGGGTTGCGCACGCGCAAGTTGTATATAAGGTAAAATTCCTCTGTTCCGCGGGTGATATCGGCGCGGAATGTCAGGTTTTCCTCGGTCGAGTCGGCAATCGGACCCAAGAACCGAAATGATAATCCATCGGCGGCGTTAATCAGTGCAAATTCGGAACCCGCCGTTATCGACCATTGAAGGGTGTCATCTTCCTCTAGTCCCGCTATGGCCGGCAACATGATATCACGTTCAAAATCCCAGTTGAATACCATACTGCTGGTAGGTCTTACCAGTGAAAACTCTGTTGCTTCGTCATCGTCTCCGAATACAAAGATTACCAAAATCGGTGTCAACACAACCGCAATAGCGGCCAGTGCAATTATCGTCCATTTAATTGGTTTGGTCATATTGATTTCTCCCTACTTTACTTACCTTGTACCTAGTTTGGCTGGAATATTACCAAAATCATCAGGTTGTCTCCCCCCGCGCTGGCGTGGACTTCGACGGCTCGGCCTGGGTCACGTACCATTTGCAATACGCCCCCTGTAACGGTGACGGCCGTTGTCGGGGTTGCGGTACCCTCGTACACCACGTCAAAACGCAGGTTTATTGGGTTTGCACGGTCGGGACTAACACGAATGAACTCGAAAAGGTTTATTGTTGCACCTTCGCGCATCCATGTTATGAATTCCAATCCCGCATCGGTGGATTCAACCCCCAATTCGTACGCACGGTCGTTGTATGTGTATATTCCTGTGATTGGAACCATTTGAACCTCGCGTCCCACAAAGCCCGCAATCATAAATGCAAGTGACGTAATCAATATCGGCAAAATCAAAAGGAGTATAAGAATAATTTTTTTCATGTCCACCCCCTATTGTTCCAACGCATAGTACCGTCTAGGTCCATGCGCGAACAGAAGTGTCGCCGATATCAAACCAAATCCAATTGCCCCAAAGAAGAATATTGGACGTATCATGTTACCAATTTGACTGACCACCCTTAACCAATCGGGCCCCAAGGCCAGGTGCGAGGAATACTCGCCCGCCATGGTGAACATTCCAACCAATCCACCGACAACCAAACCGATTATCATAATTGTGTTGATGTGTTTGGTGCTGCCTGTTAACTCTCCCGCCGCAACTTGGTTACATAATGGCGCACGCAGGTCTAGATACATCCCCATGCAAATATAACCAACAGCCAGCATAGTTCCAGATATGAGTAGATACCACGCATCCCACCCATAGATATATTGCAACAATGCAAACCCACCGGTTGGGTCGGGATTATATGGAATACGTAATATCAGAACCGATGCGACAATCGAGATAAAGATAGGAACGAACACAACCAAAGATTTGATAAGCAATTGCCGCCTAAACTCAACAGGAATAAGTTTCGTGTGATAGACATTCCACCCTTCTCGCGTGATACTGCTTGCCGCGAAACTGCTACTTAATGGCAACAGTATCAACAGGACGAACATGGAAACACCGAACGTCAGGGCGTTGGCTTCCTCGACCGCACCACCCCAGTTACGGAAATTTTGATACGAACTGAACATTGCTACCCGCGAAACCAAATATACAAACAACGGGGTCAGGACAACCACAATCAAGAATTGAAAGGTATAGTTTGAACTGCGTGCTATGTTCAATGTTTCTTTTTTGGCGGATGCATAAAATGGGTGGCGTTTCGTGAATGTGGATTTACATGCAAAAGATGTTTTTTGTGCGCGTTCATCGGCAAAGGTCTTTTTGTAATTTGCTCCCGCAACGATATATGAAATGACCATTAAAATCGCGGACAATCCAATAACGGCAAAGAAACTCCATAATGCCGTATACCAACGTGTGTCAATCATGTTTGCAAACAACCATTGGGGCAAAAACCATCGCGCACCATTTTGGATACTTTCCGCATTCTCGCGCAATGCCTCGGTGAATTGACCGCTGTCTACCACCGCGTACATTATTTGGTTAACGATTTCCATGTAAACGATAATGGCCAGAACCAAACCAACCAAATAAACCAATGATGTTGTAATCGCGCGTACGCGCATAAAGGCAACAAGTTTTTGCATTGGGTAAAGCAACAACGTTGCGATAAAGAAAGGTAAAACAGGGGCCAGTATCAGGATAAACGGAATATAGACCGCGAATCCCCATGCCATATTCGCGGCAAAAGCATAGGCAATCAAAATAGGCAACAGGATTATAGTAGCGAACAGGATTTCAAACAAATACGAAACGAATATTTTTGACATGAAAATCTGACGCTCGGTAACGGGTAACTTTAACAACAATTCCCGTTCGTTATTGATATCCAATTTCCGTACCAACGTGGGAACCAAGAATATTGTTTGTATTGCCTGGAACCCCAAAATCGTAAAGATAAGGAATTCACGGCGAAGGTCAAAGGGACTGCCGCGCTCCATCACGAATTGGTTGGCCAGCATATAATATGCAAATATAAACGCGCCGAATATGACCGCAGCCAAAACCAGTAATAGTATAAATTTCGCCGTTTCCCGTCCTGTGCGTTTTTTTTGCAGGGCAACGCGCGCTTTGAATTGTAATTTTATAAGGGTCCAAACCGATTTCATAGGCTTACTCCCCCTCTCCGCCCGCGCTTTCCGTTGCGGCGACGGCGGTGTCCAGGGTGTCCTTGACTTCGGCCATTATCATTTTTGATGCACGGGCTTTTCCGTGTTCTTTTGCCAATTCTTCTTCACGGGCACGTAATGCGGCACGTTCTTTGTTTTGTATGGTTGTCGCCTCTTGGGTCATGGCGATAAATTCTTCTTCCAGGTTTTTTCCGGTCTTGCGGTATTCATTCAAATCGATATCCCGAATGACCCGACCACCATGGATGATAACCGCACGGTCACAGAGCCGCTCGACGGTGTCCAGATTGTGACTGGAAAAGAAAACACTGTTCCCCGCCTTGGCGTATTCCTTCATGTAATTCTTGACCTCGAAAATAGACTGGGGGTCAAGACCGACCATAGGCTCGTCCAAAATCCACAACTTTGGCGAATGAATCAATGCGCCAATGATGGAAATTTTTTGTTTCATACCGTGGCTGTAACTCATAATCTGGTTATGAACCGCGTTCTCCATGTTGAATATCTTGACCAACTTTTCAAACGTAGCTTTACGGGCCTCGGGTTCGACCTTGTACAGGTCGGCCAAATAGTTAATGTATTCAACCCCCGTCAGCTTGTCATACACCGCATGGTTGTCTGGCACAAAGCCAAAGTTCTTTTTTGCGTTGTATGCGTCTTCACGAATATCGTGCCCGCAAACCTCTATGCGGCCCGCGGTTATTGGTGATATACCCGTGATACATTTTATCGTTGTCGACTTTCCCGCACCATTGATTCCCAAGAACCCAAAGATTTCCCCTTCGTTAACTTGGAAGCTAATGTCTTGGGCGGAAATGTATTTTGCGTTTTTGTAATGTTTGAATAAATTTTTGACTACGAGTGTAGCCATAAGCTAACCTCCCTAATGACAGTAGCATGTGCAAATGCCACATAGACCATTATACAGCGAGGAAACATGCCGAGCAAGTGAAAACATTAAATTGGTACCGTTTTGACCCCTCTGGGGGCCCAAATCGACAATTTTAGTGCCCGATGACGGATAAAAAGCTATGCCGGACGACCGTACATGGTCATTTCACGCTCTGGCTCGGCCTCGGAACGCAGGTCTCTTGCACGTGCCTGGGGCATGGTTTTTTGGTCCATGACTTTGGTGTTTCTGATGTCACGTTCTTTGTTCAGGACATTTCGCGCAACATCAAAGTTTGAATTTGTGAACATTTCATTTCGGTTCCATTGACCTTTTTCCATCCCTGCGACATCCATTCCCAACTTGCCCAAGGTATCCTTTATCCTTGGCGGCCATTGTTTGTTTCCCTCGTCTGGCTGGGTACCGTTTGCATCTGTTGCCTGTTCTTGGTTTTGCTCGCCTGTGTTCTTAATTGCGCCCGATGGCCCAACGTATCCCGCGACCTTTTCACCGCCCGCCATGAATGCTTCTTGGGCGTTTTGTTGGTCTTGTTGCCGCAACATATGTTCGGGCATGGATTCCTTGTTACGATAATTCAGGTTGGATATCAAATACTGCTCGGATGGATAATCATGGAATGTAAAATAGAACGTTATTTCATCGGGAACACCTTGGACCTGTTTATCCGCGACACTGACCCCTATTGTTCCTACCCATTGCATTGCGTTGATTGCACGTTGATATTCGGTCGGGTCGGGTTCACGGCCGTCCTCGGGCCAAAGGGTTCCTTGCACCCATTTGGCAAAATTTGCGCGCGACTGGGCATTTTCACACATTGCGGCAACCTCTGCCCCATCCTTTTCCCGCATCTCTTCCTTTTTTTGTTCCTTTGCCGTAGCCGTAGATTTTACGTGGCTCATTTCTTTTTCAATCTCGGCCTTGGTTTCGTGTGATAATTCCCGCTCTTTCCCGCCGTCGATGCCAACATATCCATGACGGTCCATGTTTTCGCGCAATATTTCTATCTCCATATCATCACGCGCTATATCCGTACCACGAATGACGCGAATTGCATGTTGAATCCCCTCGACCTGGCACCGTTTATATATCTCGGTGTTCAGGGGCTTTCCCTCTTTTTCAACAGAAGCCAACAGCACGGCAATCGCCTGCTCTGCCTTCCGCCCTATTTGCATCATTTCAGTTTCAAACTTTTCGCCGTTTCCGCTTAATTGCTCTTGTGCCATTGCCCCAGTATAAGTTATATTAGTTTGAAATGGAAAACACTTTTGTACACCTGCATAACCATACCGAGTATAGTCTTCTTGACGGCGGCGCACGTATGAGCGTCATGATTAAACAGGCAAAAAAACACGGAATGCCCGCAATTGCCATAACCGACCACGGAAACATGTACGGAACATACAAATTTTACAAAGAATGTAAAAAACAAGGTATAAAAGCCATCATAGGATGCGAGGTTTATATGGTCGACGACATTGACCAAAAAAACTTTAAAGAACACAAGGCGCACTTTGTCCTTCTTTGCAAAAATAATGCGGGATATATAAATCTATGTAAATTAAACACCATCGCGTGGACACGCGGATTTTATGGCAAGCCCCGAATCGATTACAATATACTGGCCGAACATTCCGATGGGTTGATTGCCCTGTCCGCCTGCCTTGGGGGACATATCCCACATTACCTAATGAAAGGCATGTATGACGAGGCCAAGAAATACGCCCTCCGTTGTAAAGAGATTTTCGGCCCCGACTTTTATATTGAACTGCAAGACCACGGCATGCCGGAACAGGCCCAGACAAATCCCCTAATGATTAAAATGTCCGCGGAATTGGACATTCCCCTGGTCGCGACAAATGACATACACTATGTCAATCGCGAAGATGCCGAGATGCAAGACGTCCTGATGTGTGTCGAAATGAAGAAAACAATCGATGACCCCGACCGTATGAGATTCCCTGGGTCAGAATTTTATTTGAAATCGGCCACGGAAATGCAAAAACTCTTTGGTGAAATTGCCCCAACGGCACTCTCCAACACCGTTAAAATCGCCGAACAATGTGATTGTCATCCGTTTGCCCGTGCCGATTTAATTCCCGTTTTTGACAATGATGCAGGCATCGACAACGCAACGTATCTGCGCCGCTTGGTCGAAAACGGCCTTCGCGAACGTTACGGCGAAATCACCACGGAAATCCAGGCCCGCTATGACCATGAATTTAACATGATTGATTCAAACGGCTTTACCGATTATTTCCTAATTGTT
Organism: Bacillota bacterium; assembly: GCA_009784555.1. Classification (GTDB taxonomy): domain Bacteria; phylum Bacillota; class Clostridia; order Christensenellales; family UBA1242; genus WRAD01. The sequence goes on along the minus strand of WRBO01000006.1, from coordinate 17,588 downwards.
TGGGATTTGATGAAATTCGCAAACGACAATAACATTGCCGTCGGCCCTGGCCGTGGCTCGGGTGCAGGGTCGATTATCGCATATGCCCTGAACATTACTAAACTGGACCCATTTCGATATAACTTACTCTTTGAACGGTTTTTGCATAACGAACGTGTATCTATGCCCGACTTTGACTTGGACTTTTGTTATATCCGCCGCGGCGAGATAATCGAATATGTGCGCAATCGGTACGGCAATGAAAAATTCTGTCAAATCGTTACCTTTGGTTCGTTGGCGGCAAAGGCCGCAATCAAGGACGTCGGCCGTGTTTTCAAAATCCCATATACCGAGGTCGACAAAATAACAAAACCAATGCAATTCAGCCAGGTTATGCGCCCCCCTATGCTGCCCTATATATTCGACCGCAAGGAAATTCTCGACCCGCGCGAGGGTTCTGATTGGGCGGACAAGAACGAAATGGACCAGGAAAAAATCCTGGACGCATACCGCAAAGACAAAGCAAAACTTAACGAGTTAAAAAACCGCGACCTTATCGAACTTTATAACACCAACGAAGACATTCAAAAAATCGTTGACATTGCAATTAAAATCGAGGGCTTTCCGCGTAACTGTTCCACACATGCCTGTGGTGTCATCGTATGTAAAGAAATTGTCGGGCACGTCACCCCCCTGCAACGAAATGGCGAGGATATCACAACCCAATTCGACATGAAAGAGGTCGAGGAACTGGGAATGCTAAAACTGGACTTCTTGGGTCTGATTACCCTGACGGATATTAATATGACTCTTGCGGCACTTCGGGCCGACCACGGTGTGGAACTGGATTTTTATGACCGCAAAACGAACATCAATGCAATGGGCAGTCCCTGGTACGACGACCCCGAAGTCTATAAAATGCTATCCGAGGGCGACAGCGATGCCGTATTCCAATGTGAAACGGGCGGGTTCAAAAAATTCCTAAAAGACCTGAAGCCGGAAACTATCGAAGACATCATCGCGGCGGTTGCCCTATACCGCCCTGGGCCGATGGATATGATTCCCGACTATTGTAAATCAAAAAACGACCGTACAAAAACCATCAAATATGACCACCCTATGTTGGAACCAATCCTAAAGGCTACGTATGGTGCAATTATCTACCAGGAACAGGTCATGGACATCTTCCGTGTTATGGGCGGGTATTCCCTGGGCCAGGCCGACATGGTTCGCCGTGTTATGGGGAAAAAGATAATCTCCGAAATGGACCGTCACAAACAAATTTTCGTATACGGTGATGAAAAAATGGGCATCAGCGGTGCCATGGCAAAAGGCGTGAAAAAAGACGTTGCCGTGAACGTTTTTAACAAAATGGCAAAGTTCGCGGGATACGCATTTAATAAATCGCACGCCGCATGTTATGCATATATTTCCTATCAAACCGCATACCTGAAACGGTACTATTACCCATATTACATGGCATCTGTCCTGAACCACCGCGTCAACAAATGGGATGTAATGACATATTATATCGTTTCTATAAGAAGCAGTGGTACCGAAGTCCTCCCCCCCGACATCAACAAATCACAAACATATTTCACCGTTGAAAAAACCGAAAATGGCGATGCCATACGTTTCGGCCTTGGTGCATTAAAAAATGTTGGCACGGCCGTTATCGAAAACATTATCGCCACACGAACGGGTGGCGGGCCCTTTACATCTTTTCAAAATTTCTGCAAACGCGTCGATGCAACATATCTGAACAAAAAGGTATTGGACAGCCTCATCCTCTCGGGGGCATTTGACGCATTCGGAAAAAGAAGCCAACTCCTGCACATTTATCCGGCAATCATCCGCCAATCGGTCACCGACAAACGGGCGGCACAAAGCGGCCAAATGTCACTCTTCAACCTGGCAACCACCGAAACGGCCATAGAGGAAGATGTCGCCCTGCCCGACATGCCCGAATTCGATGATTTCCAAAAATTGAAATACGAAAAAGATATCGTGGGCATTTATCTAAGCGGCCATCCGCTGGAATCCTATTCCAAGGAATTTGAAAAATTCACATTCGACACACGGTTCATCGCACGCGCAAAAGAAGGCGAGGACGAGGTCGAAGAAGAACACGCCCCTGGATTTGAAAATAATACCCCAATAATAATGGGCGCGATTATCACGGGGATAAAGCGATTAAAGACCAAAGCAACCAGTCGCGAAATGGCCGTTCTGCAAATCGAAGACATGTACGGTGGGTGTGAAGTCATGCTCTTCCCCGCCATTTACGACAAAGTCCGCCATCGAATCGAACAAGACATGGTTGTACAAATACGGGGGAAACTCTCTATGCGTGATGGCGAAGACAGTATAATCTTGGCCGACGACATAACCCCAATTCACGAGGAACCATCCCCAACCCCGTCTGCAACCACTCTATCAAAGGAAAAAGCAACCGAAGTTAAATCCATGATTGATGACGCGATGGGTGCCACCGAGCTATGGTTGCGATACAACGCCGCGGATAAACACCTGCATGGCGATATCAATGTGCTGTTGCACAATTATCGCGGAGACGACTTGACCGTTATGATTCGCAATATCTCAAATGGACAATTAATAAATCATAATGTGAAAATCCGCAAATGCGAAGCCGTGGTCAAAGAAATCATCGAAAAGATAGGTTCCGAAAACGTTAAATTTCGGTAATCTTCCTCAACCGATTAACTACGCCACTCTTTGTAATCCCCAGAATTTGGGCCAACTCCTCATAACTGGCTTCTGGATGGGCCAGTCTCGCTTGTGCCGTCTCACGCAATTTTTCGGACAATGATGAGACATTGATTTTGCGAATGGCCTCAACTTGGGTGGCTGCGGCCTCGATTTGTTTTGCGATGTTTGCCGTATCACAATTCGCACGACGGTTTGAATTGTTTCGCACATCACGCAAGGCAATTTCGTTATGCAACATCATCAACGAATTTGTGGCACCCATCAGGGCCAAGAGCGAACAAACACACTCCCCACTCTTCAGGTACACAATAAACTTGCCATTCCTCCCCATCAATTTTGGCAACATCTCGAACATAGCCAAAATTTCCGATAGCTCCACCGACTCCTCATACGTATCAAAACTAAACTCAATGTGATAGCCGCTCTTCATGCTCCCGCTGGCACACCTTAAAAAGGTATCAACAACAAAACGGGCAACCTCACTACCCTCTTGGGTTTGTATCTCTTCTCTTATGCTGTCAATAAAATTCATTCGGTACACCCATACTGCCTGCGGGGACTCTCCGCTTAATCGCTTTTCCTGTTTATTACTTTTTCGCGTTTGCGCTGCTCCTTGGCCTCTTTCTTTGCTTTTTTACTTTCTTCTTTCGCGGCTTTTTTTTCTTTGGCCTTTTGCTTCTTCCATGCACGGTCACCTGACGGGGCTACACTCGCCTCCTCTTCATCATGCTTTGCTTCTATGCTTGCCAATAAATTCGCCTGACCGCGGCGAAACGGCCCATGTAAATTCACGATGTCTCCATCTTTATAATCACAGTACTTCAAAAATTCCTCGGCCCGCTCTGTCCGCCCAACATGTTTTGGGTCGTGGGCATCACTGCTTATAACAAATTTCGCACCAACGGCCAATGCACGCTCGAAATCAATCGGTCGAAAAGATATGCGCTTGCCATTAAGCTCCAACAATGTTCCGCGCTCGGCACACGTCTTGGCCACCTCGACAACATTCACCTTGTAATATGAATTCGGATGAACCCAAATATCAATGTCGTTCTTCTCGATGACGCGCTTCATTATCTCTGTATTCTTGGCTTTCCTGCCGCGCGGGATGAAACGCAAAAACATCCAAATATAATTTGGAATAACAAAAGTAAAAAATTGTTTCAAATTCTTTGACTTTGCCCCCGGATGAAATCCACAGAGCACAATGTCCATATCACGACGGTTCTCCTCGGCCAAATCGATACTGCCATCACTGCCCGTTACATTTGCCTCGGTGCCAAAGAATACTTTTATCCCATGCTCTCGCTCGGCCTTTTCAACCAATGCTTTTATCTGGGGAAAATGCTTTGTCCTTACACCCGAAAAGGCCGCATGGCCATGGTCGGTAATTGCAATTTCATGTAATCCAACTTCTTTTGCGGCACGAACTATGGCATCTACTGTTGCCTCTTTACTGGCATCCCTTGAAAACTCGGAATGCGTGTGGTAGTCGCCATAGATTTTCATTATCCTGTATTATGCCCTTTCTACATAGGAATCGGTACGTGTGTCGACCTTAACCTTGTCACCTTGGTTAACAAACATTGGAACCTTGATAACAATACCGCTCTCCAACGTTGCGTTTTTCAATGCTGAACGCGCCGTGTCACCCGCAACTGCTGGCGGACACTCTACAACTTCCATAACTACAAATGTTGGGGCCGCAACTTGTATTAACTTGCCGTCGGCAAATGTAAAGGTAAATAAAACACCCTCTGTGTTGTAACGCATCGCATCGGCAACCATCTTCTCGTCAACTGGCATCTGCTCGAATGTCTCGGCATCCATGAAATGATAAACTGTTCCCTCGTTATAAAGAAACGAAAGCTCTTTCCGTGTTAAATCAACATCTGGGAAATGGTCGCCCACGTTAAAACGCTTCTCCTGAACCGCCCCGGTTTCCAAATTCCTAATCTTCGCCCGAACAAAAGCCGCCATACGGGGCTGTTGAATGTGCGCCGATTCAACCACGGAAAAGAAATTCCCTTCCATCTTAAAGATACTACCTGCTCTGAAATCTCCTGCTGTCATACCATTTATTATACGCCCACCCCTACCATTTGACAAGTAAAATTAAAATTAAAAACCTCGCTGCTTGCAAATCTCATCAAGTTCGCGCCATCCCCTTCCCTTGCTGAACTCCGCCGCCTGTCCTGGTGTAAATCCATCGAACAACATCTGATGTACTCCCAACCTCTTTATTCTTTTTTTCAATATCGCCTTAAACTTCAATTCCTCGGCTATCATAGCCATATATAACACGGTGAACCAAATACAAACATCCAACGATAATTCCTCGTATGCGGCCGAAATCTCTTCAATTTTTTGCAACACCAAATCTTCTGCAAAATTTTTCGTGCTTTCATATATTAAAACAAAATCTCCATAAACTCTATCAACCCCAAACCTTTCGGCCAAATCAACAATAAACTGGAAATACTCGCTATCCTTCGGTGCATACCTGCTCTTTTGCGGTCGTGTCAAAAATACGCAATGACTGTCAAAATTTCCTTGTCCATACTCTAAAAAACTACCGTCGCTAAAAGTTTTCATTTCTTATAATTTCTCACAATAATTTCCGTAACCTCTCCCCTTTTGTCTGCCTGGCAATTTATCATGCGCTTGGCGTTAATTCTTTGAATATCAAAACCTTTATAAATCTCATCAAAAAAGTTATCGTTTGGGTCTGCGTTCTTGGGGTCTGAATTACTTAACATAACCCTGCAACCCCGTTCGTTCAATTCATAAAACAAAGCCGCCAATTTCTTTTGCTCGTCATCACTGAATTTATAATGCGAATAACTGACAAAAGACGCCGACAGGGTCAACGGTCGATACGGCGGGTCAAAATATACAAATGCATTGTTGACAATGAATTCACGACACTGTTTGTAATCACCATGGATAATTTCAACTCTTTGTAACAGTTTTGAAACTAACAAAAGATTATCCCTGTCACAAATGTTCGGATTTTTGTACTTGCCAAACGGCACATTGAACTCACCCTTGCTGTTAACTCTATAAAGCCCGTTGAAGCAGGTCTTATTCAAAAAAATAAAATCCGCCGCTTTTTCAAAATCGTATTCAACATTAATCTTGTTTTTATTATATCTGTTCCTAATCATGTAATAAAACTCGGACTGAACCAAAGAATTAAATTCTTTTTCCAACTGCTCCAATCTTCTAATAACTTCTGCTACATCTTTCTTGATACATTGATAGCAATTAATAAGCTCCGTATTTATATCTATAATCACGGCTTTTTCGATGTTAAATCTTTGCATCACATCAAAAAGGACTGCACCGCCGCCAACAAACGGCTCGATATACACTTTGAAATCCGCTGGATACATAACCCTAAATTTATCTAAAAGCTGGCCCTTTCCACCGGCCCATTTCAAAAAAGGTCTTGCAACACCCATGATTAAAATTCTACCACACAATCCGCAAAAAGCCTGTACAATATAACTTATGAAGTACAAAGTAAACCGCAAACAAAATATCTCGGCCATGTGCATCGTGTGCGGGGATAAAAATGGACTGGGCATACAAACCCGATTTTACGAATGTACAAACGAATCGGGCGAAGACGTCCTGCTGACTGTCTTCACCCCGCGCGCGGAACACCAAAGCTATCCTGGCATTATGCACGGCGGAATGACCGCGGCAATATTGGACGAGGCATGCGGCCGCGCAATGTCAATACATCGTCCCGAAAAATGGGGCGTCACATTGGAACTACAGGTTAAATACCGAAAGCCCGTACCGTTGGGGGCCGAGCTATACTGCGAAACAAAAATGATAAAAGAAACCAGTCGCGGCTTCGAGGGCGAGGGTAAAATGTTCGACCGCGACGGTAAAATACTGGCCACCGCCGTCGGAACGTTTGTTTATATGGACCCACTAAAAATCAATGCCGAGGGCGTAACCCCCGAAAATTGGTATTACATAGAAGAAGAGCTACCCGAATACATCGAAATTGGCTAGTTACCTTTGCTCGTAAAACGGCTCGACGTCATCCTCGTTATCCCAATCAAATACAACTTCTGCGGGGCTGTATCCGTCGCCATCCTCATTCTCGTCATCATATATGTCATTTTCTAATTCAAAGCTCATGGACACATTATCTGCATCTTCGGGTTCATCTATACTTTCCTCTTCGACTTCAACAACATTGACCTCTTCAATAACTTCTTCTATTACTGGCTCTGGTTCTTCCACCTGTTTGATTTCTTCAATTGGTTCTTCCTTGGTGTTAAAAACTTCTGGTGTTGGTTCCTCTTTGATTGGCGCGGGCTCTGGTTCTGGAACTACAACCTCCTCAACCACCTCTACAACCTCAATTACCTCCACAATCGGCTCTAGTTCTGGTTCAACGACCTCAATTATCGGTTCAGGCTCTGGAATAATTTCCACAACTGGCTCTGGCTTGGGTTCGGGCTTCACAACAACTGGCTTTACGTTCACACGAACACGTTGCATCTGTTCTGCTATTAAACTAATTGGCTCCTGTTTGGGCTCGGGTTTTGATTCTAACTTTGGCTTCTCTTTAACTATCTCGGTTGCGGGGCCACCCCGCTTGTCTTTTACCGTTTGGCGTTCACGTGCGATTGCTAAACTTCCCGCTGGGACGTTATCGGTAATCGTACTGCCTGCCGCCACTATTGCATCATCATCAATCAACAATGGTGCAACCAGGTTAACATTACTGCCCAGAAATACCCTGTCACCCACCACCGTCTTGTGCTTTTGTTTTCCATCAAAGTTACAAAACACAACACCACAACCAACATTACAATCAACACCAATCTGTGCATCACCAACATAGGCATGGTGTGCAATCTTGGTTCCATCACCAATGATGCTGTTTTTAATCTCTACAAAGTTCCCTATGCGGCAATTCCGCCCAATACGGGTGCCACTGCGCACGGTTGCAAACGGCCCAATACGTGACCCGGACTTGACATGAACCTTCCCGCTGATGATTGTGCTTGGCTCTATCATAACACCTGGCTCCAATACAACCTCTGCCCCTATATGAACATTGGACGTGTCAATAAACCGCACACCGTTTGCCAAATGCCCACCGTTAATCCGCGCCTGCATGATTTGCGTTGCATCGGCCAAACGCGCATAATTATACACCGCCAAAAAATCTTCAGGTATCAAATCTGGCGCGGTAACTGGCTCAACCTTTGTGGCCTCACGAATGAACTCCTGCTCAAATAACCATCCCCGAGGCAAACGTACCGCCCTGTGGCCGAACATCGTCGCAAACGACAACGCCGATTCAATCGTCTCGGAACGCAACAAAGGCATGTCCGCATAAATGACCATAATGTACTTATGACGGGTCAGGTTCCTGCGCACCAACGTAATAATGTCATCACGTGTGCTGGCCTCGACCTTGCGATAATGAAACGTCTGCAAGGCATTGTCCAACCACCCCTGCATCGTGCGGCCACAAATATCCAACTCATATGGATTCTGCATTGAAAAACCCTGCAACTTTGGAATCAAGACCAGAATAAACAACTCATCAGACCCCGCAATTTTAATCGGAGCCTCCTGTGTCATAGTTTGCATACTTACTCCTTAACCAAAAGTGTGAATAAGCCCTCCAGGCCGTACGAGAACTTTACTTTTAATTTATATGTACCCAACGTTTTAATTGGTTCTGGCAACACGATGTTACGCTTTTCGATTGAAAAGCCCGCCTCCGTCAACGCACGCGCAACCTCGGTTCCCGTTATACTGCCAAACATCTTACCGCCCTCACCCATCTTTGCAACCAATGTAACGGTGGTCGGTTCCAACTTCGTAATAACCTCACGAATGGCTTTCTTCTCTTCCTCAACGTGAAAGGCATTTGCTTCTTTCTTCGCGGCAACACTCGCCAAAACGCCTGCATCGGCCAAAACACCAATTTTGTTTTTGATGATAAAGTTTTTTCCATAACCGTCGTTGACGTTAATCACCTCACCGGCCTTTCCTTTGCCCGCCAGGTCTTTTAATAATAAAACTTGCATGAAAAATCCCTCCTGTTGCAATAATACCAAAAAAGGAGATGATAGTAAAATGGAAATAAGGTGCCGCAAAGGTGATTGTACATATAACAACGGGTGCAGCTGCATGGCAAAGCTGGTTTCTGTCGGACGAAAGAGCAATTGCGAATCCTATATGTCTGACGAGCTAAAACACAACCTAATAATTGAAAACGGCAACCTGTTTGAAATATCCGAAGAACTTGTCGCACGCAACCTGCGAAACGTCCCCCTCGCCTGCCGTGCACGAATATGCCTCTACAACCGCGAGGGCTCTTGTTGGGCAAACGGTATCTCCGTAATTGACGACGATGACGCCCAATGTGCCACATTCATCGAACGCTAACACTTCGCACCTTTCCCGCTATTACATCTCTCACAAAGGGTCTGCAAATTCTCCAACTCACTCTTGCCCCCACGTGCAACTGGAACGATATGGTCAACGTGTAACCTTACACCATCCCCCTGACTAAACCCGCATATACAACATGTAAAATTATCCCGCCGCAAAACATCATACCTAACGCCGTTTGTAACCTTTGCCCGCTCTGCTTGACGGCTGTTTTTGTATTCATTTTCCTGCAATACCATGGCATAAATGCCCATCGTATCACAAATCTTAAATACTTGTTTTTCCCGATATTTGTTTTTCCCGCCTGGTGACATATATGTCTTTACACAGACAATTCGCATGTTCGCCTTGGGCTTCTCATAAACCCAAAGATTTTCCGCGACAAATTCACGCAAAACATCCGTCATTATTATCCGTTTATATTGCGCCAAACTGGTACAATCTGCTGTATACACGAACTTAATTCGCCGCATTAATTATCCCCGTAAATTTATTCGGACAAAGGGCCGCTCCGCCAACCAAAACCCCATCAACATTCGGAATAGCCATGATTTCGCCCGCATTTTTGTCTGTTACCGAACCGCCGTACAAAATCGGTGCTTTTGTAATCCCGCGAATAAATACATGGATGTCCGCAATTTCTTCCATGGTCGGAACCAACCCCGTACCAATGGCCCACACGGGTTCATATGCAACAATAAATTCACCATCCAACTGCCCCAAACCCGACAACTGCCTCGACAATATATCTTTGGTCTTACCCGATTGATATTCTTCCTTGGTCTCCCCCACACAAACAACTGGCACTATCTCATTTGAAATTGCCGCCTTTGCCTTATTAATCACAAATTCATCTGTTTCAACGAATTTGGTACGCCGCTCACTATGCCCAACCAATACATACCCCACGCCTAACTCAACCAACATCTCGGCCGAAACCTCACCCGTATATGCTCCATTCTCGGCATAGTGCATATTCTGCGCACCAACGGCAAAACCATCTGCCGCCCCAACCGTTGTCAATGCCGTAAATGGCGGACAAATCACCACCGTATTCTTGGTCTGCGGCCGAAATTCATCCAAAAAATCCTTCGCCCCCGCATTCGTCATATTCATTTTCCAATTTGCAATAATAAATTTTCCCATGCTATAATCATAACACAAAGGAGACTTTTTGGACAAATATAAAAGTAAAATAGCCTATATTGCCCAAAGTACAATCGCAAACTTCCAACCTGGACGGGAAAAAGAATATCAAGAAATCTCCATTCCGCGGATGCAAGCCGAGTTCGGAAAATTGTTTATCGAAATCCATGAAGACCAAACCATTACCCCCGAACAAAAACAAACTCTATTCAAAGAAATCAACGGCCTACAAGCCAGCCTATCCCAAGGCGGCCAAAACAAACAAAATGAACGCGGCCCAGAAAAAGGTCACGCCCAAGGCATCCCACAACCCTTACCTGAAATGGGAATGATGATGCCTGTATTCCCCCAACAGGCACCTGTACAAAATATTACAAACAACTTTATAAATATCGGGGATATCTCGAAAATCCCACCAGAGATACTGGATAAGATTCTCGAGGTTGCAAAACCTGCCCCTACCCAAACGGCACCAACAATGCCTTTTACAATGCCTGGCATGGTTCCACCGCCAATGATGATGCAACAAGGCATGGGTATGCCTATGCCTGGATTCGGACAAATGCACCCCGAACCCGAACCTGAAAAATCAAAACGCCAAATTGGGTTTATCGGGTTTCAAACTGGTGCAAACAAAGCCAATACGGAAATGAGCATAGAAGAATTAAAAGAGGCCGAACGCCTAACTCTCGAAAAACTAGAAAAAATCAAACAGCAAATCCAAGAAAAATCCAAAGACGAGGCGCAAAAATGAAAATTTCAAAACATTCACTAATTGAACTCGCTGACGGACAAAAACTCCTGTTGGTTGACGCAAAACGAATCGGCGGACGCGACTTCTGTCTCTTATCAACAACAGCCACCCCCATAGAAATGCAGGTTGCTGAAATCCAAATCAACAACGGCAATGCCCAAATAAGAGACTATGTGGGAAGCAATTATAAAGAAATCCTCTTCGCACTTCTGCAAAATTAGTCATGGATTTGTTGGTATAAATATGGTATAATCCTAAACATGGGACTTTTTCAAAGTGATAACACAAGAAACGTAAACAAATTAAAGAAAATCGCCGACCGGGTTATTTTACTCGAAGACGAATTTTCAAAAAAGACCGACACCGAACTGCGCGGCATGACCGATATCTTACGCGGCAAATTGGCAAATGGCGAAACCCTCGAGGCAATCCTGCCCGAGGCCTTCGCCACCGTGCGCGAGGCCGCATATCGTGTCCTAAACCAAAAACCCTTCTATGTCCAGGTTCTCGGTGGCCGCGGCCTCCTCCAAAAACATATTGCCGAAATGAAAACTGGTGAGGGTAAAACCCTTACCTGTGTGCTCCCCGCTTATCTGAACGCCTTGGCTGGAAAAGGCGTGCATATCGTCGAGGTCAACGAATACCTTGCCAAACGTAACACCGAGTGGATGGGAAAAATTCACCGTTTCCTCGGACTGACCGTTGCGTTCTGCCGCTCACAATCCGACCCAAAACAAAAACGCCTCGCATATGGCGCGGATATAACATATATCACCAGCAGCGAACTCGGCTTCGACTACCTGCGCGATAACGTCGCCCACACGGTCGAGGAACGTGTTCAACGCGGCCACTATTTTGCAATCGTTGACGAGGCCGACAGTATCCTCATAGACGAGAGCCGCACTCCCCTCATCATGTCCATGCCAACAAAAGACAACAGCGACAACTACCGCATATGCGACAAATTCGTCCGCGGCCTTCGCGAAGACGATTACGAGGTCGACCTAAAGGAACGCGCCGTCCGCCTGACCGAGGCTGGTATTGAAAAAGCCGAACGCTCTTTCGGCCTTGACAACCTGTCGGATGCAAACAACATGGAACTGAACCACTTTATAAACAATGCCCTGCGCGCTCACCTGGTGTTCGAGGTCGACGACGACTACATCCTAAACAAAGACAAAGAAGTCGTAATCGTTGACCAAAACACGGGACGTCAAATGGCGGGCCGCCGTTACAGCGACGGTTTGCACCAAGCTATCGAGGCCAAAGAAGGCGTACCCATCCGTAACGAAGACAAAACGGTCGCAACAATAACCATCCAAAACCTGTTCAAAATGTACCCAAAACTGTCGGGCATGACGGGTACGGCCAAGACCGAGGAAAACGAATTCAAAAAAATCTATGGTATTGACGTTGTTACAATCCCAACAAATCGCCCCGTAAAACGTGCGGATGCTCCCGACGTCATCTTCCAAAAGATGGAGGGAAAACTCGGAGCCATCTTGGAAGACGTGAAATGGCGACACGAACGGGGGCAACCCGTCTTGATTGGTACAACAACAATCGAAAAATCCGAGGAAATTTCAAACCACCTGAAAAAATACCGCATCCCCCACGTTGTCCTTAACGCAAAAAACCACGAACAAGAAGGTGACATCGTCGCCCAAGCAGGTAAAAAAGGTGCCGTCACAATCGCAACCAACATGGCGGGTCGTGGTACCGACATCCTGCTCGGCGGTAACCCCGACTATTTGGCCAAAAAACAACTTATAAAAGACGGTCTTGAACCTGACCAAATCGACGCGGCAACATCTTTCCACGACACGGTGGACGCCGAAGTTCTCTCTCTGCGCGCCCAATACAAAACCTTATACGACCGATACAAAGACGAAACCGAACGCGAAAAGGAAGAAGTTCGCGAACTGGGCGGCCTGCACATCATCGGAACGGAAAGACACGACAGCCGTCGTATAGACAACCAACTCCGCGGCCGTTCGGGGCGACAAGGCGACCCTGGCTCGTCCATTTTCTACATATGCCTTGACGATGACATCATGAAACGTTTCGGAAAAGACGTTATCGGCGGAACGATGCGCATGTTCAACATCGACGATGTCCAATCCCGCATGATGACCCGCCTGTTTGAACGCGTGCAAAAACGTGTCGAGGGCTACCACTTCGACGCCCGCCGCTACACCTTTGAATATGACAACGTCATGAACGGCCAACGTGAATTGATTTACCGTGAAAGAAATCAAATTCTCGAGGGCGTGGATATCCACAAACAAATCCTTGCAATGTTCCCCGAGGTCGTCTCAAAAGTCGTATCCCAGGCAATCGACACCGACAAAATCTGGCGCGAATGGGACTTGGAACGTGCCAACCGTGTCATAGGCCAGCAACTCTTCGGCAAAGACGTGGAATACCTTGACGCCGAAAATGTCGAGGGCGCGGATTACACAGACATCGAGGCAATGGTTCTCGATGCGGTAATAACTCAATACGAGGAAAAGGTCGTCCGCCTAAACGAAATCGGCTTCGACTTTGCCCAACTTGAACGGGATGTCCTCCTCTCGGTGGTCGACAGCCGCTGGATGGACCACATCGATGCAATGGTCAACCTGCGAAATGGTATCGGCCTACGCGGTTACGGTCAAAAAGACCCGCTTGTCGAATACCGTCGCGAATCCATCGACATGTTCAACGACATGGTTGAACATATCAACGAACGCGCTGCCCTCTTCCTCTTCAAAATTCAAATAGAAAAAAAGGAAGAAAAAGCCGTCCCGTTCACACGTCAACCTACCCAACTGCGCGGCACTCGCCCTGATGCGGCGGCAAAGGCAACCCGTCCACAAGGCACCTACGAAAAAGAAACCAAAAAAGAAATCGGCCGCAACGACCCATGCCCATGCAACAGCGGCAAAAAATACAAATCCTGCTGCGGCCAGGGGTGAGGCGGGATGCCGCCCCCAGCCCTAGACCCTGTATAGTTTGGTGGATTTACATGTTCTTGCAAACATAATAACATCAAAGTTTTTCCGCCCGCCACTCTACGCCCGCATGTTCCAAAATCTTATAAACCCCATCCATCGGGAAAACAACGGTCGCGGTGTTAACATTCGGATGACATGCAAAACGCGGATGCTCTAACTGACACGAATCAATTACAACCGTCACGTCCGGCTTTTCAACATTTGCCAAATTCATCAAACTAACCGCCCCTGGTGTCACCCCCAACCGCGCCATCATATCATCGGGCGAACCAAAACTCATCCTGCTCTCACCTAAAATCTTCTCAATACACTTCAAATCCGCACGCTTCTGTGAACCGATTATCACCATATAATAACGGCTTTTGTTCTTATTACGGATAAAAAGATTCTTAATATCCATCTCGCCAAAATCCACGCCGTGCAACTTGCCATCGGCGCATGTAAACAACGGCGGATGCTCAATTACCTCATATTCAATACCAAGTTTATCTAACAACCCTATCGCCTCATTCTTGCCCATTCTCTACCACCTCTGCTTCCGCTTCTTTCGTTTTATTAAATTTTTTCATAAAGTACACGCTGAAATGCGCACAAACCGCACCCAGGAAACTATACAAAACTATCACACCCAAAATTGTAAATGCATCCCCCGCGGTATCTGGCCCAATCCCAACACCCAACCCCGAAAAGGTCAGGAAAATTCCCATAAAAATCCCCGTAATGGAATTTAACCAAAATTTCTTCAGGTTATCAAAATACATCACCAAACCATTAAAGATAAATACCCCAATCAATGATGCAATCGCCACCCCCGCAACATCTGCGGTAAAAATACGCCCGAAATAAATCATACCAACTGCGGCACCAAATCCGATAAAATGCCCAATCCACATGCGCACTTTCTGCTCTGTCGTCATGCTAAACGAAATCGTCCACGCGACAAAGGCCACCCACATAAACCCGCGACCCAATCCAATCAAAGGCGAAACCAAACTATCAACTATATACAGTAACGACGCAATCACCGCAATAATCAACGGGGTCTTCGACATCTCCCAAAATTTCTTCATTTGTTCTCCTTATATCTTTGCGTCAATTTCACCGCGCAGTGACTCTGGCATCAACTTCGCTATTTCTTCGTAATCATGTCCACATCCCAACAACCATGCCAACTTCGCTACCGTTGCCTCTATCGTCATATCACGGGCTGGAATTGCACCCAACTCTCGGGCCAAAAACGATGGTTCATAAATATCCATATTCGCCGTTGCGTTGGCGGCCTGTGATGTAATCACAACTGGAATCTTCCGTGCCCGCAAAAACTCCAATGCGGGGCGCAAATTCTCAAACTCCGCATCCGCTGGCCCAACATTCGGAACACCACTGCCGTAACTTCGCAAAATAAACCCCTTCACACCACTCTTTGCCATGTTGATAATGACATCGGCATGTAAACCTGGAAATTCGGACAATACCACAATGTTCGACTCAAACTTATTCTTCAAATCCAACTTTGGCACACCCCAAACCGACGGACGGAAATGCGATGCATAAAAATCCTCGGCCTGTTTATTTTCTTTCAAACTGTGCCCAACAATCCCCAGGTTCGGTAAATGCCGCGGCGCATAAAACGCATCGTAATCAAACTCGCTGTTTTTCTTGGCCCGAACACCTGCCGCAATCTGACTGCCAAAGACTAAATACACACCCTGCTTTGCATCACCCTTAACAATAAACCGCAACGCATTCTCCAAATTAATCAACGCATCACTGCCAACTTGTCCAAATGCAACCTGCGCCCCCGTAAAGACAACCAACTTACCCAAATTCCCCAACGCAAACGCCATCGCGGACGTGGCATAGCCCATTGTTTCGGTACCATGCGTAACTAAAAACGCATCATATGCATCATAATCTGCTGCAATGGCGGCGGATATCACCTCCCAATCACGCATTATCATGTTGCCGCTGTCCTTATTCAAAATGGTCTTGGACGAAATCTGCACACCGCCCAACGCCTTCGCCTGCCTCTCCAACAAACGCGCAAACACATCACCCTTCGTGGCCTTCTCGTTACTCCTGTGAACTCCATCATCCCCAACATCATGGCTTATCGTACCGCCCGTTGCCAAAATCAAAATTTTCATATATCTCCTATTCTATCACATAATACCATGTATGAAAAAGTCTTTGCCCTTGCTTTTGCTCATCCCCATCCTCTTTTTCACATGCGGATTTTCCAAAACTCCAAACGACGAAACGCGAGAACTGCCAATCCTGATGTACCACAAAGTCCTCAACGGTTCAAAAGGCAAATATGTCGTCAGCGAAAAACAACTCGAATCGGATATCCTGCGCCTAAAACGCGACGGATACGAAACCGTCTTCATGAGCCAAGTCATCGACTGGGTCGACGGTCGCGGAACCCTCCCGCCAAAACCAATCGTCCTAACATTCGACGACGGCCACTACAACAACATGCACTACGCCCTCCCCCTGGCGCAAAAGCACAACATAAAATTCATGATTTACCCCGTAACCGCATTCTCGGCACACACCGAACGCACCAACGACGCCAACAAACCGGAATACAGCCACCTAACCTTTGCCCAAATCGGCGAATGTGCCCGAACTGGCCACATAGAATTCGGCAGCCACACCCACAACATGCACAAATTCCGCCCCCGCTTCGGAATAGCCAAAATGGGGGACGAAAACCCCGAAACCTACCGCCGCACCCTGCTCGATGACGTCCGAACATCCATGGATTTAATAGAGGGCTCTGGCGCACCCCGCCCCCAAACCTTCGCATACCCATTCGGCAAATTCTCACGCAACAGCCGCGAAATGCTCCTCGAACTCGGCTTCCGCGCATTCCTCGAATGCACCGAAGGCACCAGCACAATTACAAAAAACAACCCCCAATCCCTGCACCGCCTAAAACGTTACAACCGCGACGGCTCGGCATCAACCGACACCGTCTTCAACAAACTCATCCAATCAAAGCCCCCAACGACAAATGCAAAGCAGGCCGAACCGAACTCTCAAACGTGCCCGTTCGTGTCCACGCCTCGCCCTCGAATGTAAACACGTTCATCAAGCTAAACGTATTCTGTCCTCTCTGACGTGACCACGCATTGATACTGAAACCATTTCGGTCAAAGGAACGTAACTGCTCTGTCATTCCCCATGCGGCACCCAAATTTGCCTCCCCTGAAAAAGACGGAATCCAAAGCGGGTCATTCGGATTTGCTCCAAAGGTATCTGTTCCTTGCGCTAAAACATGTTGACTAATTGGCAACAACGACACCAAGCCAACCCAATCACCAAGGACATTGTTGCGCAAATCGCTATATCGATACAATGGCAACGCTGTACCGTTCACACTCCCTGGGTCACTATGCAAATGCGAATGAAAAACACTATTCCGATACGCCCCCGCCGCCCACAACGTCACCCTGTCGCCATCCACATGAACAACCCGCCACATCAAACGGCTCAACGCCAACACATGCCCACTGCCCGTATCTGGAAACAACCGAAAC
>WRBO01000005.1 GCA_009784555.1 Bacillota bacterium | reverse complement strand
CGCGCCCGGGATGTGGTTTTTGTCTTCGAGGACTGGTACACCTACAGTATGTAACATCCACAGTGTATCCGCAGAAGAGCAAAAACCAGCATCCCGTAGGCAGCCGAGTCCTTTGCAGTTTATAGTAACATGAGTTTATTGAGAGTCAAGATGCCTACTGACAATTTTTTGCCATAGAAAAACCAAACTACGGACTATGATAATGTTGTACTTTTCAATATCTGCGATTAATGGTAAAATGTCCCTATGGACACAAAGAAATTAAGGGCCGAGATAGAGGCCGCCATCACCGCGATAAAGACGATAGAGGATTGTAACGCCTTTCACCAAAAATATTTGGGCAAGAGTGGTGTTGTCAGCGGCCTGATGGGAAGTTTGCGCGACATCGCCCCCGAAATGCGCGGGGCGGCGGGTGCGGAATTCAACGCAATCAAACGTGATACAGAATCACGCCTGTTCAAACTCCAAGAAGAAATTCGCGTTCGCGAAATCAACGAAAAATTGATGAATGACGCGCGGGTAGACATAACGTTGCCCGATTTGGGGCGGGATGTCGGAAACCTCCACCCAATTACCCGCGTCCTGCGAGAGGTCGAGGCGGTATTCGGCTCGATGGGTTTCTATGTCGAGGACGGCCCAGAAATCGCAACAGAGTTTGAAAACTTTGAATCCCTAAACATTCCAAAAAACCACCCGGCCCGCGATATGCAAGACACCTTTTGGCTATCCAACGGTTCGGTGTTAAAAACCCATACATCCGCATCGCAAAACCGCATGTTGAAAAAATACGGCCCCGAATTTTCGGCAATCTTCCCTGGGCGTTGTTACCGTAACGAGAACCTGGATGCCAGCCACGAAATGGCATTCTTCCAGGTCGAGGGCATGATGGTAGGGCGCGACATTTCCATCGCGAACTTGATATATTTCATGCGTCAAATGCTGGCGGCGGTTTTCAAAAAAGACGTCAAAGTGCGCTTGCGCCCTGGTTTCTTTCCGTTCACGGAACCTAGTTTTGAATTAGACGCCAGCTGCGTCTTCTGTGACGCAAAGGGTTGTTCTGTATGTAAAAAGAGCGGTTGGGTAGAGTTCTGTGGCTGTGGCATGATACACCCACGTGTTTTGGAAATGGGCGGGGTAAACCCAACGGAATACCAAGGCTTTGCGTTCGGCTTTGGCCTGACACGATTGGCTATGTTGAAATACGGCGTGGACGATGTGCGCGTATTCAACAGCGGAAACCTAGAAGCATTAGCAGCGATAAAGTAGGAGAGGTATTATGAAGATTAGTCTTAATTGGTTAAATGAATTTGTTGATTTATCGGGAATTACCCCCGAACAAATCTTGGAACGATTGTCGATGACCACGGCCGAGGTCGAGGGTTTTGAACGCCGCGGCCATGATATAACCGGTGTCGTGGTTGGACAAATTGTAACATGCGAAATGCACCCGACCAGTAAAAAGCCTCTCTTCAAACTGACCGTTGATAATGGGATGGAAATCAAACAAGTTATTTGCGGCGCGCCAAATTGCCGTGCGGGAATGCGGGTTGCGATTGCCGTGCCTGGGTCACGTTTAGGCGATATCAATGTTGGCGTGGCAAACTTGGCGGGAGAGGAAAGTCACGGAATGAACTGTTCCGCCCTTGAACTCGGCATCGGTACCGACCACGATGGCATAATTGACCTGGATACGAATTTGCCGAACGGAACACCGATAGAGGTTGCTATACCTGCATTGCGCGATATTGTTTTTGAAATTGATAATAAATCTCTTACCAACCGCCCCGACCTGTGGGGGCATTATGGAATCGCACGGGAATTGGCGGTTATTTTCAATCGTAAATTAAGACCTCTGCCCGTTGTCGATTTGGAAAAATACCGCGACTTGCCCGCCGTTCCTGTGGACATTGAAAACCATGCATGTTATTCCTTTGGCGCGATTCGGGTGGACAATGTCACGCGAAAACAATCCCCGCTGGATATGCAAATTCGCATGTTTTATTGTAATAACAGCTCTTCTCACGGCCTTTTGGTCGATTTATCAAATTATGTAATGTTGGAATTGGGCCAACCAAACCACACTTTTGATGCGTCACGTGTCGGCAAATTATCGGCCGGCTTCGCACCCGCGGGAACAACATTTGAAACGCTTAAGGGGCAAACATTTGACGTAAAACCAAACTACCTGTTTATAAAATCGGACGGCAAGCCCGTGTCCTTGGCGGGAATTATGGGCGGCGCGAACAGTCTAATCACAGACACAACAACTGATGTGGTATTTGAATTCGCAACATTTGAACCGTTACAAATACGTCGGACAAGTAACGAATTGGGCATCAGGAGTGACAGCAGTACCCGCTTTGAAAAGAGTCTTGACACAAACCTGAACAAAATTGCCGCGGCGCGAATGATAAAGTTGCTGACCGGTTTGGACAAACGGGCACGTATAGCCAGTAACTTTAACTGGGTCGTGAAAACCCCTACCACCGAAGGGGAGATTGCGGTCGACCGAAACTACCTTGAACGGTTTATGGGAATTGTGCCCGAATACCGCGATGTCAAGCGTGCATTAACGGGCCTGGGGTTTCGGCCGAAAATCAGCTCGCGTGTAATCACCGTAACCGTACCAACATGGCGCGCGACAAAGGACGTATCCTTGGCCGCCGATGTTATCGAAGAAATCGCACGAACGCACGGTTATGACAACATCGCACCAACCGCACCGCTGATTGAAATTCGCCCCGTGGATGCATTGCCTGCGGCCGTTCGTATTCGCCGTATAAAGGACATCTTGGTGGACAAATACGCCCTGAACGAGGTTCACAGCTATATTTGGACAGACGCAAAAGTAATGAAAGGCCTAAAGATAGAGGCAACAAGCAACCTGCGCGTGATAAACAGTGTCGCCGAAGGATGCGAGGCCGTTCGCACGGACATCATCCCTACATTGATTTCATATGTCGCACGAAACAAAGGCCGCGACAGCATCCGCATGTTTGAAATCGGCGGTGTATTCCGTGACACCGAACAAACCCAACTGGGTATTGCAATCGCGTCGCGTGACAAATCGGACACGGTGCTTTACCGTGAATTGGCGCATATGGTTTCGGATTTAACACAACTGCTTGGTGTGCGTGTTTCGTATAAACTGGGCGGTTCAAACCTTTCATATTTTCACCCGCTGAATAATGCATCAATTACGGTGGGGGATATGACGGTGGGCGAAATTGGCCTTGTACACCCAACAACCACATCGACTGTTGACCCCAAAATTAAAATTGCGACGGCGTATATCTGCTTGGATAAATTCGGCGCGGTATCTTTGGACTCTAAAAAAATTCGTGTATCAAAATATCCAAAAACACAACTGGATTTCACCATAACGACTAAATCAATTTATGGCGAATTGGAATCCGTATTCGATAAATTGCAACACGAAAATGTTTTCGGTTATAGACTAAAGGACATTTATGTTCGTGAAAACGGCGACATTTCGTATACGGTTTGTATGACGGTTGGATGTATGGATAAAACCCTGACGGCCGAGGAAATTCAAAACGTGTGGCAGGCAATCGTTGCACACGCCAAAAAACATGGGGTAACGGTCGACAACACGTAAAAAATTGCTCTAATATTAAAAATATCATCAATATATATTGACAAGTGCCCGCACATACTTCTATATTGGATTACAGTACATATGAAGGTGGAGTGGGCGTATGAATGAAAACATTTTTTATTTAGACGCAAAGAATAAAATCGTCGATTTCCTCGGCGAAAATTTTGATGACTTCCCAATCAAACTGCAAAACCGCTTTCTGAACTTCTTTCCAAAAATGGTCAATTACGAGGAAGAAGGGCACAAGTACCGACCACGCCTCCTGTTTACAAATAACATCGATGCCGTTATGCGGTCGTTGCCATCTCCATTCAAAATCCAACTTTTCCGTGACGATAACGAAAATGACTTTGCATCACGCCTAAAGGCAATGGTTCCATTCACAAAGGACGATTGGTGCATATACATCAGCACCGATGACGAATCCGTCACATACGGTATTTTCCGAAATATCAACAGCATCAAGGAACAGAGCCTAGAAGACATTATCTTCCGTTCCGACTATCTGCGCGACCGCGACGACAAGGTATTTGGTATCTATGCCTATGCCGAGAACGCGTGGGCGGTCACAATGAAATCGATAAAGGGCAACGAGATTAACATCAACTTTGCCCTGGATATAAAGGTCATGGGTAACTGGGACGAGGAAATCGATGAATTCGTCGAGGCCAGTTTTAGTAAACTAAAGGCCAGTGCAAAAAAATCGGTCGAAGTCAAAACGATGTTCAAAAACATCTTCAAGAGCGTCATGCGAAACATCCACGGCACGATTTGTGTCGTGGTGGACAAAGACTATCCCGAGTCCGAATTCCGCGATGACTTTCTGGACGACGGAATATGGCTAGAAGAACCAATATCGTTTAGTAAACTCTATATCCAAGGCCAGCACAACGTCGAACCAAAACTAAACGCCATGAGCGATGTTTTCACCCGCATGCTGGATGTTGACGGCATTACCGTGATTGATAACACGGGGAATATCCTGGCCTATAACGTATTTGTCGAGGCCAACCAACGCACAACTGGCGGAATTATCGGCGGCGCACGCAAACGCGCGGCATACACAATTATAAACAGCAAAAAGAAACTCATCATCGGGGTATACTTTCAAAGCCACGACGGTGAAATGTTCTATGCACCATTAAAGAAGTAGTTTGAAAAATGTCGATTTTGTGATACCTTAAAAAGGTATGATATTATCGGGTTTGGAAATTAAAAAGCAGGTACAGGCGGGCGCAATCAAGGTTGATGATTTCGACGACAAACGTTTGGGGCCAAACAGCTACAACCTGCGGTTGCATGATGAACTAGTAATTTACGAGGACGAAGTATTGGATATGAAACGTCCAACGAAAACCAAAACTATCAAAATCCCGCCCGAGGGCTTTGTTCTGCAACCTGGACGGCTTTACCTTGGCCGTACCATTGAACGCACAACAACTAACAAATTCGTGCCAATGCTAGAGGGTCGTTCATCCGTCGGCCGTTTGGGTATCTTTATCCATGTTACCGCGGGTTTCGGTGATGTCGGATTTGATGGCTTTTGGACTCTGGAAATTCAATGCATCCACCCGGTACGAATTTATGCCGGGGTAGACATCGCCCAAATCTACTATCACAGTATCGAAGGCGAATACACACTCTACAGCGATACCAAAAACGCCAGTGGCAAATATCACCTAAATGATGGTATCCAACCCAGCATGATGTACAAAGACTTCGAGGACTAATCTAAATCTAATCCCTGCGACTTTGCACTCGCTCATGCTCTTTTTGAATAAACGAATGTTCACGGCGCATTTGGTTGTACGTGAATGTGTTTATGTCGGCCTTGTGCATTTCGGCGGCAAAGGCCTTTAACCCAACCGCAAGTTTACGCCAAACCGTCCTCTCATCACATTCCACGGCCTCGGCGATTGCGTCCGCACTTTGCTTTTCTTTGTAATAAAGCTGCAATACTCGCGCGAACTTTTCGGGTATTTGGTTGACAATATCCTCTATGCGTCTCTCCAAACTAACCAAATCCTGTTTTCGGAATACCTGGTCAAGAACTTTCTCGGCCAACATCTCGGCGGGTAAATACGAATCAAAGGTCAACATGGCGGTATTGTGAACAACCATGTCCTGTCGCTTGATTGCGTATGGTATCATCCGCCATACTCCTAACATCACCTTCGCCTGGTCAATCTTTTGTTGTGTTACCCCCGTTTCTTTCGTTGTTGCCCAAATTTTTGCGTGCATAAAAAACTCCTTTTAAGGCCTGAATTGCTGCGTTCCCCAACACACGCCGCGGTGGTCTCATGTCTTTCGTGCCCCCATCGACATTTTCGATGTTACCCTTATGTTAATCTTTGATATAGTGAATGTCAATACTAAACCGACATTTTGTGCATAAGTGCTAGCACTTTATGGCATATTCGGCCTATTTCGACAAATTTCGCACCCCAAAATTGATATAAACGGGGCAATCGCGGCAAAATAATGCCATGAAACAAAAGATGTCGCTACCATCAAAGCTCTATTTTGGGATGTTTGTCTTCATGGCTGTGATGGCGGTGTTCTTGTTTTGGGGTCTGGGCGCGATAATAGAGGACAACGGCGATGCCGCCCACATCGCCGCCCGCACCACGGCGGGGATTGTTTCGTTGTGCCTGTCGATATTTTTCGGACTAATATGTTTCATTCGCTACCTGCGTTCGCGCACGGTAAACGGCAGTCTCTTCTTGACAACCGCACTTTCAATGGCGGTATTCCTGGGGGCCAGCCGTTTCATCGGGGCCCTAATACCCGAGGTCGCGATTGCCGAACGCGTCGCGGCCGAGGGCGGAGGTGGCGGCGGCCCGGGAATGGTGATATTATTGGCCCAGGTCGGGTTATTCACCCTCTGGTTCGCGTTCCTGATGCTGACTATCTATATCCACGTCTCACCAATACGCAAGGTCAATCGGGCCCTCGAACAAATTTTGGATGGCAAGGAAATCAAACGCCTAAAAATAGGCAAGAGCCGCCAATACCGCGAAATCGCCCTAAACCTAAAGAAACTTTCTCGCGAAATGAAAAAGCTGGAAAAAACCGAAAAGGAAAAGAACAGGGGAGCCTAGGCCTCTAACTCTTTCTTCCATTTTATCAATGTGTAAATATCGGCCAACTGCTCGGCACTATGAACATCAAATTGTATTGGAAAGGTCGGTACTTGTCCCATGGTTTCGGTTGCGCGAATTTTTTGCTTTGTTTCCTCGTCGACCTCCGCCTTCAATAACTCCATGCGGTTTTTCTCCTTGAACCACACCGCAACATTAAAATATCCCTTGAAAAAACAAACCCAAAATATCGTCTTTTCCTTTTTCGTTCCGCGCGGCGTTGTCCACCTATACTGTCCCCGCGCGAACCACGCCTTGTATGGCGTATACCATTGCCACTCCTGCTCAATCTCGAAATCCGTCAAACCCTCCTGAAACCTCACATACGCCACATAACTCTCGCCCAAAACTTCCCGCAACACCTCATCACTCGGCATCGCCCCCGCATCCCGCAACTGTAATTCCTCATGTTTCATAACTTGATTATATCATACGAAAGGTTGACTAACCCCATAAACTCGTGTATAATTATTGGGTAATCCCCACCGAAGACAGCAAGCAACGGGTTCACCCCGATTAAGTCTTGCCGAGGCCAGGAAGACAGCAAAATTTTATTTTCGCCATCTTTCATCCTCATTTGGTGCGGCTCGCCGTTAACCACGTGGGGATATTTTTAATTAAAAGGAGGAAAGATGGGAGAAATTCGTGCAAAAAAAGACGGCAAAAACTTTACCGAGAAACAAGCGGTTGTTGCTGAAATTCAAAAGAATTTGGCAAACGCAAAGAGTGCAATCTTCATCGACTATCGTGGTATCACGGTGGCCGAGGTCAACGCACTCCGTGCAAAGTTCCGTGAAAGCGGCGTCAACTACAAGATTTACAAAAACAATCTTGTCCGAATTGCTTTGAACAATCACGGTGTTACCGAATTGGACGACCAACTGACGGGAACGTTGGCGGTCGCCTTCAGCAACAACGACGAAATCAGTGCGGCTAAAATCGTCCTGGGCGAAAAATTCAAAGACAAAATGGAGTTCAAATTCGGACTTCTCGGCACCGCGGTCATTGACCAGGCGGGTGTCCGCGCATTGGCAACAATGCCAACAAAAGAAGAGCTTATCGCACAACTTATGTCTCTTCTGCAATCGGGCGCACGCGGTATCGCGTCTGTGGTCCAGGCCGTTCCACGAAACATGGCAATGGTTATAAACCAGGCAAAATGTGCCTAAAAAATAAAACAATTTATAAAAGGAAAATTTATCATGGATGTTAAAAAACTTGTAGACGAAATTAAAAAGCTTACCCTCGTGGAAGCAGCCGAGCTTGTAAAGGCTCTGGAAGAAGAATTTGGCGTATCGGCTGCGGCTATGGCTGTTGCTGCTGCTCCTGCTGCTGGCGGTGCTGCTCCTGCTGCTGACGCTGGTCCTGCTAAAACCGACTTCGACATCAACCTGAAAGACGCTGGTGCAAACAAAATCAACGTTATCAAAGTTGTAAAAGAAATCACCGGCCTGGGACTGGGCGAGGCAAAAGCCCTCGTTGACGGTGCTCCAAAAGTTATCAAGGAAAAAGTTCCTGCCGAAGAAGCAAAGAAAATCGAAGCCGCCCTCAAAGAAGCCGGCGCAACCGTCGAACTCAAATAAGAACCCCTGCGGGAACCTTGTGCTTCGCGATAAGCGGGGGAGCCCCCGCGGGCGATATAGTCCGACGGCAATCCATCAAACAACAAAAAGCCCCGTATCCACAGCGGGGTTTTTTGTGATATATGGAATATGAAAATCTTCGTTTCCCACAGCAGCAACTTTGATTACGAAAATGAATTATACAAACCTCTTGAAAAACTGGGATACGATTTTGTTTTCCCACACAGGGGAGAAGTCATTGACACAAAAAAATAATTGCC
Organism: Bacillota bacterium; assembly: GCA_009784555.1. Classification (GTDB taxonomy): domain Bacteria; phylum Bacillota; class Clostridia; order Christensenellales; family UBA1242; genus WRAD01. The sequence goes on along the minus strand of WRBO01000005.1, from coordinate 69,903 downwards.
AATATAGCAGATATAGTTAACTCACTTCCCCAAACAAAATCGTGAAAAAATCTCATCAATAACCGCGTCGGACGTATGTGTCCCCGTGATGTTTCCAATATGGGCCAACGCATCGGTAATGTCACCCGCAACCAAATCCAATGATAATTCATCATCAAGCGCAATCAGGGCGGACGCCAAACACGCATGCGCATGCGACAACTCGGCCAAATGCCGCGTGTTGGTAATGGCCATCTCCGCGGTCAATGTCTGGCCGCCTATTGCCATTTGATAAATGGATTCCTTTAATTTTTCGATGTTTTCACCTGTTTTTGCGGAAACAATAATCCCATTACGATTTTCATGCGAAATAATATCACATTTATTTAATGCAATTATCGTCGGTTTGCCGTTCGCCATGGCCAATATTTCATCATCACTCGGCCCGTCAAAAATCACCAAAACGACATCAGACTCCGATATGGTTTTCTTGGTTCGCGTAATCCCAATCTTCTCTATCTCACCCGTCGCGGTGCGAATACCTGCCGTATCATTAAACACCAACCGTAAACCCCTGTATGGAATGGACTCTGAAATCGTGTCGGTCGTTGTGCCTTCAATATTCGTAACAATACTCCTGTCGCGCCCCAATATCGCATTAAAAAGACTACTCTTACCAACATTCGGCCGCCCCAAAACCGCAACCTGTACACCGTTTGCAAACAACCTGCCTTGATGCGCCGTGCCAATCAAATCGGTAATCTGGGCAACCGTAGACTCGACATGGGGCCGTATGGCCGCTCGTGTGGCATGTTCAATGTCATGCTCGGGATAATCCAATGTCGCCTCTATCTGTGCGGCCACGGCTACCAACGCGCGCTCAAAAGACGCCAACATCTCACGCAACCTTCCCCCATGCACGGCGGACGTCGACCGCAAATGCGCCTCCGACTCGGCCGTAATCGTTTCGATAATTGCCTCGGCCATGTCCAACGACAACTTGCCGTTCAAAAACGCGCGCTTGGAAAATTCCCCGGGCGTGGCTAACTCGGCCCCCAACACTAACACATGGTCTAAAATCTTTTGCAATAAAAAACTTCCGCCATGCGCCTGAATTTCAACTACATCTTCACCCGTGAAACTGCGCGGGGCGGGAAAGTGTATGACTAACACCGTATCACTAAACTCGTGGGTGCTAATAATTCCCAACGTCGCAACACGCGGAACCAATGGCTCGTCAAAACACCTTGATACTATACTCACGGCCTGCGGGCCGCTAATACGGATTATCCCAACACCCGCATTACCGATGGGCGTCGAAATCCCGGCTATTGTACTGGTTCGCATGTTACGCATTGTTGTTCCTCGCTAATCTCGGCTGGCCATTTCTCCATAAAGTTAGACGCAAACATTATAACCAAACTGATATTGGTCAACAATATCTGGGTCAGGGCCGTCAGCCACCCTACATAAATCGTCGTAAAAACAAATATAACGGCGGTCATAGCAAAAATGGTCAGGTACATAGACGTAATCCGCTTGTTCTTCTTCAACTTCTTAACCAAAATAATTATCAAGGAAATTGCCGTACAAAACCCAAACAAAGCCGCCGACCCAACGTGGATTGGACGGGCAATGGAATCGTACCCCATAACACTAACGGTAACCAACGTCATCGAACACCCAAAAGCCAAAAGGGCGGTAAACCATCGGTGAACCAACCCCAACCGCACGGCCAACAACCTCAAATTCAAAAACACGGCCAAGCCGGTGGCAACACCCCAAATAAAAAACATCTCGCGGTTGGCAAACCCAATAACGGAAAAGGCATCGGTGCGGATATTAATCGGCTCACCGGTCGTCAGGTTCGTATCGGCCGTAACCAACATGGTAATGGACAAAATAATGGACACGGCAATGGTAACGCCACAGGCAATTTTATGAACAATAACTCGTTTCTTCTGCATGATGAAAATATAGCATTTATGCGTAAACATTGCAAATGTTTGAATTAATCATTGAATTACGCGGCAAATTCTTCTGGCAAAGGTAAAGAAAGTATATGCGTAATCCCCGTTACATTTCCCGCCCACGGCCATGACGGGTCCCAAAATCTACCAAAGAAAGCCAATTGACTATCGGCCAACGCGCCCCTCCTTAAATAAGAATTCGTTCGCCCAACACGCTCTAAATTGGAATAATGCAAAGTCCCAACAATCAACCCCATAGGCGGCGAAAACTGCCACGCGTTCCAAACGCTTATATTTGTAACAACTGTATTGTGCACACTACTATCCCAAAGAAACGCCCGCTCGTTATGACCAACAATACCACCCACTGCGCGGTTAACATGTACCAAATGATGTCCTATTGTGGCGTGACGAATTTCGGTATGTCTTACCCACGGATGCGATGTGGTTGTTCCCATATTCGCGCCTGCAATTCCACCCAAATTTCCCGCACCAATCACATGACCAAATTCAAATCGCGCGGTGTTTATTTCCCCGTGATTTATCCCAACGATACCGCCTATGTTTGCGTTCCATCGAATTGCCTCTATATAACTGGAAAATACACCAACATTGCGTATTGTTCCATGATTTATACCCGCGATAAATCCGATATTATTACTGACCCCGTCGTACGGTAAATTGATGTTGGAATTATGTATTCGCAAATTCGTAATCGTCCCGCTGTTAATACCAAACAATCCCACATTGGCACCATTTCCCGCGGACGTAATGTTCATATTTTCAATCGCATACCCGCGCCCATCCAACACCCCCGTGAAATTAGGGATTGGTGTCCATGGCATATTTGGATTGATACCGCGGTTAAGGACTTGAAAATTACTGGAAAGGTCAATATTGTTCATCAGTTGAAAACTGCCAGATGTGTTGTGACGAATATTGTGAAGTTGCCCAAACGTGCGAACGGCAAGGGGCAAGCCATGTGCTAATCTTACCGCGTTCTCGGCGTTTAGACTCCTCACATTCATAGTACCAATGGGTGTGCCTATGTATATCCTGTCGGCGGAATTCAAAATGTGGTTACGTAATTGTGGCCCTGTCAAATTTGGGTTTGCCGACAACATCAACGCCGCAACACCTGCAACGTGTGGGGCGGCAACTGATGTGCCATTAACGCGCCTCACACCCACAACACATCTGTCTGTAGTATAAATATCTGTACCTGGAGCAAAGATATCAATATTCGTTCCAAAGCCTGAACTTCCTGCGTATACTCCCGCACTATTTCGCCATATTGACCGTTGACCACTGCTATCAAGTGCTCCAACACCAATCACATTTGGAAGATTGAGCGCACCTGGGAACCTACCGTTGTTTTGTGCATTATTACCCGCAGTTGCAATCAATAACCCAGGAAAATTTCTTACAGCTTGCTCAATGTTAGCGTAATTCGTGTTATATCCTCCACTCATATTTACTATCCTCAAGCCATTATTAGTGGCATGAGCTAAAGCGCGAATAACAGCTGACCTCGGCCATCCACCAGCTCTACCAACTCGCAACGATGCCATCTGCACGTGTGGAGCCACTCCCGCTATCCCATTCCATTATTTACAGAGGCTCCTATAACGCCAGCAGTAGCTGTACCGTGTCCAGTATCGTCATTAAAAGGTTCAATAGTAGTATGTATTCCGGTATAGTTGCCAAATAACCTAGCTTCATAGAAACCTGCACTAGCCCGTGTATTGAATCTTGCACCAAAATCCTTATGTGTAGTTTGAATGCCACTATCTATAATCCCAACGGTGATATTTGGCGAACCCATTGTAAGCGACCATGCTTGTGGCAATCCAATATGGTTAGCATTCCATTGCCGTGAAAAGTACGGGTCGTTCACAATAACTGATTCAGAAAAATCGCAATGCATTGAACTATCCAATTCGGCACTAAAAATATATCTGTTGCCTACAAGATTATTTTCCATGGACATTCTTGTTTCCGTAAATGCACTTTCTTGATGTAGTTCAGAGACAACTAACAACAATATTCGCCTAAAGTAGTTCAAATCAACTTTCCATGACGGATTGTATGAACGTGTCCATATTTGTCTTCGTGCAAGTTCAAGGCTCGGTGTAATTTCCTCTACATACACTACTCCATATCCAATAAAATCACGTACTGTAAAAGTTCGGAAAATGCATACATCGCCATTCAACACAACAACAATTGAGCTCACCTCTGATGGTGTGCTAATATGATATTCTTCGCTTAAATAGGCAACTGCCATATCTGCATTAAGTCCTCTGGTAACATGTTCTGGGAAGCCTTCCGCTCCGCCGTCTTCTTGATATCTTATACAAGCCACATATATCACCCACCCAACAAACGCCAACACCAATCCAATCGCTAATCCAATTAAAAATTTTTTCATTTGCGCTCCTTTGTTTTACTTTATCACATCAACTACATTTTGTGTATTGGTTGGGTCTATTGGCAGTAAATCATTTCTATCAACTTCAGGAGGAACAAAAATGACATATCGCCAAAACAGTAATGACAGAAAACCTAACACTAACACAATCGCCAATCCAATTAAAAATTTTTTCATATACACCCCTTTATCTTCGGACTCTCAAACTGATTGTGTTTGACCAAATTTCCATACGCTCTGAATATACTCCGTCTTGAAATATCTGAAAACGTGTCTCGGCAATGAGATTGTGACGACCACGAGGCAAATTGTAACCAATCAGCCATGTCGTATTAATGCTATCCCCGCTGTTAACAACTAATCGTTGAGGATATTCTGGAAAATCAAATGACTGAACTGTATCGTTCCAATTTGGTATGTGCGCCCTTACCCATTCAACAAAATAAACTATTTCTATATCCCCATCACTTTGATTTTTCAAAGACACATTTATTCTGAAATTCTCACCACGTCGAACTGTCGTCTGTTCGGCGAAAATCGTCAGCAAAAAATCTCCATCCAGTGTCTGTGGATGTTTAGGTCTCCCTCCGCATCCAACAAACATCAGCGACACAGTAATCAACATCACAACAACTATCCAATTCCTAAAAACTTTCATATTGAACCTCCTCTTATTATCTAACTCTCAAATTGATTGTGTTTGACCATAACTCGATTGGCTCATCAGATTCTGCGTGGTTCAATAAAAATCCTGAACTAAACGCAACATAATGTCTGCCTTGTTCTAGGCCGTGAAGAAAATCCCAAGACAGGTGAATTACTTCATCTTTTGCAAAATAAACAACGGTTTCTACTGCGATGACGTCACCAAAATCCACACCAGGAATATGAGGCCGAAACAGACCCCAATGAGTTATGTAATGTGATTGTCCACTCCTGTTCTCAAGTCTACCTTCGACAAGGATACTTTCATCCTGACGAAAAGACGTTGAGCTAACAGATATCGTCAGCACGAAGTCACCTTGCGTTTGTGGTGGATGAGGTGAACGCCCCCCACATCAAACAAACATCAGCGACACAGCAATCATCATTATACCAATCAAAATCTTCTTTTTCACTTGCACCCCTTTATCTAAATCTACCACACCAAAAATCCACCTGTCAAAAAATTCTGGACAGGGCGGAGCAGAGGCACAAAAAAAACCGACAATCGCCGGTTTTTAACTCATTTTCACATAATTATCGGAACACGTGAAGGTCACGAACCAAGTTCGCCAAGGCCCAGTAATTCCCAAATGTCTGAATACGGAAATCAATTCGGTCGTTTGGACTCTCGTTAATGTTAACGAACCAATCTTGGGCCTGCCATGAATTTGTTTGGTTCCCCAATGGAATGAATATTTGGTGAATGCGCATAGTTGCACTTTCGGCCTGCGCCGCTGGCACTATACGGTGCGGGTTACCCGATGCACCCGTACCCGCAATACCAAACTGCGGCACGCGAAAGTTAATTTTAATAAACAACCCGTTGTTGTTGCGGATAATTTGGTCGGTACTGTTGTTGCCGCCCGTATTCCAACCAACACTCACATTCTCACCCGATGCCTGAAAGATTTGCGCCAAACGGTTTGTACTGTGCGCGCGGTTCAATTCGGTCATAACTTGGTGAACGGCCTGATTTTGCATTATACGCTCGGGCAAAAGGTCAACATACGCAACAAACCCGCGGTCTGGATTAGACCAAACTTCAACGGTGTTGATATAGTTCATGTCGAAATCCAATCCATACTGCACGCGCTGTGTACTGAACGCAATCGAAATGGACGCAACAACGAACATCACCACCGCCAGGGACGAAACCGCCCACGTAATCCAAAAGCCTTTATTTAGTTTCATCTGTAACTTCTTCCTTTACTTCCTCTGTTTTCTCTACTTTAACTAGGTTAGCATAATTGTCCACATTGTCAAGGGTAGGAAGGACTTCCAAACGCCCCCCACCACGAACAACACCGCGAGCCATCTCGAAATTAACTTCCAACTGCTCCAACAACTCGGCGGGACGTATTCCTTGCGCGATAAACAACTTCGCCATCTCGCGTATTTTGTCCAAATCACGGTTCAACGACTCCAACAGCGACTCGATTTTCTCGGCGGCCTCGGCTTCTTTTGCGGCGGTCAAACGTGCCTCAATCTGCGCCAACACATCATCCTTCTTCGCACCGCTCATAATCAACTCGACGTCCTCTTTGTAAATCGTCTCACGCTCTAATAACACGTCAACCATCAACTTGATTTCTTTCCTCTTGTCATTCATTATCTTTGTCGCGGTTTCTTTACCTTCCTCTACAAAGGCACGGACTTCACTATCAATCAATTCCTGCATCTTGTCACTAATGCGCTTGTCCTCGTACGCACGCATCATGGCCTCGTCATGACGACCGAAATACAACGGCCCTAACTTCTCGCTCATCCCAAACTGCGTAACCATACGCTCGGCCAATCCCGTCGCCATCTTAATATCTTGGGTCGCCCCGGTGCAATAATCACCAATGAACACGGCTTCTGCGGCACGTCCACCCATATAAACGGCCAACTGGGTTTTAAGGAAACTCTTGGACTTATGCGCCGTCACATCATCTTGGTCATTCGTCAGGGTATATCCCGCGGCCATTCCACGCGGAACAATAGACACTTCCTGCACAACCTGCTTTGGTTGCAACATGTAACTTACAACCGCATGACCCGCCTCGTGGAATGCCGTGATTTTCTTGTCTTCTTCGGTAATAATGCGACTTTTCTTTTGCGGCCCCAACAATACCTTGTTAATCCCCTCGGTAATGTCAACCATAGTTATCTTACGACGGTCACGCTTTGCGGCGATAATCGCGGCCTCGTTCATCAGGTTCTCAATATCCGCACCCGTAAACCCGCTGATAATCTGCGCAACACGTTTCAGGTCAACATCGGCCGCCAACGGCTTGGACTTTGCATGCACCTTTAATATTTTCTCACGGCCCGCAACGTCTGGCATCTGTACAACAATCTGACGGTCAAATCGACCCGGGCGCAACAACGCTTGGTCTAACACATCTGGACGGTTTGTCGCGGCCAACACAATAACACCCTCGGACTTTGTAAACCCATCCATCTGAACCAACAACTGGTTCAACGTCTGCTCGTTTTCCTCGGCGGCACCGCTTATCCCAACACCGCGCATACGGGCAATACTGTCAATCTCATCTATGAAAATAATACACGGCGCATTTGCCTTTGCCTGCTCGAACAAATCACGCATACGACTCGGCCCAACACCAACTAACATCTCGCTAAAATCCGAGCCACTAATCGAAAAGAAAGGAACATTGGCTTCGCCGGCAATCGCCTTCGCCAACAATGTCTTACCCGTACCTGGCGAACCAATCAATAAAAACCCTTTTGGAATACGCGCACCTAAATCCAAAAACTTCTTTGGATTACGCAAAAATTGTACAATCTCGCGAACTTCTTCCTTCTCTTCCTCGATACCCGCAACATCACCAAAACGAACGTTGCTGTCGCGTGTCATCTGCGCACGGTGACGGCCCATGCCGCTGATACCACTGCCGCGCCCGCTCATCGCTCTCATAATGAAAACAAAAAACCCAATCAATAATAAAAGCGGCAAGAACATGAAAACATAATCCCACGGGTTCGTGCCGACACTACGTGCATCAAACTGGATTTGCTGGTTTGCTGGGGCTTGGTTACGCTGGGCCAATACAATCTCAACAATGAAATCCGTATTCTGGAAAAAGAACGTAAAATCCGCATGACGCCCTGGATTCTCGTTAAAACGTGTAACCTGCGCTGGCGACAACCCCTCGGCGGAATTGTTCAACACGTAAAATGTATTTCCGCGCTGGAACACACTGTGTATCTGGTTGTCAACAAATGTCATGTTCCCGCTCGCATCTGTCTGCAAACCGATTTGCGTGGAAAAATGCGAAAAGTCCCTGCGGGGCGGTGTGTTCGCACCGGTGATATTGCTATTGGCCAACAAGAGGACTAATACAATAACCCCGGCCAAAATCAAAATCGTACTCCACGGGCTTTTCTTTGGTGCTTGTTGCTTGTTTTGCATGTAAAAAAATCTCCTTCAACAATTACCTCATAGTATATCAATTCAAGGCGGGATTTACAACATGTTTCAATTCTTCAAAAAGTGTCAGGAACTCTCTTGACTATGAAAAAAACCATGATATGGTAAAGTGATGAAAAAGGTGCAAGACTCAACAAACCACGGACCACGTGTTATAAATGTGGGCACAGCCCACGGATTAATGGAAACCCCCCCCAGTGAAAAATCAAAAATCAATAACCCCCCCCAAGGGCCAATCCACGAAAAACTCGCCCTCGTCCCCGCAAAACCTGGGGTCTACCTCATGCGCGATGGGGCGGGGCACATCATCTACATTGGCAAGGCCAAGGCCCTGCGCGCAAGATTGGGCAGTTACTTCAAGAGCGGCAGTCACGATGCAAAAGTAACCGCAATGCTGGAACGGGTGCGCGACTTCGACTACTTCATCACCAAAACGGAAAACGACGCCCTGGGGCTAGAGGCCAACTTGGTCAAAAAACACCAACCCCACTACAATATATTATTAAAAGACAGCAAAACCTTTCCATATATAAAGGTAACTGACGGCGACTGGCCGTATCTAGAGGTCACCCGCAAACTAACAAAAGGCGGCAAATACTTCGGGCCATACTTCAACGGCATCTGGGCATCCGAACTACTCGACACTCTTCTCGACATCTTTCCATTACGCACATGTTCCAAAGTCGAATTTGCGAAAAAAACACCCTGCATAAACCATCAAATCGGGCGGTGCTTGGCCCCTTGTGCCAAACGGGTAACGCGCGAAGAATGCTTAAAAATAATCGACGATGTTAAATCTTTTTTGCGCGGGGAACGGGAATTCGGCGCACGCGAAAAACTCCAATCAAAAATGGAAAACGCGGCCGCCCTTGAACAATTTGAAATTGCAATCCGCTATCGTAACGGTATGAACTTCCTCGATAAATTGCGTGACCGCACGATAACCCACGTCGCGCGCGACCTGAACGCGGATGTCTTCTCATACGCAATCCGCGGGGACGTGTTCGTTGTGTCGGTACTCTCCGTACGTGCGGGCAAATTAATCGGGATACAAAACTTCTCGGAACAACATGCGGGGGTACAGTCAGAGGAAGACATGCTCTCTGGCTTCGTAATGCAATATTATCAACAAAACGTGGTGCCCGAACAAATCGTCGCGGAATTTCCGATGACGGAAGTTGCTGTCGCCCTCGGCTGTACCATCTTCAACCCAAAGGTCGCGCTTAAACGTCAACTCCTCGACATGGCGAAAACCAACGCGGATGAATACATCGACACATCCATTGAAAAAATCAAATTCCGCGAACAATTCACGGTGGGCGCGGTGGACGAACTGGGCACTGTACTCGGCCTTACCCACCCGCCGAAAAAAATCGAATGTTACGACATCTCGCACACGGACGGCACGGATATGGTCGCATCAATGGTCGTCTTCATAAACGGCGTGGCCGAGAAAAAACTCTACCGCCGCTTCAAAATCAAACACGGCATGGGTAACAACGACTTCCTCTCTATGCAAGAGGTCATCACCCGCCGCCTCGCCCGCATCGGAACCCCCGACATCTCATTCGGCATCGCCCCCGACCTAATTGTCATCGACGGGGGCAAGGGCCAACTATCCTCGGTTATGGATGTCGCGGGAAACTCTGAAATCAACTTCATCGCCCTGGCAAAGGAAAACGAAGAAATCTTCAAACCGGGGGAGAGTACTCCGCTCGTACTCTCCAAACGCAGCTACTCCCTCCGCCTCCTCCAACGGGTTCGGGACGAGGCCCACCGCTTCGCCAACACCTTCCACCGAAACCTCCGCGCCAAACGAACAATCCCCGGGCTGAAGTAGGGGGATATTATTGCTGTATACAAAAACCTACATCGGACCACGTGTCATAAATGTGCGCAGGGCGCACGAACTAATGAAAAAACCCCGCTGTGGATACGGGGTTTCTATTTAATTAATTGTACCTACAATTACGCTTGTGGTACATCTTCCGACTTCTTGCAGCAAAGCACAGGGCCTGCGGCAATAACCGTCATCAAAACGGCTGGAATACCAAGGGTGACCAGTACCAACGTACGCATAGAGGTGTAAAGTCCAGCACCCCAGTGAGGAGTGGTGCCTTGCGCCAATGTTGCGGTTGGGATTGCAATGCGTGTAATAATCAAGAGAACAACCATCAGGCCAATAAGTCCCAACGAGATGAACGCAAACAATTTACGCTTGCTCTCGAATTTTTGGCAAAACACGCTCATCAGGCTCATAACCAAGATTGCTATAAACGACAACAGGATGATTACGGTGAAAATCCGTGTCATTGTCAGGAACCCTTCGCCCTGCAATGCATTAACGGCCGTAAACCGGTTGCCCCAGTTGTGGAAGATGCTGATGATTTCGGTTACTAAAGAGTGAAGTCCATAAAACAACACTATACCAAACACCGCCGCTAGAACTACTTTTTTGTCAACTTTTTCCATTTTAATTTTTATCTCCTTTTATAAATCCAATTTAGAAGTTTCCACGTGGCAATTCAAATGTGAACGAGAAGTGACGTGGTGTGAAACCCTCGGCTGTTGCCAATGGGTCGGTCGACAAACGGTAGTAGAAGTCAATGGTCAGTGGCTGGTCTGCGTTCACTGTGCGAAGGGCTTGGCCTTGGGTTATAGACATGCGACTGTGTGTGCGTTGGCTTGCGTTGTTCGTTTGAACAACGATTGACCCTGTTCCCGAAGCTCCTAGTGAGTTCCATGTGTCATTTTCACCAGTCCCATTACGGAAACGGATTGTTCCAGTAAAGTCATCGGCGCGGTGTGGCAAAAGGTTCATTTGGACAATGTGGTCAAAGTTCAGTACAAGTTGGGTCAGTGTAAATGTTGTTGTCTCGTCGTTCAGGGTTGTGCGAACATCACGGCGCAATGCAATCATGTTTGTCTCACGGTTTTGTCCCCATGTGTTTCCACGGTGTGCGAAATGGAAGTTGTGTGTAACTGTTGTGCTGACGTTATCTTGACTCACACTCTCACCCCGCAGTTGCAACGTGCTCCAGTTCCCACTTCGGCTTACGCCGCAACCTGTCATAATGATACCTAATGTCAGGACCATCACAACCAGGGCAGCACTACGAAGTTTTCCAAATTTCTTCATCTTTTTTGTTTCCTCCTTTCCCTTTTTATTTTTGGGTTAGTACAAAGGATAGTGCAAAATGCACAAAAGGGCAAGCCTTTTGACCATATTGAAGAAATTATATTGATGCTTAACGTTTGTTTTTGCCGACTTTTTCAATTGGGTGTGCAATAAAATATTCACCAACCAATCCAACTGCCACACCTAACTGGTTCGCTTCAATCTGTTCAACTACTTTTTTGCCGTACATCGCACCTAACCATCGGTCACGTGCGGACGGGGCGGCCCCCCGTTGCAAATGACCTAATGTCGTCATCCTGATGCGTGAACTTCCCAACGCGTTTGACAACTCTGCTTGGAATTTGACGGTGTCCATGGCCTCGGTAATAACGTCGGTGGATTTCTTTTCTTGCATTATCATTATATTGGATGTTTGGCCACGTTTACGGTTTTGGTCGAATATTGTTGCAACTTGTACGGCCGTGTGCCTGTCATGCTCGACATCAATTATATCGGCAAAGGTCGCAACACCAACTAAATCTGCCAACTTCTCACAATTACGCCCCATTAACTGAACCACATGGTCGCGGTCATTGGTCATCATAGTTCCATTCAGGTTATCCACCAACCGCACCGACTCTTCGGCCGCTGATGAAAATCCTAAACTGTTATTGGTAAAGAACACATCGTTATCAATGGTACATGGCACCCCCACAACGGGAACACCGTTTACATGTAATCGGTCCCACGCACCTTTCAAACTGCCGTTACCCCCTAAAACAATCACCGCCGCAAATCCATGCTTCTTTACATTATCAATGGCACGCTTTAATCCCTCATCGGTCATAAATACCTCACTGCGTCCCGCCTTTAATACACAACCCGTCTTTGACCCAATGTTTGTGACGGCCGCATCGTTTAATTGTACAAATCGCTCCAATACCAATCCATCATAACCGGACATACATCCAACTACTGTCCACCCGCGTTTTTTCCCCTCACGATAAACGGATTCCACGCACGCATTCATTCCTGGCGCATCACCGCCCGACCCCAAGATACATATTTTTTTGCTCATGCTACTAATGTATAATACTTTCCAATTTACACAAAGTAATCACATCAATTATTACGGAGGAAATTATGGAACGTGCCGCGGTCATTAAATGGGTAAAATTCATTTCGTTTGGATTACTTTTGCTTGGCGGATTAAACATGCTTTTTATGGGACTGTTTGACTTCGACCTGGTCGGGGGAATCTTCGGCGGCGCAGACAGCGTAGCCAGCAGGGTTATCTACAGTCTCGTCGGCGCGGCCGCGGTAACACTCCTAACAATTATCTTGGTTCGGGCCTTCAAACAAGAACCAAGTGCTGCCTAACATCCAAAAAACACCCTGGGGTGTTTTTTCTTGCATCAAAACTTCCTATCACTTTTTGTGTTGACAAAGAATATTATGGGTGTATAATAACCGAACGTCTTATCGCGATATATGCATATATGTCCTAGAACCTATGTATTGACAGAATAGCGAGAAGACAGTAGACTGGAACCAGTCAAACTGGTAACAGGGGAACAAGACCCAGGGAGGTGGATTTATGGAAATAGTGTACGCAACGGCACAGGGCAAAAAGGCATTGGAAGAACGCCACGTCGAACTTATCGGGAAACGTGCGGGAATTGCCGACCAAATCAAGGTTGCGCGGGAATTTGGCGACCTAAAGGAAAACGCCGAATACGACGCCGCGCGAGAGGCCCAGAATCTCCTCGAAACCGAAATCGCATCTATCGAGACAATGATGCCAAATATCAAAGTCTTTTCATTTCAAAAAGCCGACATTGGGTCGGTCAATGTTGGAACACGTGTCAACGTCGAGGGCGTGGGCACCTCTATCAAGGCCGAGTTTGTCATCACCGGCATACTTGAAACATGTATCGAAAAAGGCTGGGTAAGTAACAAGAGCCCAATCGGCAGCGCACTGCTGGGCAAAAAAGTGGGCGATGTAGTCGAAATCAAAGTTCCAACTGGAAAACTGAAATATAAAATTGTCAAAATCAGCAGAGTAGACTAGACTACTAAAATATGAGCAAAGTATTGTTAGCCGACAGTCACGTGCATCTACTGGATGCACGTTTGTTGGAATGTATTGATGAAACCGTACGTGGTTTTGATGCCGAGGGCATCGCCTTCGTGGTAGAGGCGGGAACATGTTTCATCGACTCAAAGCGGGCGCTTCAACTGGCCGCTAAATATGACAACGTATATTGTACAATCGGTGTCCACCCGCACGAGGCACGGGATTACGAAACCCGTGTAACTGGCTACGGCCTCTCAACCATGGAAGACGATATTGAAATGGGTTTCGAGGAATGGGCACGCCACATCGCGGGCCACAAAAAAATCGTGGCGGTTGGGGAATGTGGCTTGGACTACCATTATGATCACAGCCCCCGCGACGTACAACGCGATGTCTTCGCACGGCAAATACGACTGGCTCACGAACTGAAACTGCCTCTGGTGGTACATAGCCGCGAGGCCTTCGACGACACATTCAACATCCTGCTCGAAAATAAAAGTCTTTTGCAAAACGGCGTGCTTTTTCACTGCTTCGGCTATGGCGCACTCGAGGCCGAAAAACTAACCGCGGAATTTGATGCCTACTTCGCATTCGGCGGGGCATTGACCTTTGGCAAAAAAACACAATGTCTGGTCGATGCATTGAAAATTGTTCCGCACGACCGAATACTACTTGAAACCGATTGCCCGTACCTTTCACCCGTACCATGCCGTGGACAAATCAACCAACCGCGCAACGTCCGTCTGGTCGCCCAACACGTCGCCAAACTGCTCGACAAAACCGAACTCGAAATTGCGGTATTAACCCTATCCAATACAAAGCGATTCTTCCATATAATTTAATGTTAAAATCACCTATGTACTATCCAACTCAAATTCCATATAAACTGAACAAAGAATTCTCTCGGCTAATCAATTATACCGAGGAAACTTTGCCATCTCTCTCCGACTTTGTGATTTGCATCTGGGAAATGATACCAAAAATGGACGAACGAAACACGGTAACAAATGTAATCGTAACTGACGGCTGCATCGACTTGGTGGCTGATTTCAAATATGGGGAAATTGGGTTCGCGGGGTTCGGTAAAACTTTGTTCGATGACAAAATTAAAACTCCATCACGCTATATGGGCGCGCGGCTAAAGCCGGGTGCTTTTCACGCTATCACGGGCTTGGATGCAAGTATGGCGATGGATAAATTTCTTCCATTGTCACGGGCAGATAAAAATTTCAATAAAAAGGAATTTTTTGAATCTAACCAAACAAAGACCAAACAACTGTTTACTGAATTAATCGAACGACTTTGCCAAAACAAAACCCCCAATCAATATACACGGTTGTTCGATGAACTATATGATGACCTGCCCGATACCGCCTGCGAACTATATACCCGAATGGGTTACAGTCCAAAACAATGCCAAAGACATTTCGACAGGAACTTTGGCCTAACACCCCAGGTAGTTCTAAACATCCTGCGCTTTCAAAAATGTTTGGAAAATCCAGGTAATGCAATGGAAAAAAGCAACTATTACGACCAGGCACATTTTATAAAAGACTTCAAAAAACACATCGGAATTACACCAAACGAATTGATAAAACTATATAAATGACGAATTTTTACAATGTGCTACCTTGGATTTTGGCTATGATGGCTAATATGAAAAAGGGAGGACAAAATATGAATTTACTTGTATGTACATATGTAGAAGGCTTTGACCAGGCACTGGAATTCTACAAATCGGCGTTCGAGGCACACTTGGACGACAAATGGAAAAATGCTGACGGAACATATGGCTTTTATGAACTTATCTTGAATAACGGCGTGCGGTTCGCATTGGGTGCGCGAGAGGGTAAATGGGCCATAGAGGGTGAAACCAACTCGGGTAACACCATGCAAATATGTCTGTTGTATAAAGAGGGCGACATCGCAAAACTTGAAAAGGCCTATAACATCCTGCGCGTGGGGGCACAAATCCTGTATCCCCTCGGACGGGCTGAACACACCGACCACACATGTGATTTGGTTGACAAATTCGGCCTGCGATGGTGTTTAATGGTCTAGGGGGACAAAATGACAAAAGAACAACTAATCGCCGAATGCCTAACAATGCCCGACAGCTTTATCGACAACCCATACGGCCCCGACGTCGATGTTGCCAAAAATAAACTGGGCAAGAGTTTCGCCCTCATCGGAATTCTATCAACGGCTGATAAAAACTTTATCAAACTAAACGCCGACGCGGGCGCACCCGTTGCCTTGGGAGATACCAATATCACCCTAAAATGCCCACCCGAATTGATATATGTCCTCCGCGATGAGTATACGGCGGTCGTCCCAGGATACTACAGCAACAAGAGCCACTGGAACACAATCATCCTAAACAAAGACGTCCCAAACGAGGAAGTCAAAAAAATGATTAAAATAAGCTACGACCTGGTAACACCCCAAAAGAAATCTCCGAAAAAACCTTGACAAAAGTTGTCGAATTGAATAGTATAAAGTAGCTTCGCATTGCGAATGCTAAAGACCGTACAAATGAAAAACAGGTGCGGAAACACAGAAGATAAGAGGTTCCTACGGGAACCTTTTGAATTTTTATGGGGCATGGTATAATTGATTATGAAACTCCTCGACCGTCTGCGCCAACTGGGCTTTGAATTCAAAAAGGGCCTCGGCCAAAACTTTATATTGGACGAAACATATCTCGACGGGGTCGTGCGCGACCTTGGCCTTTCAACCTCTGACAATGTAGTAGAGGTCGGGGCGGGGGCGGGCACCTTTACCCGCGCACTATCTCGTGTCGCGGGAAATGTCTTGGTCTATGAAATTGATACACGGCTAGAGGAAATCCTCGACGAACAATTCCGCGAACTTGATAACGTAAAGGTGGTATTCCAAGACGGCCTGCGCGCCGACATATCCGAACACATCACGGGCGAGTACAAAGTCACCGCAAACGTCCCATACTACATCACAACACCCCTCCTGTTCAAATTCGCCCACGACCCAAACTGCCGCCAAATAAATGTCCTGGTCCAAGAAGAGGTCGCCAAAAGAATAATCGCAGGGCCAGGCAGCAACGACTACGGCGCACTATCAATAGGGATGCAGGCCTGGGGCGACTGCAAAATAACTCGCCGTGTTCCGCGCAGTATCTTCATCCCGCAACCAAACGTGGACTCTGCCTTCGTCCAAATCACCCGCCACACGGACAGGGAACTGGATTGGGACGGCTTCGGCAAAATGTTAAAAGGCATATTTATGTCCCGCCGCAAAACAATGCTGAACGCCGTATCGGGCTTGAAATTATCAAAAGAGGTTACGGCCGAACTCCTGCATAAATGCGGCATAGACGCGACCCTTCGCCCCGAGAATATAACCGTTCGTCAATACATTGATTTATTCGACCAAATACGCGGTCTTTTGTAATTCAAATTCATTTAATTTGAAAATGTGGATTTAACAATAAAAAACTTGATTATGTACGACCGCGGTGGTGCGGTCATGGGTTACGTGCGCCTGCGAACTGAACACGAACGCATAGCCATGACCATCGGCCATAACTTTGATGGCGGCGGCCTGCTGCTCTCATTTGATTACGGCGGAATAAATAAACTCTTCGACTTGGATAATAAATCGGAATTTTGGTTCGATGATAATATTGACCTGGAAGGCGAAGTCTTCGCGTCAATCATGCGCAGGCGAGACTCGGATATCGAACTTCTCTGCAGCGGAATAATCAACTCGAACGGCGAACTAAAAACTGGCGAACAAAAAACACCCGAACCAACACCCCCGCCAATGATTCAAACGGCGGCCGCGCGAGAGGTCGACCAACTCCTGCGCAAACTCTGTAACTACGACACCGACGGACTTAACGCCTGCACCCAATGCCCATACAGGGATAGCTTCTATTTTATTTCAGAAGAGGTAACTCAACCCCCGCGTTCCTAATTTCCTCAATCAACTTAACAAATGCCTTACCGCTCTTTTCAATCGGTGCGGAATTATCAAAGACAAAATCATACTTGTGTTCTAATGCCGTATCCTCGCTGGTATCAACACTTCCCTCGAAACCTGTATCTCGTTTGATAAAGACACTGCGCGCACTTGGAATTGCGCGCTTTAACTTTTCAATCTCTATGGCTTCACGAATGTGAATAAACATAACGTCCTGCTCGACCGACCGAAACTTGTTATATTCCTCGACAATAAAATTGGTAATGGACAACGAATCATATTTAATCATGGCTTGCTTCAAATCGGCCAATAACTGCCGCCCACGATTGTCATACTCGCCATCCCAACCCGCAACAATCGCCGCCTCTTTAATTCGTAACACACTGCTCAAATTTCGCACGGAATAATAATTCTTGGCAAAATCCATCAACGTGTCCTTGCCAACACCCGCACGGCCATTCATTATAATGACGGCTTGTTTCTTGCCCGTGTTCTTTTTGATTTGTTTCACATATTCATGGTATCATTAATACGTGAATTTAACAAGCCAGTCCTACCTGCTCTTTTGCCCAAACCTCGCAACGCTAGAAGCAACGGCCCAAACCCACGCCCGCCAATTTAACCCCGCGGACGTATTTTGGCTAAAACCGCGCGAGGGTGAAAAATCTATCATGGTCGCGGACATCGCAACATTTCTGGACAAAGTTCAATTGGGTGCGGTGGGCGGCAAAAAGCTGTTGATAATTTCTGACACCTCGACAATGACGGCCGTGGCGCAAAACAAAATGTTAAAGACAATAGAGGAACCTCGCCACGACACGATATTCCTGCTCCTCGCCACCGACGAGTACAAAATCCTCCCAACTATCAAGAGCCGTTGTGTCAAACTCTACATCCAATCAACCAACACCTCCGAAATAAATCCCGACGAACTGGAACGCGCGAAAAAACTTCTTGAATGCAAAACCTTGGACGCGGCGTTGAAATTCCTGCCCGTAAACCTCGTGGCTGTGGATGCCGCGGCATCTCTGTTACCGTTGCGTTGTCCTCGCACACATGCTATCATAAGGGTAATGGCGGAAATCCACCGAAACGTTGCGGCAAACTGCAACGCTTCCAACGCGGCCGACCTCTTGTTAATGGAGTTATTCAAATAATGCGAAAAACGGTAAATGTTAAAATTGCGGGCATCGTCGCCCCTGCGCGATATGATACGGACATCCCCGTCAAAAACGGCGATATTGTTATCGTGGAGTCACCAAACGGCGCGGAATGGGGAGAGGTTTGTTCCGAACCAATCGAATCCAAATCCCGTCACGGTGAAAACAACCTTATTATTCGTGTGGCGGATGAACGTGACCTTAATTCTATAAAAGAGCTAAAGGCCGGTGCAAAACGTGCCTTGCGTATTGCCAACGAAAAGGTCGAAAAGCATAAACTGGAAATGAAACCCCTGTCCGCGTATTACACAATGGACGGCGGCAAGATAATCATTCAATTCGCCGCCGAAAAGCGTGTTGATTTCCGCGAATTGGTGCGCGACCTTGCATTCACCCTAAAGGCCCGCATAGAATTAAAACAAATCGGAGCACGGGACGAGGTCAAGGTGACCGGGGCCCTGGGCCCATGTGGTGAAATTTGTTGCTGTGTTCGTTTCGGAACATGCGGTCAAAACATCACAATCAAAATGGCAAAGACCCAGGGGCTCTCTCTGAACCCGCAAAAAATCAACGGGATGTGCGGACGCTTGCTTTGTTGTTTGGCCTATGAAAACAATCATTACGCGGAAACGTCCGAGAAAATGCCGCGTTACGGGTCCGAGGTTCAAACTCCCGACGGCCGCGGCATCGCCCAAGACCACAATGTTATAAAGGAAACGGTCAACGTAAAGTTCAATAATGGCGGCGAATTCAAAGTCGGTTGTTACAAAATGTGCGACGTCAAATGCAAAGGCGGCTGTGCCAGGGGGGAGCGTCAATAGAGAGGGGGGCCTCCTTCGCGGGAAAAGGGTCCGCTTGCCTGTGGAGGCGGAAAGACCACCATGTGGTCAACTGCAAAAAGTTACAATAAAGGGTAGGCCGTTTCCGCTGGTCCTCGGCGGCGCGGACCCTTTTCCAGCTCGTCGGCCCTATATTACGGGTACCGCGTATGCGAAAAGTTATTTGCCCTCGTCGGCAACTAACTCGGCAATACGCCTGATTGTTTCGTTCATCCGTGTTCGCAAGGTCGCCATATCCTCCATATAGCCACGCAAAATCTCCAACAACTCCCTAATGACTTCTTCCATTTTCTCCCCTCCGTTGTCACAGTTTCTATGACATATTGTCACTATAAGCGTGACACTGGTAATTGTCAATTATATTACAATGAAAATATTTGGCGAACGATTACGAGAATTACGTACCGAAAGAAAGTTATCCTTACGCGAGGTAGGGAAGATAGTGGGTGTCAGCCACGCCGCAATCGCCAGATACGAACAAAATGAAACGCAACCAAAATTTGAAACTGTCGACAAACTCGCCAATTTCTTTGGCGTTTCAACCGATTACCTTTTTGGCCGCACCGATATCTAAAAATGTCAGTAAATTCCCTTGGGGGGGGTTATTGAATTTGCGTTTTTAACTGGGGGGGGTTTTCCAAGGGGCCGCAGGGTGTGCAGGATATTCAGTTTTCAATTTTCATTCATCCAAAAACATGGATGTGGCGAGGCGCGCCCGAGATGTGTTTTTCGTCTTCGAGGACTGGTACACCTACAGTTAGCAACATCCACAGTGTATCCGCAGAAGACTAAAAACAGCATCTCGTAGGCAGCCGACGCCTTTGCACCCTAACGTAACATGGAACTCATATATGTAAAGGGGGTTACTGACATTTTATTGCCATGAAAATCGCATATACATGGGAATGTCCATAATCTTTGCCGCAATGATGGTCGCATCCATAACGATGCTGATATTTTCCGCCCCATCATCTGTGTTGGGCATATCATTGGATGCCGCCGCCTCGGGCGTACAATTGGCAATTACTCTTTCCGCAATTTATATCTTTTGGATGGGTATCGTTCAAATCGCGGTGGATTCGGGCCTGGTGCAACGATTGGCCCGCTTGATGCGCCCCGTAATACGATGGCTCTTTGGCGAACAACGGGAGGATGTAAATGACCTTCTCGCCACGAACATAAGCGCAAACATGATTGGTGCGGGCGGTGCCGCAACCCCCGCCGCAATCGATGCAATCGAAAAAATGGCCGAACCCGAACAGCGTCGTGCCAGCAACGCGATGGTAATGCTCTTTGTCCTGTCGGCTACGTCAATGCAACTCCTGCCTACAACCGTCATCGGAATCCTGGACAAACATAACAGTACCAACAGCGGTTGGATAATATGGCCCACATTTTTGGTATCAACCGTTACAACCCTCCTTGGTGTGTTAATCGTGAAATATCTGGGGAGGAAGCGTGCATGAGCGTCTATATAATCCCTGTATTTATCCTGGGCATCTTTGTCTATGCAATATGGCATGGCGTGAATACATACGATTCGTTTGTAGAGGGCGCGCGTTCGGCAATCAAACTAATTGTTGGAATCCTGCCGTTCTTGGCGGCAATCCTTGTCGCGGTGCAATTGTTCGCGGCGTCTGGTTTGCTTGACCTGCTGTCGCTGCTTGCGCGCCCTATATTCGACCTGGTGGGCATTCCGCACGAATTAACGCCATTCATAATGATAAAGCCATTCAGCGGTGGGGGCAGTGTCGCCCTGTTTGAACAAATCGTAATCGAACACGGCCCAGACAGTTACATAACACGAGTAGCAGGAATAGTAGCAGGCAGCAGCGAAACAATCTTTTATATAAGTGCCGTTTACTTCTCCAAAACGAAAATCAAAAACCTGGGCGCGGCCATTCCAATTGCATTGTTATGTACGTTCTTGGCGGCCGTCCTGGGTGCGCTTGTCGTGCGATGGATGATGTGATAAAATGTGGCCATGGATAACAACGTAACACAATGGGATATCGACCGATATCAAATACCAATGCGAAAAAACGGCCGCCCCGCAGACGTGTGGACAAAACGCGAAATGCGAACCAGCTTCATCATGGTAATGGTTTTAACCATCTTTGCGGCGGGATTGATTGCCGGCGGATTTATTTTAAGTCATTTTATGACAAGATACAGCGAAAGAACCGAGGGCCGTGTCGTGTCCATAGTGCGTGAAGACCGTCCGCAATGGAACGAATTCCGTTTGGACATACGTATCGAATACGATGTTGACGGCGAAACATTTGTACATGAAATGTCGACATTGTTTAACCGCAATCACAATTGGTTTTTGAATAACTTGGGCGGGGCCGAGGTTTTGGACGACGACGGAAATGTTTTGATATACGGGACATTCACCGTGTGGTTTCGGCCAAACGACCCACGGCATTCCAGTCTGGATGAACCAATGGGATTGGTTGGATTGGCGTTATGGATTCCTGGCGGTTTGCTTGGCGCGGCTGCGGTGTGGGTTTGGATTCTGACCCTGAAACCCGTATTCGGCGGGCGTGTCGTTTCAAACGAAACAAAAGAAATACACGCGGCTGCGGTTGCACAATGGAGAGAGAAAAATACCTAGTTGACAACATCAATATTTTTGCATAATAATGTATTAACATGAAATTGGCTGTGAAGGGACTTTTCTGGCGTTGGCACATTGATTCGGGGTACCGGACGGTGTATTAACATGGCCTATTGGCGTTGATTGCATTTGACTCGGTTCCCCCATATGGGTGAAGCCGAGTTTTTTAATTGCAAAGTCACAGCCAATGACGTGCTACAAGATAAGGAGAAAAAAATGGAAACGGAAAATAAATTAAAACGAAAGTACGGGTTCGTCATGGCGGTCTGTATGATTGTTGGCGTGGTCATAGGCAGTGGTATTTTCTTTCGTAACGAAGACGTTATCCGCGCGGTCCAGGGGAACCTGTTCATGGGTTTGGGCGCGTGGATTGTCGGGGGTCTGATAATGCTTGCCTTTGCGTATACCTTTGCGGTTCTGGCGACCCGTCACGAAAAGATGAGCGGCATGACCGATTACGCCGATGCAATGGTGGGGAAACGGTATGGGTATTTCTTGTCATGGTTTATGGCGTTATTCTATATCCCCGCGATTACGGCGGTCATGGCATGGGTCAGTGCCCGCTTTACCGTTGAATTGTTCGGTTGGAACGCGTCACCCGTCTTTTCGGGGCAAACAATGATGCTGGCTGGGGTGTACCTGATTGCCATCTATGTAATGAACGCGTTGGGGCCGAAATTGGCGGCGCGCTTCCACGTGTCGACGACGGTGATTAAATTGATACCGTTGTTGTTGATGGGTGTTGTTGGTTTGATTGTTGGATTGGCCCGCGGAACGATTGGTTCTAACTATGGCGCAACATTGCCCGACATGGGATATGTTGCAAACCCGTTCTTTTTGGCTTTGGTGGCGACCGCCTTTGCATATGACGGATGGTGGGTTATAACCAGCATGAACAGCGAGATTAAAAACAGCCGTCGCAACATGCCAATGGCCATGATTGTCGGCGGGATTATAATCATTGCGGTTTATGCGATTTATTTCATAGGAATTTATTCCTCGGGCAATATTGCTGACTTGGCCCGTGCGGGCGGGGTAATGGGTGCATTCACGGGGATATTCGGTTCGGCGGCGGGGACGGTGTTGTTTGTGTTTATTGTTATATCTTGCCTTGGAACATTGAATGGTGTGACCATGGCGGGGCAACGTGCGTTCTATGCCTTGGCAATACGTAAAAAAGGCCCGGGCCAGGAATTGTTTATCCAGGTCGACAAAAAGACAAACGTTCCGCACAACAGCGCGCTTATGTCATTACTGGTTGCCGTGATTGCGTTGATGTTGTTTGGCGGGAACTTTGCGGGATGGTATGGATGGGCGCCGGGTGATGGGCCGATGCCTGTGGACTTGCCTGGGTTTGCGCCTATAACTTTCTGGGCTTTCCTTGTTCCTATTTTGATTGGGATGATGATTAAACAACGCGATTTGAATTTCTTTAACCGATTTATCGCACCTGGTGCCGCGATTGCGGGATGTATCTTTATGATATATGCCGCGGTGGATATTCACCGTCTTAACGTTGTATGGTATCTTTTGGCCTTTGGTGTCATTATGGGGATTGGTGCGTTGTTTCTGTTGAAAAAGGATAGGGCAGAGGATGCGGTCGCGGCGGAGGAAATGGTTGTGGAAGAAGCGGCGGAGTAAGGTTTACCCGTTGCCTCCTTCGGGCAAATAGGCTTTTCTTTCCTGCGGAGGAAAAAAGACCGCCAAGGAACTAATAAAAAAAGATGGCTTGCGGGGCAGGCCATTTTTTCTTGTCCTCGGATGCGAAAAGTTATTTGCCCTCGTCGGCAACTAACTCGGCGATACGCCTAATTGTTTCGTTCATCCGTGTTCGCAATGTCGCCATATCCTCCATATAGCCGCGCAGTATCTCCAACAACTCCCTAATGACTTCATCCATCGTGTGCCCCCTTTGTAGTTTTACTAGAACAACAATAAGTGAGATGATATCTCATGTCAAGTATTTTTGTGAGATAAAATCTCATCATAGAGCATGACGTTCAGAGAGGCGATTGCGGATAATATAAAACGCCACATAAAATACTCGGGAAAAACCAACAGGAAAATCGCCGAGGAGGTTGGTGTCACACCGACGGTGATTGGTGATTATGCGGCGGGCAGAGGACTACCCAGTTTGGAAGTATTAAAGAAACTGTGTAAATCTTTGGATTGTTCATATGAAGATATCTTGGGGAATCTAAATGATTAAAATTGTCAGTAACACCCTTGAATAAAAATCAATCCATGTTACTGTAAGGTACAGGGCCGACGAGGGAACAACAACTTTTCGCACCCGAGGACCAGAGAAATTGGCCTGCCCTGTGTGCTTTTATAAAACTAAATAAACATGGCGGTCATTTCTCCTGGCAAGTGTGCACAATGCATCACAACCAATCGTGACTGTACAACGCT
This sequence comes from Bacillota bacterium, assembly GCA_009784555.1. GTDB lineage: Bacteria > Bacillota > Clostridia > Christensenellales > UBA1242 > WRAD01. The sequence goes on along the minus strand of WRBO01000005.1, from coordinate 45,199 downwards.
CCTCGCTCCGCTCGGCTTCGGCCCGAAAAGTTAGTTTTCCCTGCAAGGAGGCCCCCTAGAAAACCCCCCCAACGGAAAACGCAAAAGTAAAACCCCCCCCCCAGGGCTTTGCCTTCGGGCCAAACGCTCGGCCTGCGGCCTCGGCCCGAACTATTCGGTTTGCACTGCGTGCGCATCACACGGCTAACGCCCTCGGGCCAAATGATTTGTAATACTATATATGGAAACTTTTAACGTTGACTATGTGCGGGGTAATGGGGTATAATCTTTGATATGTCTAGACGGATTATTACTATCATCGCAATCGTCGTCATCGTGTTTGTGGGCGGTCTTTCAACCATCCTGATTAATGCCGCACAACGACGGTTCACACCATTGTCGGGTGGCCCAGAAACCACATTAAGTGTCAGCGGTAACGGCGGCCCTGCCGTGTCGGTCGGCGGATACCTGTTCTTTGTTGGGAACTTTATCGCGCGTTCCGAAATTCAATACCGTCAAAACGAACACAACCGTTTATCACACAATGACCGCGCAAACTATGGCGCGATATACCGCGTTCGATTGAACGAATTCGGCCGCCCAGATTACGACAACAGTTGGTTGGCGGAAGACGGCGAATTGCGCCACAATGACGACATATTAAACGCCGAGCATTACGGCGCGGCATGGAACACCCGTGCACGCGACATGCATGTCGTCGTTCCAAAGATTGCGGGCTTTGAAGAGGCCGCTATTTGGGTCTTTGGCGACTATCTTATTTACACATCACCAAACAACCTGATGAACCGCCAAGGCCAGTTGAACAGCGCATTGACAGATTTCTTTCGCGTTCGGTTGGATGGTTCGGGTCACCGTCGCCTGTTCACAACATCCACCGCAAACTTGACCCAAGACCACTGGACGGTTGGATGGGCAAATGGCCAGAGTTTCCTCATCGTTAATGACGGTGGACGTTTGGTTCACGTTGGCGTTTCCCGTAACCCGGGTCGCGTCACCGAATTGGCGTCAGAGGTTCAATCGGTTGCAATGCCACGTGTAACATCATACTTTGAGAGTTCAAACATCACAAACCACAAAGGTTTCGGCGGGGTGATGAGTTACGTTTATTGGACAGAAGCCCGTGACGAAGACGAACAAGACCGCGGCATCCAAGGAAACATCTTGCGCCGCGCACCATTGTACAGCGCACGCCCAGAGGTAATCGGTGACATGATTGGCGCACATTATGTCGCGCACTCGGTTTCCGGCGGATTGTTCATGTTTGAACGCACGCACGAGGACGAGGGAAGCATTCTGTTTGCCGCCGACCGCGATGACCGTAACATGTTTATCAACACGCACCCAAATGCGGTTGACCGCAATGCCGTTGTTCGCAATCACTTCCAAGCCTTGGACATTTTCCAAGACTCGGAAAATTTCTTTGCCGCCACCGAAACGGGCGGCGGGGTACAACCAATGTTCTTTTCGCAATCGGCGAATAACATCCTGCGTTATGTTCGCAACACCAATGTAAACGACCAAAATCGTTTTGTGTTCGACATGAACGGGCCGTTCGGCGGAATTGTTGCAACCGACGTTTCCGAAATTATCAAAGTCGGCGCGAACCGTATCTATTACATGAGCGACAGCGGTGCGGTCACGGTAGTTGATTTCATGGGTAACTTTTTGGGCGGCGGCGGAACACCACAAGACCGCGAAATGGGTCTGCGCGTTGGTGCATTGCAAACGGTTGGCCGTGCGGGCGAACGCATCGGCAACGCGTTCTTTTACATGCGTTCGATAACCGAAGTAATGGATTTCACACATGACGAAGATGGAAACGTTATTGAAAACCCAATGACAATGACCGTGCCCGTATTGGTTGATTCATTGGGCAACACATGGTTATTGGCCATATTGGACGAAGAATTCGTCGACAAGAGTTCATTTAGATAATAACCGCCACACAAAATTTTATTATCACGGGGATGTTGGGTTCCAGGGTAATTGGATACTGGATTGTATTGTTGGCCATCATTGGAATGTGCGGCGTGCCGTCAACCGTGAATGACCCAATTACATATTGGGTGTTTTCGGGTAATGCGTCGGAAAACAAGAGTTCGTACAGGGTAACATCGCCATTGTTAATGGCCGTTATCGTGTAACAAATATTTCGGCCAGCAATCGTGTATCGACAGGTATCCTTGGATATTTTGATATCCAGGATTTCGGTTTCAGTGATGTTGCTGGTAAAATTGAACGGACCGTAACATGTTGCCATTTGCAGCTCCTCCTATGGTGTGGTTGGCGGTGTTAAAATCAATGTTTGGGTGAAATTAAAAGTGGCGTTGTTTGGTATGGTCATGGTGTTCGTTGGATGAAACCAAATGCCTGTTTGGTTTATATAAAGGGGCATCGGGTTGCTCTCGGTGCTTATCCAAACGGTGGAAATTGTTGTAGAACCCTGGTACCAGGCAAGTTCAGGAAATTCAGCAGGAGTTACCAAATAATAATTTTGCTGTACTAGATTACCGCTGTTACCGACTTTTACACCTGAACCCCAATAGTTGAATGTTGGCCCGATGCTGATGACCGAAGCCCCTAGTCCAGCCATCTGGGGCGTTGGAGATGTCCTGACCCTGACCCCTGAAATTGCCGTTGCTTGGTCCAGTCGCTTTAGCTCTGTGTCTATGGCTTCGCAATCGCATGGTTCAACTTCCTCTAGGGCCGTCAGGCGTTGGAGAATATCCTCGCAATCGCAGCCCGTCATGTTTCCGCCCAGGCGGGCGATGTTTTGAATTTTCATGTATCCTCCTTGCAAAATGTTGCGGTGACCGTTGCGGCGTTTGTAATTGTGCCGACGGCATTGGAACGTACCCGCCCGCGGATAATGATGTTGCCCGAACCATTCGGGGGCATGTCATCGATGTCTAGGGTCCCCGTCCAAGGCAGCCAAGTTTCCCCATCTAGCGTGAATTTCACATCATACAGGTCAATATCATCAACCAGAGTGATTTGTGTTGCAACGTAATCGGTGGGGTTGGATATTGTGATTTCGTAATACAATGTTCCGCCCGCGGTGGCGTATTGGCAACTGACGTCTTTTGTGATGTTTAGTTCCAATATGTCGATGCGGTTCAATGCGACATCGTCCAGGACGTAATCGTTACCCGTTTGCGGGCCGCCTTGGCTGATGAATTTAATTGTTACGGCGGTTGTGTCGGTGGCGGTTTTGAATATTGTGCCGATTTGCTGCCACTCGGGGCATTGGGTGTTTATTCCAATTTCATTGGTGAAATCGTGTGTGTAAATGGGCACGTTATTTTGGTCGGTTATTTGGACGCTGAATTCCGGGTTTATATAACCACTGCCCAATTTACATAAATTCAATATCCAATAGGACGTTAGGTAATTTGTGTTTGGGGTGACGGGAACCGTGGTTTGGCCAATTACGGTTCCCGCCGTGTATCCGTTGATGACCATCATGCGGCCGGTTTCATTTCCCGTCGTGTGGTCGGCCACCCGCCACCATGTGTTTGCGGCGTTACTGTGGCTGTTGTTCATTATATTTTGGACGGTATATTGTCCGTCGTTTGGTACGGGGTTTGCGGTGCCCGTGGCCGCCATAACATAGGTAAATTGTGACATGATTTCGTGATACGGGTCGGTTTGCCCAGGGGTCAACGTCACCCCCGTATTCGCAACCGTTCCCACGGAAAACGTTCCGAATGTGCCGTTGTCCGCATCCGTGACCAAGTTTTGCGGGTCGACAATGATGTTGGTGTCCATCACCATTGGTGTGTGTTGGACGGGGCCGTTCATCATGTTGATGTTCGTGATTGGTGCGGCGGCAACCGTTTCCAACCAGGTATTCCGCACGGTACAATCCAACGCGTTCCCAGGCACGGTACCAGGGGAATACAATCGAACATAGGATGGCGGGGGGCAGGTGCCAGGGATGTTGTTATATGCCTGGGCAATTGCATAATTTCCCGCCGCGACATTTGTAAATTGAAAGGCTCCGTTTGTGTCCGTTACCACGGTATTCAATATATTTCCCGATATATCCATCAAAACAATCGGAACATTTGGAATGACCCCCGTTGCGGTTGAAACGGACGCGGTTCGGTTGCCGTCGTAATAGAGTGTGCCCGAAACGATTGGCATGATGGGCCTCCCTTTTACTGTTCAACAGTTGGCGGTGTTGGTCGTTTTACGCGGACACAGAACTCAACAACCACGGTTGATTGTGGCGGGATTGTCCAATCGTCAAAAGTCATGATGTTGTCGGTGTCTATGGTTGGGGTTCCATGGGTAGGCGGTATTGCGCCATTGATGGAAAAGGTAAATGTGTCAACGATATATTCCAAATTTTCGGCCAACGGGTCACGGAATACCAACGGGGAAAAGGCCGTATCATCGCGACCATCGAACGTATGGTCGGTGTTATTGGTGATTGTCACCGTATAGCAAATGGTTCCACCAATAACGGCATAGGGACAGTCGGATTCCTTTGTAATCGTCAGGTCAAGGATTTCGGTTTCGGAAACCTCGCTCTCGACGATGACGGCTTCGTCACAAAGTTCTATGTCCAAAAAGGCTTGGTTTTCTTGTGTCATTTTATTTCTCCTTATAATTTAACAAGGGGAAGATATCAAACGGCATAAAATCCGTAACCAGTCACGGCATACACAACAAGGGCAGGGGCAACAATCACACCCGTGGCACAAAACATGTGCGGTAACGATGTTACTGTTGACCTTTACTTGTTTATTGCAAACTGTGGCGGTTATGCTTGCCCGATTTGATATTATTTTTCGTCCCCGCATGTGTCAGGGTATGCGGAGATAAAGCATTATGATTTTATGGCTTTGATTTTTTCCCATGGAAATTCGTCACGGCCAAAATGTCCGTAACATGCGGTTTGTTTGTATTGCGGTTTTAATAAATCCAATTCGCGAATTATGTTTGACGGGCGGAAATCGAAATTGTCGTGGACGAATTTTTCGATTTGTTCGTGGGGTACGTGATTTGAATTAAATGTTTCAATGTTGATTTTCAATGGGCGGGAAACACCGATTGCATATGCGACGGAGACCTCGGCGCGGTCGGCCAATTTATTTGCAACAATGTTTTTTGCAACAAAACGTGCGTAATACGCACCGGAACGGTCAACTTTTGTTGCATTTTTCGATGAAAAGCATCCGCCGCCAACGCGGCCGATGCCGCCGTATGTGTCAACGACGATTTTACGGCCGACGCAACCGCTGTCGGAAAATGACCCCCATATTGTGAACGCACCACTTGGATTAATAATTATTTCCATTGCATGTTGGGTCAGGTCGGGGTATTCCGCCAACACAGGCATAACAACCGCATCCATGATTATTGATTGTATTTCGGTGTTGGTTAAACCCTCGCCGTGGGATACGGATACGAGGATAGTTTTAACCGCGGTGGGTTTGTTGTTTGTGTATTCGATGCTGACCTGGGACTTTGCGTCGGCGAAAAAGTCATCGCGCGTGCGGCGGAATGTTTCGTATTGTTTCATCAACTTGTGGGCGATGATAATCGGCAGAGGCATGTATTCGGTACTCTCGTTCGTTGCGTAACCATAAACAATGCCTTGGTCGTTCGCCGCGATTTCGCCGCCGACGGTTGCGCGGTTTATCTCGGGACTCTGTTGTGATACCGTTGTCACAAAGCGAAAAGTATTTTTGTATCCGATGTCGGCCAATACCGCGGCCGCGATTTTTTCGTAATCTATTTTGGCGGTTGTCGTGGCCTCGCCATATATCATCACCAGGTCGTCCTTTATCGCACATTCAACCGCCATTTGGGCGTGCGGGTCGGCCGCCAATGCCGCATCCAAAAACGCATCCGCAATCGTGTCACATGTTTTGTCGGGGTGTCCAATGTTCACCGATTCGCTTGTTAAAATCTTTTTCATATGTACCCATAAAAGTACCAACCGCAAAAAGATTTGTCAACCGTGGGTTTTATCATATAATGGTTGCATGGATGTAAAATTAATGCGAAAGTTGGCCGAGTTCATGAAGGTCGAGGGATTTCGGTCGTTGGAATTGGTAACCGATTCATGGTCGGTAAAATTGGGCGGTGGCGAAAAATCGACCGAGTCCGCGGAACGGGATGAAATGCCAAAGTTAGGCCAGGAAGAGGCCCGCAGCACAACGGTGGAACCGGACAAATTGGCGCGGGCGAACAAAGAGGCGGTCGAGGAAGTCCTGCCGTTCGGGTCACCCGCCAAAGGCAAAATATTCGAGGTGCGCAGTCCCTTGATAGGCCGTTTCATCGCGGGATTGGATGACGGGGCACCGTATGTTACAATCGGCCGCCGCGTGAACAAAGGGGACGTTTTGTGTGTGATTGACACGGGGGAATTCCACAACGAAATCACATCAGACATAGAGGGTGACGTCGTCGAAATCGTGGTCGCGGACGGCGATGGATTGGAATACGACCAAATCATGTTCAAAATTATGAGTAGGTAGTTAGTAGAGATTAGCGTTAAATAGCTAAACTCTAAAAACTATATAAAAATCGTTTGACACACCATGCATTAATATAGTAATTTTCAATTAACATCGCATTTGCATAAATGTTCGGGTTAATGCAGAGCATATGAAACAAAGGGGGAATTTCAAGTATGGGGAACTTGATGGCGAAAATGGCCATGCGCGTGGCAGACATCCAACCAGTAGAAGGTGCTGGCGGTAGCGCTTCGGAGGTTGTGGGCAACGTTGTTACAGTTGTTCAGACTGTGTTTAACGTCTTGCTTGGTCTCCTTGGTATGGCTGCGCTTGTGTTCGCGATTTACATTGGATTCAAATTGGCATCGGCCGAGGACGAGGGTAAACGTAAAGAAGCGAAAAAACAATTGCTCTGGACAATTATTGCGGTTATCGCTGTCGTGCTCTTGATAGTTATCTTCAACATCCTTATTGGCGCAATATCAAACGAAGGTAGCGAAATCACCGACTGGGAAACTTTCTAAAACGCAAAGCCATAATCAAAACCACCCCATGCGGGTGGTTTTTGTTTCGTTGGTGTAAATTTTTTATTTGGTATTGTGCGGGGTTTTCCTTATAATAATGGTGAAAGGGTTTTCACAGGGGGATGATTTGATAAGTCTTGATAATATAAAAGAAAAATGGCCTATCTATGCGGGGTTCGGCGCGGCGATAATGTTGGTGATTATTATCCTGGCTATGGTTGGGGTCAATGTCATGGGCGGTGACCCGGCATTGTCGTTGGCGGCCTTTACCAATCCAACATTTATTACCATTGTGTTGGTTGCACCGATTGCGGCGGTCGCAATAGTTGTCAGTGGATTTTTGTTGGTCGATGAAAAATCAAAAACGGTCGAACAATTTTATTCCAACCGTTGGATGACCAAATCCGAGGCCAATCGCGAATATATCTATTCGACATTGTCAGGAATAGGGCGCCAGAAAAAAACGGGGACATTAGTACGGTTCGAGGCCAGCGGCCGCGACATCCACATCAACATGGTACCAAAGGATTACCACACAATCGTTTTGGGAACCACCGGTTCGGGTAAGGGTCAAACATTCGTCAACCCGTTTATATATACCCTGGGGCACAGCGGTGCAAAGCCAAACATGGTCGTCACCGACCCAAAGGGCGAATTGTACAACATGATGGCCGAAACATTGCGCCGTAACGGTTACGATGTCCAGGTCTTTAATCTGTCCGAACCAACAAAATCATCCACATGGAACCCGTTTGAACGTGCATGGAACATGTTCCAACGCGCGCACGGTTTGGACAAAGAGCTTATTAAACATTCGGGTGTCAACCCAAACGACATGGGTTTGCGTATAATCGCGCAAAATTACCCGAACGAATGGTATGAATTTAACAAGGTCGCTTTTCCATCATTTGATATGGCGGATATGGAACGCAAGACATTGAAACAAAGATTACTGTCCGAATCCGAGGCCGACATCAAGGACATTTGTGCGGTTATTTGTCCAATCGAAAACGAAAAAGACCCCAGTTGGGAACAAGGGGCCCGCGACATGATACAAGGGACGGCCTTGGCAATGCTGGAAGACAGTCTGCGCCCGGAACTGGGCATGACCAAGGAACGTTTCAATTTCTATAACGTTTTCAAAATCCTGACCCTGCGCGATAACGACCCGAATAACAGCTTCGGTTCAATCCGTAACTATTTCGAGGGGAGGAGTAAACTCTCGCCCGCATCCATGCTGGCCCAAACGGTTGTCGCCAACAGTGAAAACACAATGCGTAACTTCTTTGGTGTTGTTACGAACAAACTGTCTATGTTTGCCGACAAGGGTATTTGTTACATAACATCGGGAACCGAAATCATGTTCGAGGGGTTCGTTGACAAGCCGACCGTATTGTTCCTCATCATCCCCGACCAAATTAAAATTCGTCACCCGTTGGCGACGTTGATGGTCGCCCAATTGTACAAGGCCCTGGTTGAATCCGCGAACAACATGGGCGGAACATTAAAATGGCCGACGTACTTTATTTTGGACGAATTTGGTAACATGCCAAAAATCAATGATTTCAGTACAATTATCACCGTTGCGCGTTCCCGTGGATTGTTCTTTACATTGATATTACAAGACTATAAACAACTCGAGGCCGTGTACGGCCCCGAATCTGCGGTTACAATTCGGAATAACTGTAACACCCAAATATTCATCGGGGTTAACGATATGGACACGCGAAAGATGTTCAGTGACCTGATGGGTGAAATGGCAATCGAAACCGAAACCGAGAGTATTTCCAAAACAACGGGTAAGGCCGCCGAAAACGACAGCGAGGCGGGGTCGAAATCGATAAACAAAAACAAGGTCTCGCGGCCCCTCCTGCCGCCTAACGAATTGTTGGATTTGAAAATGGGTTCGTTGTATGTTTACTGTTTCGGATTTAACCCGTTACGTACAACCGTTACACCATGGTACCAATGTGTTAAAAATGGCTTGGTAACATTGTACAAAGCCCCAGAAGAATGGCAGGCAAGTAAATACTTTGACGAAGAAAATATCTATTACGACATCCGCCGCCGAAACGACATCGTTATCAAAAACGCAAAACGCAATGATGTATTTGACTGGTAAAAAATTAACTATTGCAAATTGGTGGAAATCCGTGTATAATGCCTCGCCCAAAATCGGGCGGGGAGGTGCCGTATGGCAACATTAAAGGAACTGAAATCAAAGCAAACAAAATTTGAAAGTGCAAACAGCCTGATGAACACCACTAAAACAATGGCAATAACTGGCAAGGAAAAGGCAAACAGCAATTTACGGGCCTTTGGCCCATATGCCCAGGGTATGAGTAACGTCATCGGAAATATCGTGCGCGACGGCGATGGTTCAAACAACCACTTCTTGCAAGAACGTGATGTTAAAAAGAGTTTGATAATAGTAATCAGCAGTGACAAAGGAATTTGCGGCGGATTTAACAAAGGCGTTATCAAGGCGGCCGAGGAAAAAACGGCCGACCCCGAGGCCGCCCCGCACGATGTTATTACGGTAGGACGCAAAGCCAGCGATTTTTTTGAAAAAAACCAAGCAACAAATGTCGTTGCAATGTACCCGGGGAAAACCACCGACATGTATGCGGACGCCACAATGATTGGCGGTACGGCGGTCGAAATGTTCACAACGGGCCAGGTAGACGAGGTCAGCATCGCATACAACACCCAACAATCATCGGTGGGTATGCCGCGGGTGCGACGATTGTTGCCTGTTGTTGCGGGCGATTTTGCGGGCAACGAAACCACCACTGCCACGGACGGGTATAACAGCTTTCATCAATTTGAACCCGACCTGGACACCGTTGCGAACTATGCGGTTCCGCAATATGTTAATTCGTCCATCTATGGCGCGATGTTGGAATCCGCCGTGGGCGAAAATGCCTCGCGCGCGGTGGCGGCGGACGGTGCGGCCAAAAAGGCAGGGGAAAAGGCCGAGGAATACAAGTTGGCCTTTAACCGCGCCCGCCAAGCCAAGATTACAACCGAAATCACCGAAATCGTCGCAGGAGCCGAGGCCCTGCGTTAATCAATACACCATTTAATCGTTTGGTTCAAACCCATCAACATGATAAATTAATATTGTATAGCAAACAATAGGGTTGGGGGAGAGGCGAAACAAATGAGGAAATGGTTTCTGTCCTTTGCGATTGTCGCCCTGCTTGCCTTTATGGTGGGTGGGGGATTTTTGCTGCCTCTCACTGCGCGAACCGTTAATGCAATATCTCCCGACGGTCACAACGTATTGGTTCCCGATGGTCGGTTTGATTATGTCCCCCCTGTTGTTGGGGACAATGCCGGCCGCCTGACAATGGGTCGAGACAGGGGCATGGACCAAGACCTGGTCCTGACCAGTGAATTTTTCGGCACAACGGGGGACGCACGTCCGATTTTTAGTGACGTTGACATGCGTCGGATAGTATCCGAAGATCCGACACTGAATTGGGCCAGCGGCGGCCGCCCAGCCATAAATGACGAGGGCGTGTTTGTCCATGACTTTGGCATGATAATGTTGGACAGCAGCGCGGGCGATGCCAACCGTGTGGTGGTGGAATTAACTAACCTAACGGGGCGTAACATGGCCCCAACCGCAACATGGTTTGAATTCACAGGGCGCAGAAGCACAGGCACGGGTTACGCAACGGATGCAAACGGAAATTTCATATACGATACAACACGATTTGATTACAGCACAACACCATGGATGTTCCAAAACTTTGACAACCAATCGAACGATGTCATGCGCGCATGGACGGCCCAACCCGCAAACGCGGGGCGCATCGCCATCAACAACCAATACAGTTTCGCCGCGACCTTTTTTGACGAGGGCTTTTACCGTTTCCGTTTCAACATAACAATCGCCAGCGACGTTTGGGGATGGGTGCGCACAAACATCGTCGTAGAGTTCGCATTTTTCATCGTCCACACGCGTCACTATGAATTATTGCCTATTTTGAACACGATTTCGGAAACAGGGGTTGCCACGCCCGAGGCCCCAATTGTCCAACGCGAGGGCACCGACCAGTTCTTTTTCAACTTTGCGGGGCCAAACCCATTTGTACGTTTCGACCCACGCAGGTTCGAGGTCAACGTCGACACACGAAACTTTCAACAAATTCCCGTCGACCCGCCGCAACAAATGCGCGAAGACGAAACCGACATATACCGCATAACGTTCGAGCGATTGGGGCAATACATCCTGCGCTCGCGTATGATTTTGGTCTTCGACGGGGTCGAAATTCCTGTTTTGCATTTTACCGGATACACATATACCTTGGAAATTTTCGGGTTCCAGGCCCATTTCGAGGAATTTTTCGATAACCAGCCCGACTGGGACACCCCAAACCAAAGCCGCCCCGCATGGTTCGGCAATGCCGAGGTCAACGCGGATATATCGGGACTTGACCTATTACCAACCGCCGCCAACACGGTCGCAACAACGGTTGCGGGTGCACGCACATTCCAAACACAAATGGAACAATGGGCCTCCGGTGCGCGTGGCGGGTTCCGTCCAGTCGTAACAAACAGCCCACCTGTGCAAATCTTTGGAACCGCAACATTTGAAACCGAGGTCAACGCAACCCCATGGCCGGACGGCCGTCCACGTATTGAATTTTTGAACACCGTGTCATTTAACGATGGGCGCGGTTGGGTACAACAACCATTTGTAGAGGGACGTCCCTTTGACGCCTCGGGCGAATACATCGTTGTCCTGTATTACGTGTTCCCGGTGGCCAGCGGCCATGAACGCGTTGTCTTCCGCCAAATATTCAACTTCCGCATTTTGAACGTTATGGATGTGCGCGTTGCACGTACCGACGCGGGCGGAAATATTTTGGACGTTTATACGCTGAACGCTTTTGTTGACCGCCGCGTTACGTTAAGTGGCTCATTCCTCGTATTCATGGACGGGGCAACGGCGTATTCCGAATTGTCACCATTTATGATGCGCCCGCGTATCGAATTGGTCATCACGACCTTTGACGGACAACATATTCGCACAATCCCGTCTTTTGATTTGGAAAATTTCGCAACGCAACTGGCAACTCAATTGGATGCCGAGGGCCGTTATTTCGACGGAATATATACCTTCCGTGTTTTTTACGGGGCATTGGGCCAGGCCAGCGCGCAATTCAGTGTCATCGTCGATAACTCCAAGGTCAATTCATTCCAATTGGAAAACGTTGGCGGGCGCGAATTCGTCGTTCCAAACACACACCCTGACTTTGCCATATGGGGGGGTGCGGGTGACATCAACTTTGAAATCGGATTGCGTTGGGGATTAAAACCAAGCGGTGTCAGTTTTCACCGTGCCCAGGTTTTCTTTCACGCATTTGAAAACAGGTTTACCAGTTTCCTGCAAACGGATGACCATACCGCGGCGAACTTGGCCACGCCATATACGATGATGGGCACGGGGGCCGAGCCATTGCAACTGCGCCCCGTTATGATACGCGACGTTAACAACACCCATATCGGATATCGTTTACCGATTACTTTCCGTGCGGCGGGATTGTACATATTCCACATCATGGACATGGCGGGAAATACGTCTATTTTCACATTGGTAATTGATAACTCAACCCAGGGCTTTGCCCAAAACCCGATGGTTGACGATTTGAACCACATGAACATGACGACCGAGGCAACGTGGGTCGGGTTCGGACAAAATAAAATCATCGGCTCGGACGTTGCGATGTCCGCCGCCTTGGATTTCCATGTCCGCGGCCTTGGCACAACATTGTACACGACCGAAACCCTTTATGAAATATTGGCGAACGCGGGCATGTTCGGCACGGCCATCGTACCGCGTGTAAATTCAATCGGAACGCTCTTCCCGCGCGAGGAATGGGAAACACGCTATGGTTTCGCAATTCCAATCGATAACGTAGGGATAAGTTTAGAAATGGCGGAAACCAGTTTCCAAACGGTATTTGACCGCAACCGCCCATTGGGGGAACATTTGGCATTGGAGGGCACCGATTGGGACATAGAGGTTCCCGCGAACGTCAACCGCCACTATGTTCATCTGAACCGCGAAAATTTCTATATCTTCCGTACCGAGGACGCGCTGGGCAACATATCGTTCTATTACGTTTTCGTGAATTTCGATATGAGCCGTGGAACAATCCTAGAGGACGATGTGCCCGAACTGGTGGTCGATGCGGCCAGCGACGAATGGAGCGAAACGGCCTCGGTCGTTCGCCCGGGCGGAATTTCCAACCGCGAATTTGCGACATTTGCATTTTTACAGAGTGAATTTATCGTCGGCGGAATGAACAACCAATTTGTTGTTGATACGGTCGACATGGCATTCCACGAATTAAATTGGCAAAGATTTTATTATACAGAGGAAACGGTGGATGACGAGGTCATCCGCACCCGCCACGTCAACCCGAACTATCCGTTCGCGCGCGATGTCACATCGACCGAGCGTTTGTATCAACGCCCCGCCAACACGAACTTGGCCGAACATTGGGTTTATCGCGAAATCAACCGTGCCGACCGTAACGAGGGAACCTTGCCTGGTGTCTATGTAATCACCCGCCGATTTAACCCGGTCACGGTGCCCGCCGACCGATTGGACGAAATCGAACGAAACTATTTCTTTATCGTTGATAATACACCAATTATCGCGAACCCAGGGGTTTTCGACAGTGCGATTGAAATCGACTTTGGCCTGAAAACTGCTGACATTACAAACTTTCAAAGAATAAATAACACCCGCATGGTTCCTGGCCACGATGTCGTGTTGCAAACAAACTCGACCGCATCCGTGCGAATGCCAACATTCGGAACAAAGTTCGGACACACGGCGATTGTGGACGGAGAGGAGGTCGCCTTCGGGTCCAGCATCATGCAACTGCACTTCTATACCACAAATGAATTCGGGGCGCGTATTCCGCAAACATCCTTTAATTTTCAATCCTTGCGTTTGAATTTGGTGGTACAACAACGGGATATCGCGGGCGGTGATTTTACAACCCTGCGCGACCGTAACGCAAACAACGCATCCATCCCGTTCACAGACACAGGAATGTACAGGCTATCATTCACAGACGGCAGTGGCGGTATGCGATGGCAACTCTATGGCTTTGGCGAACGTATCAACGAACCAAACAGGAGTGAAATCCTCTTTGAAATCGAAAGAGGAGGCAGCCCAGGTGCATTCTATCGCGGAACTAACCGTGTTTCATTGGGCTCGACACAATTACAAACGGGCGAAACATTGCGCTTTGTGTACACCCAATCCGACCCAAACAGGTTCTTCGCCGACGTAACAAACAGCCGCATCACCCGCGGACAATTAAACACCCCAAACCACCCAACAATTACAAACGTTCCATCGTTGACCCAAACGGTCGACGGCGGGGTGGTGCGCGTTGAATACATGCTGACCAACATGGGATGGGCCGAGAACGATGTATTCGGCGTCATCCTCTATACCGATGACCCGATGGTTCCGCCGATATCACACTCGATTGTCATCGACAATACGCCGCCGCAACACAACTTCCGAAATATCCAAGCCTTGGACAGACTCTGGAACGAACGTGCGGGGTTCACCACAAATGACCTGAACGAAGATAGGTTTATCTATGCGGTACCAAATAATTTTATATTTAGTCGCCCTATCCTGAACCCAGATTTAGAGGCTTTCTCGATATCATATGTAGAGGTCACACCCGCCCTAACCCCTATGACGGGTGAAATCCACTTTGAATACGGTGGGGCACCGTTCGCCCAACGTGTTGGATTGCAACCGGGTCAATCGCGTTTCTTCCGAATAACCGAAAGGGACGAGGCCGGCAACACTCGCGAGTACTTTATCCAACTACGCGGACTGGGATACATCGACCGTATCGGTACGGCGGGCGTGGTTGACGGCGACAACCTAATAGCGGACCAGGTTCGTGTCTTCGGCCAAGGCTTGCGCGTAAATGATGTGACCGAGTTCTGGAACCAAAACCCTTACTTTGAAATTCGATACGAAAACCGTGTCTTCCGCCGATTTAATCAAACCGCGCAAACGGGAATAACCTTGGGCGGCCATCACTTTATCGAAACGCCGATGGTATTCAATAACGCGCGCCCTGCCGACTTGGTCGATGTTCTGAACGGTTGGATAGGCGCATTGGGCGAGGGTGTCATGACCCTAACAATAAACAACCGCTTTCATGTATGGAACGTGGATGTATTCCAAATTACTAACAATACTCTGATGCCTATGATTGCAATGGCCGAGGGGGATAACGGTTCTCTCACGGTATCCATCGTGAACTGGCATCTACTACACCCAATGTTCCGCAGTTTCAACTTCATGACCCTGGGCCTGTTTGATATGTTCGACGGCACACATGTCAGCCAGGAATTCATCCCCCACACGGGCGAGGTCATCATTCCAAACGGGGCATCACGTGAACTGCGCATAACCGTCACCGACCCATTCCGCCGCCAAGTCGTCGCCGAACACAACGGAATTTGGGGCAATGAATTTGGCTTTGCGTTCCTGGGTGGAACACAACCGGTCGTTGTACAGAACCGATTACTGCACCATACGGGTGACGAACGCGGCGTGGAAATATCCTTTACCTCGAACGTTCACGAGCTACGTGTTTACCGCAACGGCCAATTTATCAACAGTGCCGAAAACATGACATTCACCCCATACGAAAATATGATGACGGTACATTTTGGCCTGCCTTCCGCCTTCGCCCAATCACATTGGCGGGTAGTCTTGGTCAGCCGTGGCACGGGCCACGTAATCTTTGACCAAGAATGGGTGTTTTATATCAACCTGCCTGAAATGATATTCTCGAACCTGAACGGGGGGGACGTGTCCGAGGACATCGCAATGGGCTCGGTCGACGGCATAGTATCCGTCAGCTTCATCAACCCAAGCACCCTGTTCAACGTTACAATTACATACGCGCGTACATTCCCAAACCCAAACTTTGACCCTACACTGGACGAATCGGAAACTAACCGCCGCCTGCTGACAACTACTCGTACCGTGCGCCGCGGTCAAACACGATTCAACCTGACGAACGCGGGCCGATACGTGATAACCGTAATGAACGATGCATGGGCTGTTTCAACATACGAATTCACAATCACGGACGTCGACAACACAACGTACCAGGTCTTCTTTAACACCGAAAACCCTGACTTTGCGGATTGGGAACCCGAGAGCGAATCAAACCCGCGCTATGACCGTACCCAATTAATTGCCAGTCCCGAGCCATTCATTCTAAACATAGCCGTCGGCAACACATTCCAACAACGCCGTATCCCAAGCTATTTCATCGTCGTCGAAAACAACCAAGAAGAATGGCAAGACCGCTTGGAAATCGTGCCGTCATTGAACTATCCGCGCCGTGTAATAAACATGGACGACCCCCAGGTCGAATTGTCTGGCCAAGATATAATAGGGAACAGTGTCTTTACATACATATACATCCTGGAATCCGACCTAACGGGCAGTCGCATGTACCTGGCCGTAACACCAATATGGAGCAGCGAGTTATCAAACGTATCCATAAATGTCGAGAGTCCAAACGCCTTCCCGGCCGAGGGTGCGGGCCTGCCTGTGCCGCATTACCTTCTGTTTAACCAATTGGGCGCGGCTGGGCTGATTGTAACCCTGCAAACACCTGGGGGCGCCCGCCACAACCAACACCCTGGCAACCTGTATTTTGCCGATTATTCATTCAACGGCCGCCCTGTGGGACGTCTGTTCGTCGGGGACGAATTGCGCCTGTCCGCGCACGATTACGGATTGATTACATTCCGAATTATGGACTGGGCGGGAAACCACAGGATATTCACCTATGTCATCCCTGGCACAACAGACACGGATACGGTCGAACACTTTACCTTGATTAACTTGACCCGCCCACCAATCTTGGTAAACGGGGAATCGGTCATTGATGGAATGGTGTTCAACAACGAAATAAATATAAACGTGATGGAAATCCCATTCACATCAAACAGCTTGCCTGGCCTGCACATGTATATCTCGCAAATGCATGTTACACGTAACGGCATGGTAATAGAGGACTTCCGGGCAACCAGTCAACATGAACGCCGCTTCTGGAACTTCACCGACCCGGGGCTATATCGCTTTACCGTTGAATACGTTTATAACTTGACTCCTGCTGGCCGCCTGCGAATTGACTTCATGGTTCAACTGGTAAACCCAACCGAACATATGGAGAGTTTCTTCGTCCCTGGCGCCCCAAACATCGAAATCGTGGGTGTGGCATTGAACGGTTCGGATGCACGCCACCTGTTCCCCGAGGGACACCTGACACAAATATCCCTGCGCGCGGGCGTAGGGCGCAGTGGCCAATACATCGTAACAATGCGCGTGGCCCAGGGCAATATCCGCCCACCAATCTATCGGTCGTTTACAATTATGATAATGCCAATGCAACAACCAGTAATCCAGAGCAACCACCCATTCGGCAGCACAACCACAGACGTATTCATAATCCGATACAACCCGTATTTGATTTTCCAACTCTTCGGCGACTCGGAACTGATACTAACACGTGACGGAGAGGAATTTCACCGAATCGTCATGCACGCGGGCTCACCGAACATCCTGGCGGGATTTCCATTTATCGAGGTCGGCTCATATCAAATAAGGCTAGAGGTAGCCAGCGGTGCTACAATCTTCGCCGAATCATTCGTCATCCGCGAGGGTCTGAACATGGTTGCAATCATGGTCATTGTGGGTGTCGTCGGCTTCTTAATTGTGGGTGTCGGTCTATTCTTCACAATGCGTCACCGCATGAGGGTCAAATAACTAAAAAACCTCCTTTGAAATGGTTGACATATCAACTTTGTGGGCATATACTGTCCAATAGTTGACATGTCAACTATTGCATTAAAAGGAGTAAAATGACGGAAGAAACTGTTATCAGGGTCACTAATCTAACAAAAGACTTCGGCTCTGGACGGGGTGTATTTGATGTTTCGTTCGAGGTCAAGCGCGGCGAGGTCTTTGGCTTTCTTGGGCCGAACGGCGCGGGGAAATCAACGACCATCAGACACCTGTTGGGATTTACAAAACCACATGGCGGCAAAACGGAAATTATGGGACTTGATTGTTGGATGGAACCGCAAAAGGTACAAAAACACATTGGCTATGTCGCGGGTGAAATCGCTTTCCCAGACAATACCAGCGGATGGAACTTTATAAAACAAATTGCCGCAATTCGCGGGGTCGATTTGAAAAGGGCAGAAGAGCTTTGTCAATACTTCCAACTAAAGGCGGCTGGCGAACTAAAACGTATGAGCAAAGGCATGAAACAAAAAATCGCCTTGGTCATTGCATTTATGCACGATGCCGACATAATCATTCTTGACGAACCTACCAGCGGCCTTGACCCGCTTATGCAAGCCCGATTTTGTGAACTAATCCGCCGCGAAAAAGAAAAAGGCAAAACAATTTTAATGAGCAGCCATATCTTCGAAGAAATCGAAAAAACTTGTGACCGTGTTGCAATTATTAAACAGGGCAAATTGGTGGCCCAGGTCGACTTGGAAGAAATGAATAAAAAGAAAGACGCAAAGTACATGGTTCCCGCGAAATTCAGCATCGAAAAATTCTTCATGCACTACTACAAGGACGAACTTGCCGATTGTGAACAAAAGGAGGCACCAAATGAACAAGTTGCTGTCTAAACATGTAATGAAACAAAATGTCAGGAACAGTTGGAAAATGTGGACTATTTTAACGGTCGTACTTTCCCTGTTTATCACAATGATAACTGTTGTTATGAACTCACCTGCAAACCTTGACCGACTGGCCGAATTGGGGCAATCCCCGCCTAACATGACCGACCTGTATGCGGCGGCATTCTTTGGGGCCAGTGGCATGGGTATCCTATTGATGCTTGTTTACCTGATTACAACTGGAAATAAACTTGTCGCCAGTGAAGTCGACCGCGGAACAATGAGCTTCATCCTAAACACACCAACAACCCGCAAACAAATCATCTTCACAAAAGCATTGTTTTACATCGGTTCGATGATCGTTATGATTTTGACTATGGGTCTTGTGGGCATCACGGTCAGCTCGGCTGTCGGTGCCAATATAAACATAGGAAATCTATGGCTAATAATACTGGGCGCATTATTGTTCGGTTTCGCAATCAGCGGGATTTGTTTCTTCGCCAGCTGCTGGTTCAACAAGAGCAGCCAATCATTGATGGTCGGCGCGGGACTTCCGGTTGCATTCTTCTTGTTTGCTTCTATGTCACCGCTTATTACCCTGAATGATGCCGAATTCCTGAAATACTTCTCACTTAACACCTTGTTTGATACAACCGCAATTACTGGCGGCGATATCGGGGGATTCATCGGTCAATTCATTGCAATGTTCGCCATCGGTGCGGTACTCTATGTCATCGGAATTACAAAATTCTTGAAAAAGGACTTGCCGCTATAGGAATCTGGGAGGTGCAATGAAAGCAAAGTATGAAATGGCCGAGGATATTGTTGTACGGCTTAAAAAACTTATAAAACGGATAGAGGGTACATATAAACTTCTCGAAAGTGAAGAAGTCACCAGGGGGCAGTTACGGGTAATCGTCCCAATAATCAAAGACGGAAAAGGCTATTCGATGGCTGAACTTGCCGAAATGACCTCAACGGACAAAGGATTGGTTTCACGAACCATAGCCGACCTTGAAAGGAACGGCATAGTACAACGGGACAAATCGGATAACATCGGCAAGAACTTCAAAATCATTCTAACACCAAAGGGCCAGGCATACTTTGACGATAAAATATCGAAATACAGGCAAGCGGCACCGTTTTGGGTCAACAGGGTAACTGCACAAGAAATCGAAACTTTCAAAGACATCCTCGAAAAAGTAACATCCGACTAAAAATGTCACCAACCCCCTTGACGCCCAAAAATCCCATGTTACTATAAGGTGCAAAGGCATCGGCTGCCTAGGCAAGCTCTTTCCTTCATCTGCGGATAAATCAGATGTGTTATATCCGCCAGATATGGGGGAGTCCTCGATGTGCGGAAAGACTTACCTGGCGCGCCTCGCCATCATCCATGTTTTTGGATGAATGAAAATTGAAAATTAAATATCGCCTCCAACTGGAGAACCCCCCCCCAGCGAAAAACAAGAAATAGAAAACCCCCCCCAAGCTTCGCTTCGGGCCAAACGCTCGGCCTGCGGCCTCGGCCCGAACTATAATGTTAACCCTGCGGGTGCATCACACGGCTTCGCCTCGGGCAAAACGCTATTTCTCGATGATAAAGTTAGCCAGGTCGGCGAATTCGTTGTAAACATGTTGGTCATACGGTGTCTCGGGTGTGTTCAAATACACCACAGGGGTAAACGAACCGCCGCTGGCCAAAACCCGCGCAGACAGGATAAAGTGCTTTACATCGTTAACCGCTCCATCATTGAATGCGCCTGGGTCATATGTGCCGTTCGGCGCAATACATTTGTTGTAAAGCCGCACCATTTTCGGCAAGTTATCGATAAATAACAAAACATCCGCTCCGTCGGCCGCGGCACGCTGGGCTGAAAACAGGGCGAACAAACACATCGGAATTTGCCTAACCGCCAGGGTAGACGGAGGCGCAACAAATACCTCGTCCATGCATTCGATGGCCTTGGCGATATCCTCGCCCTCATCCAAAACCAAGGCAACTTTATGTGTGTTCGGGATTGCGGCTTT
Organism: Bacillota bacterium; assembly: GCA_009784555.1. Taxonomy (GTDB): domain Bacteria; phylum Bacillota; class Clostridia; order Christensenellales; family UBA1242; genus WRAD01. The sequence goes on along the minus strand of WRBO01000005.1, from coordinate 24,450 downwards.
TGATATATCGGCGGGGCGGTCATGCGTACGGTTACAAAGCACCAACACACGCTTGCCCAATGTGATTTTGGTCCCCATTAGTCCGACTGTGCGATTCGTCCGTACGGCTTCCTGATTTTTGAAAAGCTCTGTCGGATGTTTCTCCCGAATTTCGCGTACTGTGCTTCGGTTCTTGGTTGGGTCGTGTGCAACGGTGGCCGCTATCCAATCTCCGTTGTCCAACTTGTGCGTGCTTGCCATTATCGGAGATATGATAAGTGTAGTCATGTTTTGGGCAAGCAAAATTGCCGCTCCGTCGCTCTTCATATGAACATAGCCATGTAATTGGCTACTACTCCGACTGCTTGGCGTTTTCACACACGCGCTGGCCTCATCTTTTGGCTCTTCTGGCGGCAACTCATAAAACACGTCATATGCGGATTTCCGCATTGGAACGGGCGAAACACCATGCGCGCTTATCGTTGCAATAAGCTCGGCTCGTTCGGTGTCATTGGTAATCGGAAGACTCATTGCACGTGCAATGGTACGCAATTCAAATATCGGCAACTCACGAAGATTCATGATGACCTCCTTTGTTTAGTTGATTTAGTTAACGTGATAAACATCCCCAACACGGTCTTGGTGCGCAACATCAATTTGGATATCGTTCTGGCAACAAACACCTTTGGATGTTAAAAATTCGCGCACGGTGGCCATCGCTATGTTGGGACAATTGTTTTCCTGTGACAGGTGGGCCAGAATAACTTGCTGAACCCCCTCGCGTAACAACCGATAAACGGCCGCCCCGCATGCGGTATTGGACAGGTGACCGGTCGGCCCGGTGATACGTCGCTTTAACCAATTCGGATATTTGACGTTGTGCTGTAACTTTACCATATCATGATTGCTTTCCAATAAAACTACTTGGCATCCCGCCAACTTCTGGATGGCGGTGGGGGGCAGGGTACCCAAGTCAGTTGCAACACCAACCCGACAGTCCGCATTTCTGAATGTATAACCAAAACAAAAGCGGCTGTCATGCGGCAATGGAAAGAAATCGATTTCTATGTCGCCAATGGCGAACGATTCGGAAAAGGTATGTAATCGGTTGATATCAATTGCGCCAATAACATTTTCCATAATTGACACGGCATCGGCATGTAAAAACAGGGTCGCCCGCGGAAACTTCGCCATGAATTTTTTCAATCCGTTAATATGGTCGGAATGTTCGTGGGTGATGACTATTCCGTCAACCATGTTTGGGTCTATGGTGGTTGTTAACAAACGTTTTAACAACGTTGGCAACGACAAACCAACATCACAAAAGATTTGTGTTGTGTCGGATGCTATGTATGTTACGTTGCCTTTGCTGCCGCTTGCTATTGACTGTAATTTCAACATGACCCGAGTATACAACACATACACATTGTTGTGAATGAAAAAGATGGTACATGGAAAGACAGTTTCAAATGGGTTTGCGGAACGTATCTGATTATATTGTTGTTGTTTGTATTGTTGCGTATTGTTGCGTCAATGGAATGGGTTTCGCGCATTGATATACGATGGGTGGAATGGGGATTTACATTTATTAGTCAAGTTTTAATAATGTTCGCCGTGCCAATCATTTCCATAATCATTTATAAAAAACGCAATAAAATAAATGAAAAAACATTCAAATCATTCGGTTTCGATAAACCGCGTGCACGAATTATTCTCTGGGCGATTGTGCTGGGGGTGCTGTGCTATTTATTTAATATTTTTGTGGCGGGATTTTTCAGTGGGATTCTGACCTTGGTTGGCTTTCGGTTTCCAGCAACGGGGAGTAATTCCTTTGTGGGGATAGAGGGATTCATTATCGCCATGATTATGGTAGGGGTAATGCCAGGGGTGTGCGAGGAGGTAACACACAGAGGAATGTTGTTAAAATCATCCACCGCAAAAATGGGAACAATTCGTGCGGTGGTGTTGACGGCCTTGTTGTTCGGCTTTATGCACTTGAATATTGTCCAAATGTTCTATGCGACGATATTGGGAATAATTATTGCTTTGGCTGTTGTGGCAACAAAAAGTATATGGGTAGGTATAATCATTCATTTCATGAACAATGGCTTGGGAACATATTTTTCTTTTGCTCATCGATATGAATGGGCGGGGAACACAGAGCTGGGGTGGTTTCTTTCAAATGTTGCGGGTTCATTGATGTTTTATGTGTTGTCTGTTATATTGTTGTACGTATGCATTATGCATATAATTCGATACAAATTTAATTTGTCTGGGGCCATTAAACCCGCACCTTCTAAAATCAAACTGGATGCTGGCGAGAGGACATTGTTATCGGGTATTATATTTCTGGGACTTGTGATAACGGGAATGACATTGGTATGGGGGTTGTTGTGACAAAAGATTACATGGTGGATGCATTCAAAGAAGCAGAACAGGCGTACAATCGGGGAGAAGTTCCAATCGGCGCGGTAATTGTTCGGGGTGATAAAATAATTGCACGCGGATTTAATAAACGCGAACGCACGCAAAATGCGTTAAATCACGCGGAAATTATAGCAATAAAGCGTGCATGTAAAAAATTAAAGAGTTGGAGATTGGATGATTGCACCATGTATGTAACGTTACAGCCATGTGTCATGTGTGCGGGGGCGATATTAAATTCACGAATAAAAAAGGTTGTAATAGGGGCGCGCAGTGACAGGATAAACGATTTGGAAATCTTTACAAATAATAATTTGAATTGGAAGACAGAGGTTGAAATTTCCGAACAAGAGGTATGTTCGGAAATCTTGCGAAAATTCTTTGCAGAAAAACGATAATTTGCGGTACCATAAGGCATGGGGCGTCGGATAGCGATATTCTTTTTAATGGCTGTTCTGGCCATTTTTCTGATATTCGGATTCGTCCTGGTATTTATGTTTTGGTCGCCAATTAATTTAAGTATCTTTGGTTTAACGGGTGTGACCCAGCGAAACTCATATACACGATATGCGGGTGAAGAAATACGAGAGGTATTAAACCATCGCCGCATAATGATTAATGCACAAAATACAGATATACAAATTCGTATGCGAAAACCAGGACAGCGTGACGAAGGAACAATAACATTATTCGAGGATGCGCGTGGATTGTCTTTTAATGGTATTAACCGTACACACATTGAATGGCACCAAATATTGCGGCCGAATGGCGAGGTGTATTATCGAATTGTTGTTCACGCGCCCGAGGGGACGATTAACCGACGGGCATTGTTGGTTTTGAACATCACGGCCGAAGACCATGCAATAGGGGGGACGCCGCGTCCGTATAGTTTTGTTTTTAATACTGGGGGGGGTAATGTGACTTTTGCCGCCGACCAAGATGCAGATTTCATGGTGGTGAGTTCAGTTATTATTGGCGGCAACTCGACAGGAAGATTTGTTTTTCCAAATGCACGAACAGATGCACATCCGTTCCATATGGATTTGCAAAACTTGGTTGTGAACGGTTCGGCTACGGTAAGTGCGCCGACGGGGGTTAGCCAAGGCTTGGTCATAAATGGAAATTACGGGAATGTCACAGTAGGCGATGTTGGTGTGCGTGGTATCATTCCATCAGAGCCGATTATATCGGTACCAGATGGCCGAAACGTCACATTGTCTTTTGGTACTGTGTGGGGGGATGTTTTTTATCGTTCAGCCATGGGTACTTTAACGGGACGTGGACATATTAATGGTAACTTTCATGGTCGCACTGGCACGGCGCGGATAAATCTTTTGGGGGTAACCCAAGACGCCTATATTCATGCCAATGCCAGCACAGTAACCGTAACCGAAATCGGCGGAGAATTGGATTACATGAGTATCCAAGGAAGTTTGAGCGTTCCGCGCCCAATGGGCGATGTGCGTGCGGAAACAGAGCGTGCGAATTTGACTCTTGGAAATAATTCTGGGCCAATTACAAGTCCAAATGGGGCACGTGGAAACATAACCGTTGAAAATCGCTACGGCCCAACCAATGTTACGTTTGCGCGGAATGCTTCGGGTACACCGTCCTTAAATTTTGTTGGCTTTGATGGCAATATTTTTGCGACAAATGTGATAGGTATCGTGGATATCTCGGTTGGTACCGTTGGACGGGCACAAATCATCGTCGAATTTCGTACGGTTGCGGTCGGCAGACACAGAATATACTACGGCGGCAGCACCCCTCCAGGCAGTAGCGGGGGAAACATTCGTATCTCGGCACTGGCTGCGGTTATGCCGCAATATCCGTTCCAAGCATTCAATATAGAGGTTTTTACCACCGCTGGGGCACGTGATTTTACCGGGTGGATCGAGGGTGGTGTTGCGGGCAATACACAGATTGGGGTAGAGATTCCGAATATGACATCGGCGGGCGGACGGCCTTGGCGTGTTATGGGCGGGAATGTGAATCGTGTCATAGAAGTTCATACATCAAACACAGTCAGGTTTGACAGGAGATAGGCTACATTCGTTTGACACATTCTTGTAAAAATCGGATAATTAAACATACTACAATGTAAACTTGGTCGGTATTGGGTAGTTTTTCACGTGGGGGATGATGAGTGGCACAGATACTAAGCCGTCGTAACAAATTAATTCTGGCTGGACTTCTGGTTCTGGTGTTTGCTGCTGTCTTGGGAATTATACTGGCTGGTGGCAGTGGTGATATATATGGCGACATGCGTCTGCGCGCATCCACCCAAAATATTGTTATCACATTGAACATAGAAGACAACAACGGCATCGCTCGTCCAACGGGAGGGAACTTTCCCCAATCACATGTAACCATCAGGGTAGAGGGTGCGCCGAACAGTGCGGCGGAAAGAGTCTTTGTCCATTCACTTGACCCCAGTGTCGCAACGGCGGCCGTCACGGGTTCAAGCGGAAATCAAAACCGTGTGACGATAACCGCGGTTAATGGTGGTCGCACACGTATTCGTGTTTTGTCTGGCGGCGGCGGTCGCACAATGTATTTGGATGTGCGTGTAGATGTTCCGGCCCGTAGTATGAATATGGCAGAAGATGTACGCTTTGGAATTGTACGCGGCGCATATGATGAACCGCCAGTATATGTTCCATTTTCGGGCCGCGATTTTAATTTCTTTGCAACCCAGACGGTTGGTGACCTGACATTCAATACGACCGAAAATGAAGTAACATACCAAATCATCGGACAAAACCGCGGAACACATATTGATGGACAACGTTTGGTTGTTCCTTGGACATCGTTGGCTGGGCCGGTAACTGTGCGTGCGACATTGACACGTACTGGGGCGACGTTGGATTTTCCTGTTTACATCTTTGCACCTTTTGGCGACATAACACTAACAAATGAAAATGCACCGACACGGATTGATAACCTTGGAAATACATTCGCCAGTTTGGTTTTGAACGCGCCGTCCGAGGGTGAATTCGCGAACCAGTTCACAAATTTCATTGACTATCGTATTGCCGTTGATGGATGGGATATTCGCCCGAACTTTGCGGGTGACTTTGGCCCTGGACATACCGTTAACTTTCATTACCGTTTGGTTGGTTTTGATGAAACGGTTGTTTTTCCGCACTTGGATACCCCAAGTCAAGATATCTTCCGTCTAGAGGCAAATGGCTTGGGCCAAACCTTTGTAACCGTAATGGTGTTTCCGGTTGTTAATGTGGGCCAAGACACCCCTATATTGTTTAATCGTCCGCGGGACACACATTTACATGAATTTGTTCAAATCAGGGTAGAGGTCAGAAATATATTCCATGACCTGGCCCCCGATGGTGAAAAGAATTTGGAATTCCACCGCAACGGAACAGAGTTAGACCAAATGTTGGCATTCTATTCCCCGACACGTACAGACAGATTTCATTTTAACGTGAACTTACGTGACCAAATTAATATAAACACAACAAACCACCACCAATATAACAACCGATTAACATTTGAATTAATTAACTCACCTGCACATGCAAACGTGCATATTGGGTTTATGTTTGATATTACGTGGTCTACGCGTCCTGTGCATGACCCCGCATTTGATATCATTATGTCTCCGCTGAACTTTTCCCAAGGCATTCCGTATTATGCAACCTTTTCGATGTCAATGCGTCCAAGCATGCATGTATTGGATTTGATTGAATCAAATGATTTGATTTTACGTGTTCGGTCGGTTGCGGCATGGCCAGATGGCACGCCTTTGGCCTACAGAGACATTCCATTGCGTGCGATGCATGCCGTTTCGGAAATGTCTATCGAGGATGCGGCGGGCAACCCAATTGACATTTTGTTCCCTGTGCGCGGTTATGTAAATGGTGCGTTTGAATTCTTTGTCCGTACCGATATCGGATACGCGGCGGATGTAACGTATTTCGCCGACCGTTTGGGGGAGAGTGCCTTTATCCCAATCATGGTTGGGGAAATAGTTGTCGAGCGCATTCCAATGTTTGTTGTACACCATCCTTCTGGTTTTGAACCAGATGGACGGTTGAGGTTCCTGCTAGAGGTTAACCCGCGATTCCTGCAACCTATGTATGCGCATTTATTAAACCAGGTCAGCTTGGGTGTGCATCACGGTGTAACAATAGAATATATCAGCGGCATGTCCGTTGATGTCCGTATATTGGTTCAAGAGCGTTTGGCCAGCCTGGGCATGAACATCCAAAATGTAACGGGCGGCCAGGTATTTGAAACACGAATGCAACAGGTTGGCATTGTAAATCAAATCGAACGTGTTTTCCTTCGCATTGATGGTGTATATCAATTGAACCTCTCGGCATTACCGTCCCATGCGTCTGTTTGGGCAACATTAACGGCGACCGCGGGATTGGATGTTGATACGGAAAACTTCACCTTTACACCAAGAACAGAAGGCACAATGCAGTTGATAGTTGACCTGCATGCACATAACCCACGTGTTTTGTCGGCATTGTCGTCAACCATGATAATAATATATCTCGAGGTCATTAATCCGTTAATCAGTGCGGAATTCGACCGAAATTGGGAAACGTTATTTTCCCGCGGGACGGTTTCGCATTTTGCGGGGCTACCGTTGCCAGGGAACTTTGTGGATTTCAGTCTAGACTTAACCTTTGCCCGCGGAACAGAATCCGATGTAGATGTTCACATAAACCCAAATTGGCCAGGCAGCAGTGTTCATGTAGATACCCTGGGCTCTCGTCAGTACCGTATTCATGGTCTGACGGCAACAAGTGATTTCATCTTTGTTGCGTTTGATATTCACCAAACATACACGTATGCGGGCGGAACATTCCGTATGGAATTCACATTCAATGCACCGATGCGTTTCTTTGTGCGTGTTGTTGATGCAAGCACCGTCCAAATGATTAATACCCTGGATATTGGAAATTCCCTGAACATGGTTATTACTGACGGGCCGGCTACACGTGCGGTTCGCTTGAACACGTTCCCTGCGAATGCACACAACCCGCGTATCGGCTTTGCGTTTGAACAAAGAAACAGTGACGGCAGCACAACAATATACGACGAAAACGGAATGATAATTACCGAAGTCCGTGACGGGGCGGGGAATTTAATTGTCTCGGTGTCCGAAGCAGGTGTAATAACCGCGCACAGAAGTAACGTTGGAATAAATGTTGATTTACCAGTAGTATTACGAATTTTCGCATTTGACAGTATCCGTCGAACAAATAACGGCGAGGGTGAGTTACTACTGCCTGCAACGTATTTACGGTTCAGCATCTTTATATTTGACCAACGAAGCGGCGAAGGCCAGTTTATGATTTCAAACCGCGACGAATTCCTGTTACACTTTGGATATACTTTTGACCGTTATGTTGACCTGCCGTCGGGGCGTTACAGACACTATCGTCACAGCGGCGAAGTAATTGATGGATACTTCCGCTTGGTTGATAATATTGATTTTCACGATGTTATATTGCAACCAATTAATCAATTTGTTGGTCAATTCATCGGTACGCGAACGTATGCGGTTGCGGGTGGAGATTTAAGTGCGCGTTACGAATTGCAAAACATGCGATTTGAATCGGCGACGAACTGGCAAACAATGTCCTTGGTAGGTGTGGGGCACAGTGCCGAGGAAAACTTTGGTCTATTTGGGCGATTGGGCGACTGGAATGGCTTTGGTGAAATTGACCATACTCGCGGTTTGGTGGATGGGATTGCCTTTACAAATGTGTTGGTAAACATAATGTACAACAGGAGTCCAATTACACAATATCAAGAATTCTATCGAACTCTGAACTTTGGTGTTGTTGCTGGCGTGAACATGGGAACAATTACCGATGTTACGGTGGAAGTTAACTTTGGTCAATTTACATTGTCTGGGCACACCGATTTGAACTGGGGCGCAATTGCTGGAATTAACATGGGATATGTAACCGAGAGGTACTTTCTAAATGTTACTGGTGCCATGGCCGTGTCGTTCGGCTCTGAACAGGCAAACCATGTTGCTGGGGCACGCACCGTGTTTAACATCAACTTGGGTGGTTTTGTGGGACGCAATATGTCAAACGGGACAATTCGCGGCCGTAATGCTGGTGGCGTCCTGTCCGATAACGTTGCATTAAACAGTGAAATCGCATTACTTATAATCAGTGCGCAAAACATCGTCCGTAACGATGTCGATAAAAACGTTGGCGGGGTAGTTGCTCGTAACGAGGGGTTGGTAGAAGAAATCTCAACACAAAACGTTTTATATAATGCTACACGTGGATTGGTTGGCGGATTGGTCGGTTTGAACATGGGCACGGTGAACAGTGCATACAGCACCTCTGCAATCTATGCCCGTGGTGTGTTGGGCGGAATTGTGGGACGTAACACGGGAACTGTACGTAACAGCTACTTTGACTTTTTCATCAACCCAGTCTTGCGCGAGCAACTGAATGCAATTCTAACAACCTTTATTCCGCGCACAATGTTGAACCAACACTTGGATTGGACGAACAACCCATTCTATGCGGGCTTGATTGTCGGTCGTGATGCGAATATTAACTTGGCAAACTTCACAACTGAACAGGCCGCGCACGTTCCGCGTACTGTTATTGGCGGTGTTGTAGGTATCAACAGCGGAGATATATTCCACAGCTTTGCAAGTAGTGTCTTCACAAACACAACGCATACCGTTATGGGAATACCATACCGGGGAGATATCTTTATCTTCGGTGCACGGGGCAGTAACAACGTAATCGTCGGTGGGGTAATAGGTGTCCAAGAAAACCCAAGAACAGAGGGCCAGGCAAACGGCCCAGGGCGCAGGAGTCGTGTCGAAGGTGTGTTCAGTGCCTTGTCTATTCACTATATGAATGGGGGTGAACGTAACAGTCCAATCATCGGCGGACTTATCGGCGAATTGCACCAAACAGCCAACGTTGATGTCGTTGCAGCCTACAGTTACAACTACTTCAGGATGAACACCCACCCTCAAGATGCATTTGCTCTTGGCGGGACTAATGCAATGGTTATATCCCCAAAGGTTGGAATTAACCGAATAAACAACAGCAACCCGACCCACAACAACACGGGTGTTGGGTTCCAATACGCATCTTTCGTATTGACGTATGCAATTTTGGCACCGACCCAGGTTGATTGGGTAACCGCAACTGGGGCACCTGCCGCACCCGCATTAATAATAACGGAAAACCAACCAGTTGGATTTAACGCGTCGACGGCCTTGCCGGGCGGGGCAATGCCGGGCGGCAGCCGAACCATCGAATTTATCGGCGCGCGTTATGGACGTGCGGCGGTAACCGGCGCAACTGGTGGTAACATGTCGAACTGGGTCGCGGCTCGCTCTAACATTTCGTCAATGCCTGCAACTGACGAGGTTTTTAATGCAGACGACTTCTTTGTAAATTTCCAAAATATCAATGTTCCAATACAAAATGGCCAGGTTGGACGTCTGTCCGAGGCGGCGTTTACGGCGGCCATGGGCTTTGATTTCCCAATGATTCGCCAAAGCGAGGACTATGAAATGCCATTGTTCATCGCCCGCCCACAACACATAACATTTGCATTGGCATCCCAAGAGCAATTAACAGAGCGTTTCACAGGTGCGCGTAATAACCGCGGTGGCTTTAACTATGCCATTGTTAACCCAAGCAATCTGCCACATACCTCATCGCTGGTGATTGATGGCACACGTGTCAACTCGGTTGCGTTAATGTTTACGGCGGGGCCGGTAATACCAAGTGCGGTTACGGCTAACCGATATTACCTGGATGATTTATTCAGCGTAGAAATCAGCCCCCTCATCGCCTCACGCCGAATGTTCATATCCATAGAGGGCGGTTCAGGCATAGCCGAACTGGGCCGTAACACGGTTGGCGGTGTTCCTCGATATTTCTTGAACCTGCGACGCACAGGGTCGTTCCAAGTGGTAGCTATCAGCACCCGTACCGAAGAAGGTCAATCTGTCTTGGGCCGCTTGGCCGTGGACGTTATCCCTGGGGTGACAACGCAAACGGTCTCACGCGATATCTTGGGGATGATTGCGCGCCGTTCAATGTTAACGGATGACCCAAATAACTTCACCCACAACTTCGAGGTACAAAAAGGCACAACCTTCAGCCTCTTGGCCGCCGTTGACAACCAAACATGGCAAGTCGAGGGTAGCTACATATTTGAATCTGGCGCGCCTCGTCCATACCAAAATGGTTCGCCAATATATTTCCACGAGGCCCCGTTGAATGACGAACCAATCATCTTCCGCTTCCGTCCGTTTATATCGTGGGGTGGAAATATTTATCACTTGGATTCCTTGGTCATCGAAATCGAGGTCGAGGTTTATGCTGGTGCGATATATTTGGAATTATTCCAAGACGGAACAACAATAGACGGCAGTACCGCATCGGTCTACAGCGGCCGCTTTGTAACGGACATTCTGCCAACGGTACACCGCAATGTTGCAATTGGTTCATTAACGGAATTGCAAAGGGCAGAACAACTGCTTTCATTAACCAATTTCGCATTCAGCGCGGAAGGAACAACGCATCAGATGTTTGGCCTGCCCGTTGCGGGGACACCGAACCCAGAAATAACGCGAACAGTAATAGAGATAACTGAAAACGACCGTGCATTTAACTTGGTATTTGAATTACATGTCCGCCCAATCGAGGTCTTTACAATCTACGTCCAATCACCAGGCGGATTGGTTGCACGTGACTTTGGTTACCGCGAATACAACTTCGATATCTACATGCGCTTGGAAATCAGGGAAGAGGTTTACAATAATTTCCTAGCATCGGTTGATGTGTCACAATACCGACCTCCTGTTGCAATACCGCATGGAATTTCTGGAACAATTCATATGGCCGAGCGCAGTATCGACCGTGCCGAGAACGAATTGCGTCCGCTCCTCTATGACTCTGCGGATGTAGAGGTCGTTGCCCAACAATTGCAATCGGTGAACTTCCAACACTATGCAAACACGATAACGGTTCCAGGTAGCATCAGCGAATTCATCCTGCCGCCTAACCAACCGCAAAGCATGAACGTCTACACCGAACGTGACGGCACGGGTGGAATATTAAAAGTCTATGCACATCCGTTCTATTCTGGGATTGACCAATTCACATTGCGCAGTATCCCCGTGAACCAAATCATCGGCGAAATCGATGGTGAAAATGTCTACAAATACTGGGACATCATGTTCATCCAAATGGTGTTCAACCCGTATACGGGATACTTTGAAAACTATCCTGGGGTGCCGTTGGTGCTGGGGCCGGATGGTATGCCCGTTGTGCCTGATACGGGTGCGCCGGGTGAAATATTGCCCGAAACCTTTGCATTCCACCAAGTCTCTACTGTACGCGACACAGCAGGAGGTAGGATGTTCAGCTGGGAAGGCGTGTATTACATCCACACCGTATTGCGTGAACGCAATGAACAAGCAAACCCAACACAAATAACCCAAGGCCAGGTCTTCCACATAGAAGCCGAGTTCATAACCCTGGGAGACTGGGAAAATCCATTAACACGTGAATTTGAATTGTTCGCATTGGACCGCCCTGGCTTGAACTTTGAATTCGACAATGTGCCAGGCAGGCGGGCCAGCCAAGCTGTCGGAACTACCTCGACTTTTACCGTTAATACAACGGGCGTTATAAATGTGGATTGGGGCAGCGGGGCCGAAACCGAAATGACAATCTTCCGTGGCGGTTCAAATATCGACCCATACCAATATGTAACGCTGACTCATATCCCAAACACTCAATCGTACCAAGTAACAATTGCCCCAAGCGTCAATATGGTGGGCGCAACCATTTTCATAGAGTTCAGCTATGAACTGGAACAAAGCGGCTTGATATTACAAATGACCACAACATTGGAAATTGATGTTGTGTTGATGCGTGTTGACGGGCTGTATTTGGCGGGACGTCGTGGCAACACAATCCATATGAATACCCCAAGTCAATACAATGTCGAACTGGCAATTAATGCAAGCCACCACAGCGGACATGACGCGCCCGAACTGGCGATGATGATTTCAAACGAGATTGCCCGTGTCCAATACGAAATTAACCGCGACCCGCGTGTTGAATGGACGGGGAGAAGTGCAACTGGTGGCTGGATGCTGAATGTAAACTGGGACGAAGTAAACGAGTTCTATCACAACGAAGTAGGCCCAACCAGCACCAACCGCGATGCCCTTAACTTCTTCCTGGGCAGCAGCCGTACCTCTGGAATCAAATTCGTTTCGCCGTCCGTTCGTGCGTCACGTACAAATGTCCTGTCCGTACGTATGTCGTTTGAATTGATTGGCGGCCTTTACCAAATTCGTGTGGCAACGGGAATGAACATAACCGCTGACTTTAATGTGGTATCCGTTCCAAGCAGTGCCGAAGATAACCCCGTAATCATCCGCACGGCCCAAGAACTGCGCGATGCGGCGTCAATTGTCGACGGACACTTTATACTGATGCCTGATGATGGTGTATTGACCCTAAATGGGTGGGAGCCATTGGAATGGCGTGCCGCCAGCCTGGACGGTAACAACACCCGAATAATATTAAACAGCTTCAATATCCCAGAAGAAACCACAGGCCCAATCAACATAGGTTTGTTCAGTACCGTTCACCACGGCTCCCTTATCAAAAATGTGAACTTGGTTCTGCCGTTCTTCCCAGCATCGGGGAGGAGCGACCTTCGTGTCGACCTGACACATTTGCCACAAAATGCGACTGTGCGTGTCGGGGCGTTTGCTGGTGTTAACCAAGGGATTTTGACAAACATAGCCGTGTTGTCTGGCGGGGCTTCGGTCGGTACGCCAAACGCACCGGGTTTCCAAGAAGGTCAATTCACCCGTAACGAAGACGGTAATATGGTTGCCGATTTCAACCGCAGTAACTTTGACCAAAGTCTAGTCTTCCCAGGGCTCCAGGGCAGTGCCCGCAGTCGCCTTGCCGTCTTCATGGCAAACAGCACAATGGACTTGCGTGTCGGCGGATTGGTTGGAATAAACATGCGTGCGGGAAACAACTACGGCGTAATATCAAACAGCCGTGTATTAATCGACATGTTCGTCGGGCGCGAGGGTGCCGTTGCCGATGAAACACAAACAAACGTGGGCCAGGCACGTGTGGCGGGCTTTGCGGCACAAAACGATGGATTTATTGTAAGTAGCTTCTTCCGCGACGGAAACATCATTAACCGCGCATGGCCAAGCAGCGGTGCTGCCTTCAGCTGGACTGCGGGGTTCGTTGCACAAAACGGTCAACAGGGTATCGTCAGAGGCAGTTACGTAATGGGTGCAACAAGCGGCCTGGCATCAAATGGCCAGGTCACGCGCGGGGTAATCCGTTCAACCTTTGCAACTGCTGGGTTCGTTTTCCAAAATGCAGGATTGGTAGAGGACGGGTATGTTAACATCCTCTTGCCGGAAGGAACATTCAGAAGCGGATTCGTCGAAAACAACACGGCCCAAGGTGTCATACGTAACAGCATCGTTCAAAACCCAAACCCAGGCGGGGACATGGGGGCATACTTCGTCTTTGCGCGTGCACCGTTGGCGGGCGGTTTCTTGGGAACTCTTACGAACAACCGCTTCATGAACCAACCTGGGTTCATTGCGACAAATGACTTTGCTGATGGGGCACGCTTCCGTGGTTTCACAAACCCAATAGACATCAACGAGTTCGAGGGTTTCAGTATCAGTGCAATGTACGAAGACCGCAATCCAAATGTATGGCGAATGACACCGCACGGCCCACGCTTGGTCGGGGCTGACCACATCGCGGTCTCAATTCGTGTCATGGGTGATACTTTGCTTCCTACTGGGCACCCGGAAATAATCTACCACCGCAGTCACGCGTACGGTACCCGTTACAACCCAATTGTAATTTGGACGGGTGACCAATTCAACCGCCATATCTACTTGGCCAGCGGGGCCGAGGGACGTGACCGTGACTTTGAACAATCGGCGGCCCAGGTTCGCGATGACTGGGAAGACAACGTATTCATGGGCTATATGCGATTGGTCAGCAACATCTCGGTTCGTGCGGCAACGGGCGGCACGGCGACCCAAGGCGGCTTGTCCGAATTTGGTGGGGTCTTACATACGTACAAAGTAACTTTCCAAGGTGAGCTCGACGGAAACGGCTTGGGGATTACAGATATCTCTCTGGTTGCAACAGAGGCAGTCGCAACAGGGCTTCGCAGTGTTGGATTATTCAGCCGCCTGACGTACGCTACCGTCAAAAACGTTAATTTAAGTTTCGTCCCATCTCCAGGGGCAGAATACAGCATAGCCGCTGCCAGCGCGCCTTTTGTCGGCGGTCTGGCGGGTATCGCGGTAAACAGTAACATTGTCGACGTCAACGTGATAAACCAAACAAACCATGTCAATACACGAATTTTGGGTTTTAACATTGTTGGCGGTGTTGTCGGTGTATCGGTCAACTTTGACTATGACACCCAAACGGCAGGGGGCAGTATCGTGCGAACGGCACACACATACAAAATCGAAAACGTCCACAGCAACGTTCCCGTCATGACATTCGTCCGTCACCAGGCCGAGCATATAGACCTCACCTTCGCATCCGCAATTGGTGGACTGACTGATTTGGGTTATATGCAACATGACTTGACACGACTGGGGATTGCTGGCGGGGTGGTCGGAATGGTGACACATGATGTGGGCAACATTATCGACCGTGGATTATTCATGCGCGACATCGACGGTAATGCGGTAACAAACGCACACCCAATGCGCGCCGATTTCACGAATGTTCGCATGATTGGAAACTTCCGTAACCCTAACGGTAACGTCGGCTTCGGCATAGTGGCTGAGGGCGAGGTCGTCGGTTCTCTCATAGGCGTAATAGGCTCGGAAATAAGTGTACGCGGTGCCGAATACCTTATGAACAACACTCTTGCCGTTACACACAACCATTTACGTGCAAAGTTCTATGCTGGCGGAATTGTCGGAATTAACTTCGGCCGACTGGATGGGGCAACTGTGTCACTGTTTGGGCAAATGAACTTGAATATTCAATCTAACGCTGGGGCGCGATACATATTCTTCGGCACACCTGCTGTATCACGAACATATGGAATGTTCGTTGGTGGAATCGCTGGCTTCAATAGCGGAACAATAAACAATGCAACATTGGATTCTCCAATGACGGCGGAAGGAACAGGCGGAACGCACCCAATACGTACCAGTCAAAAAATGTCCGTTGGCGGAATCGTTGGCGAGAATGCTGGCGGAACAATATCAAACAGCCGTGTCGAACGTACAATCCTTGGTGGGTTCATGTTGGGTGGTGTTGTTGGGATGAACCGTAATGGCGGGGCATTAATTAACAACCATCTTCGCCACACGACTGGCACGGGTGCATACACAATCTTCAACGTAACAGGGGCCCAAGGCGTCAACAGCATCTGGGGCGGCCAGGCCGACGGCGTACAAATCAACGAAACATTCCGCGGCACCCCTGAAATGATGTCTGCCTTCGGAACTGGCCCAATTGCGGACGGCGGACGCGGTTCGGACATGGTAACCTTCACTGGCGGTATCGTTGGATATATCCAAGGCGCGGACCCAATCGTGATGGGCGGGACACGTACAAACGAAATAGTAATAAACAATCGCAGCATATTTGAATTTGGCGGTGCCAGAAACAGGGCCTAGTTGTGGTATACTTGCCATGTGCAAATCACTGACGAGATTACCGACATAGTATTTCGGAACGAGGACAACGGTTATTCCGTTATCCGATTAAAGCAAAGCAACCAAACCGCGTTTGGTGTTTTTGCATATCTAGCGGTGGGCCAGGAAATCCAAATGACGGGCGAGTACGTCAAAAATGCAAAATACGGCCAACAATTCCGCGTGCAAAGCTACGAAATCGTCCCACCAAACAGCCCGCGTAAAATCCAACAATTCATAGGCAGTGGCCTGCTCGAGGGCGTTGGCCCAGCCACCGCCGCACGCATAGTAGCTGAATTTGGCAAAGACACGCTAAAAGTCTTGGAAACCCGTCCGCATGAATTGGAAAAGGTTCGCGGAATATCATTACGCAAAGCAAAAATCATTGGCGAAAAATACGGCCAAATAAAAGAAATGCAGGCCGCGGTAATGTTCCTGCAAAAATTTGAAATCAGCCTCAACATGGCCATGAAGATATACAAATATTATGGACAACGAACAATTGAAAAGGTTCAATCGAACCCGTATGCCTTGGTCGAAACGATTGAGGGCATTGGGTTTATAACCGCCGATAAAATGGCAAAGGCAATCGGCCACGCATATTCCGGGGCTTTTCGCGTACGTGCGGGGATTGTATATGCCTTAAAGCAAAAGAGTGAACAAGATGGACACACATTCCTACCACACGAACAATTACTAATCGATACATGCAAACTACTTGAAATTAAAAAAGAAAATCTTACCCCTGTATTCTATTCCGTTATCTATGACCTGTGTTTGGACAAATATCTAACGGTCGTAAATACGGATGACGAACGCGGTTACATGCTAACGCGATTTTTCGTGGCGGAAAGGGGTGTCGCAACAAATCTAAATAAACTGGCCCTGGAATACGAGGGCGAGAGCACGGCCGACTTTGAAAAACTACTGGCGCACTACGAGGAAATCAACAACATCAAATTGCACGAAAAACAAATCGAGGCCATCCGTGTCGCCGTAACACGCGGGATATGTGTCATTACTGGTGGGCCTGGAACTGGTAAAACAACCATTGTCCGCGCGATATTATATATAAACGATGCCCAGGGTCTGTCGACAAAACTATTGGCCCCTACTGGACGCGCGGCAAAACGAATGGAAGAAACAACGGGAAAGGAAGCCAGTACAATTCATCGCGCCCTAGATATTCAATATGGTGATAAACCCGCATCTGGCTTCAACTATGATGAATCCGAGGGGCTAATGGCCGACGTCATAATAGTTGACGAGGTCTCGATGTGCGACATCATCCTAACCAACCATCTATTAAAAAAGGTTCTGCCTGGAACCCGTGTGATATTTGTGGGTGACATTGACCAATTGCCCAGTGTCGGTGCAGGGAACGTCCTATCAGATATTATAAGCAGCAACGTTATCCCCGTCGTGCGCCTAACCGAAATTTACCGCCAATCCGAAGCCAGTCAAATAGTAATAAGCGCGCACCAAATCAACCGCGGCGAAATGCCAGACCTAACAAACCGCAGTAACGACTTCTTCTACGTCGCCGCATCAAACCCTGCTGATATTAAACAAAAAGTCGTCGGTCTTGTCACTACACGTATTCCCGCCCACTTGGGTTTGACCTCATCAAAAATCCAAGTTCTATGTCCAATGAAAGTGGGGGAGGCGGGCATGAACAGCCTCAACACCGCATTGCAAAGCGAACTAAACCCATCCGTCTTGGGTCGGGCCGAATACGAATACGGCCAGGTAACCTTTCGTGTGGGCGACCGTGTAATGCAAACCCAAAACAACTATAACCAAGAATGGGTGCGCCCTGGGCCGCCGTCCGAGGACGGCTCGGGCGTGTTCAACGGCGACATAGGAACGGTTACAGACATAAACCGTCAAAACGGCGAGATAGCTGTGGAAATGGAAGACGGCCGAGTCACAACATACATGCGAACCGACTTGGCGCATTTGGTGTTGGCTTATGCGATAACGGTACACAAGAGTCAAGGCAGTGAATTCGACGTGGCAATCATCCCCGTAACATCTGGCGCGTATATGATACTGACGCGTAACCTTCTGTATACCGCCGTAACCCGTGCTAAAAAGATGGTAGTACTGGTGGGCAGTGCCGACAACATCGAAAAGATGGTCAACAACACATACACTAAACGGCGATATACAATGCTTTCAAAATTTTTGATTGATACCCAGGAATCTATTCAACAGTTACACTCTTTGCCAGATTCCGGGGCTGGTCGGGATTAATCTTCAACTCCTGCGCCAAATATAACGCAAACAACTGTGCGGGAATTGTTGCAATCAACGGGTCTGGGACGGCGATGTGCATAACATGACTGCCTCTGGCGGCAACCTCTGCCGCGGCATTGTCTAACTTTGATTTAACTGCGGGGTTGGCCGTTGAATTCAAAATAACACATAACGTTTCACTATCAACCAAAGACAGGGTGCCATGCTTCAACTCACCGCTTGGGAACCCTTCGCAATGACGATATGTGATTTCTTTTACTTTCAATGCGGCTTCCAGTGAATTAATGGCATCCGCACCTTTCCCCAGGAAAAATATACGCCGAATGTCGCTATACCTTTTCGCGGCATCTTTCATCTCTTTTGATAATGTTAATAACACTTTCGCTTGGCGCGATAGGCTCTCTAAATCCAAATCACTCGTCAAAATGGCCCCAACAACAACTTGGGCAATAAACGCCTTGGTTGATGCAACCGCAACCTCTGGCCCCGCATGGGTAGGCAACAGGTAATCTGAATACCGCGCAATGGACGAAGATTCTACATTACATATAGCAATTATGGGAATATCACGGGACTTCAAAAACTGCATAGCTGATAATGTATCCGCCGTTTCACCGCTCTGGCTGATAACTATTGCAACATCGCCTTTTTTAATCAATGGGTTGGTATATGGTAATTCACTTGCTATGTAATTCCGCACCCTAATCTTCAGGTTCGCTTCAATCATTTGCCCCAGCATCAACCCTGCATGATACGCCGTTCCGCAACCTGTGATGTGTATGGTGCCCGCAGATTGCATGACGTCAACAATCGGACTGATGTCTATACCGCGGTATTCACGCTCAATATTGCGAATGACGGCGGGGATTTCAAAAATTTCCTTTTCCATATATGTGGTGTATTTCCCGCGTGTTGGGGGCTTTACCTTTGCGGGCATCTTTGTCGGTGTTTTCTGCCCGCTGGAAAACACAACGGTTGACTTTGTTATAACGGCAAATTCGCCATCATCTAATGAATAATACTCACGCATATCGCCACACGCCAAAACATCACTCGTGACTATTGTATGATTTTTGGCTGGCGCGATTAATAATGGCTGCCGCCCTCGCCGTGCCGCAATAATCATATCGGGGAATTTCGGGGCCATCACCAAAATGGCAAAACTGCCCGCCAACTGCTCGGCCGCCTTTTTAACTGCGGACAAAAAATCATCCTTCATGTAAAGGGATACCAGATTCGGAATAACCTCGGTATCCGTCTGCGACTTCATAACAATTCCATGGGACTTCAAAAACTCTATAATCTCAACATAATTCTCAATAATCCCATTATGAACAACCGACACACGTCCGTCATTTGAAACATGCGGGTGGGTGTTAACCTCTGTCACGCCGCCATGCGTCGCCCAACGTGTGTGCCCAATCGCGATTGATGAATTGGGATGCAGTTGCGAATATACACGGTTTGACAACGCCGCTACATTTCCAACCGATTTCACGGTGTTGATTTTATTACTGTCCAGGTACGACAGCCCCGCGCTATCATAACCGCGGTACTCTAACTTCTCCAACCCATCCACCGTATGTTTTATTGCACCGCCATTCCCCAGGTACCCAATAATTCCGCACATAGTTTTGTATATGTGATATATTCATATTATGAAACTGGAATGCGAAGTGAGTGTTCGGCACGTACACCTGTCGGCCGCCGATGTGGATGTACTGTTTGGTGTTGGCTATGAACTAACCCCAACAAAAGATTTAAGCCAACCTGGCCAATATCTCTGCGCCGAACGCGTGGAATTGGTAACTGAAAAGGCAACAATAAAAAACGTGGGAATAATAGGGCCAACACGAAAAATAACCCAGGTCGAGGTCTCTCGCACCGACTGCTTTACCTTGGGGCTAAAAAACGTACCCCTACGTCAAAGCGGCGAACTGGACAACGCCCCGACTATCTTGGTACGAACTGAACGGGGCAGTATCCATGCGGCGGTAATCATCGCACAGCGGCATGTGCATATGGACACTCAAACGGCGACCAAAAGCGGTTATACGGACGGCCAAATCGTCGCCGTCAAATTTGATGGCGAACGGGGCGGGACATTATACAATACAGTATTGCGCGTCCATGCTGATTTTGCACCACGCGTCCATATCGATTCTGATGATGCAAACGCTATGGGATTTACAACTGGGATGGTGGAAATATGCGCGGAGAAGTAACATCTGTACACAAAACGGGATATTACGTTCGTGTCGGTGACAACACGGTTTTTGCAATCATAAATAATTCGTACTTGGGTGACGACAAGCCTGTTGTCGGTGATGTGGTCGAAATGGATAAACGCGCTGACCAACATATTATCCTGGGAATACAAACACGCAAAAACTATATCGCGCGCTACGACCATTTTCGTGAAAGGTACCAGGGCTTTGCGGCAAACGTAGACGTAATCTTCGTGGTGACCAGTGCGAATCGGGAATTCAGCCCCAATCGGGTCAGGCGGTTCCTGGCCTTAAGTGGCGACCAAAACGTCCGCAAGATAATTGTTCTAACCAAAATCGACATGGCTACTGAACTGCCCGAAATTGTCAAAACAATCCAAACACAATTTGCGGGGATTGAACATATCGCGATAAACGCCTTGGACAGGGCCCAGGTCGATAAACTAAAAAAACTAGTCAAAAAGGGCCAGAGCATGCTGCTCTTGGGCAGCAGCGGCGTAGGCAAAAGCACAATCATAAACACCTTGGCTGGTACAAATATAAAAACGAACGAGGTCAAGGACGAGCGTCACTTTAACAAAGGAAAACACACAACCAGCAGCCGCAACATGTACTACACTCCCTGCGGCCGAAAAATCATCGATGTGCCAGGCGTCAGGATAGTGGGAATAGAAAGGGAAGTCGCCCAAAGCAGCGAACTCTTTGACACCATCATGGACTTGGCGGTGGGATGTAAATTCCGAAACTGTGCCCACAAAACCGAGGACGGTTGTGCGGTAAAGGCCGCGATTGAAAACGGCGACATAGAACCCGAGGAACTGCAATGGTATTTCGATACCCTTGACGCCTCCGAAAGGGACAAGAAAAGAACACGATAAACTTGCACAAAATACTTTGACATGCAAGGCGTGCGGGGGGATAATAGGATAAACCAATGAAAAAGCTATTGGGGGTAATTTTTATGTGCGTGGCATGCGGAATTGCAATGCCTGCATTTAGTATGCCATCAACCTCTGTATCGGCTACTCCCTCACCTCGTATCGAATCCACTAACGTTACGGATGCGACTTGGACTCTGGTTACTGGCCGTGACGAATTCCCCAGCTCCCACGAACAATTCAGTCTCTTTGCTGGTATCCACGGGATTTTCATCCAACGTCAAGAGGGCCACGGCCTTGGCGATATGTTCTATGGCCATATATATGTCAACCGTGACGAGCTTAATTTCAACATCTTTGAATTTGAAACATTAATAATGCGTGATGGTGTATGGGAACGCACCGACCTCTTTAACGTGTGGCCAATGGGCATGGGACGAATACAATTTGAATTTCCAAAGGTTCTGCCCGCGGGACGCTATGGCATCCGCATGGTTGCATATGAACTAACGTTTGAAAACGGGGTAGAAACGAGAACACGCGGACGTGTCCTCGACGTGTTCGGAAACTGGCGTGATGCCGAGGTCATCTATTCAATCCTGTATGCCGACCCACTCCGATACTTTATCGCGGAAACCGAGGAAGGTGCTAACTTCCACAACGCATGGATTGCTGGCGGCCGCGGCCGAACGGTAAACGTGAACATTCGCACAAACCCTGGGGCCATGGACTTGGACGCATTGCCGCACCATGTTGTCGACGGACACCGCATGGGAAACCTGTACGTTGATGCGCAAATATCGTTCCCCCAGGTAGCCGTTCCTGGCGGTGACGAAACCGAGGGACTTGTTGCCTTGGTTTTCTTGCGCCATATACAACAACCTGTCGCCACATTGCCGATTATAATAACACCCCGCGGCATGACCGTAACGGTACCCGCAAACCTGGCCCAGGGCCGTTTTGTCATTCGCTTCCACCATTCTACTAACGAGGATATCACGGGCCGCTTTGTCATCGACAACACCCCGGGGGTTTTGTTCCTGCCTTCTAATATGCGCGTGCTGGTTCCCATTTTCATGACGCTGGGGGCAATCGCAGGTGTTGCGGCGGTGGGATTCTTCTTCTTACCTAAATACCTGGTCTTCCGCCAAGAACGCAAATATGTCGAAAAAGAAAACGAACGTTATTCCCAAGCAGGCGGCGAGGGCCCCGACGACAAAAAGTTCAAAGCTCAATCCGCAAAAGACGCCTTCTTAAACAGCAAACAAAAACGAAACGAGAGCAGGAGTCGCGGCTTCCTCGCCAAGATGCATTCGGAACGTGCAAAGCGTGATATGGCACGTGACGCGGGCCTAACTATGGAGGAATTCCGTGAAATAGAGGCAAAGCAAAAAGCCCTCGACGATGCCCGCGCCAAGAGTCTTCGTGACGTGCGCGAGGTCGATGATGCACCTGAACAAAAAGAAGAAACCGTCTTCCGTGGTGGGGCGGAGTTCAACATGCTGGACAGCATCCAAAACCAAGCATCCTTCGCCGATGACGCAATGATAAAAGAAGTCGTTCAACCAAACCTCTCGGGCCAGGAAAGTATTCTCGCCGGCCTGCGCAACTTGGCTGGTGATGAATCAACAGCCCGTGTTGACATCTCGGCAAACCCATTCGATGACCTGTTCGGGCCGCCTGCTCCTGTTGCGGAAACCTTAACCCCCGACCCATTTGCATCGACCCCAATTATGGCTCCGCCGCAGACCCCAGCACCAGTCACACCGCCACCTCCGCCGCCCCAAGTCGTCGATGACAGCGACTGGTAAGTCGGATATAATACTAACTATAGATATCCTAAAAAGGTATTGACAATCACTATCAATATTATGTATAATACCCCATTATGATAGCAAGCAACGTAAATTTTAATTTGTACAAATCGTTCGTCGCAGTGTACGAGGTACGGAACATTTCCCGGGCCGCGGCTCAACTGCAAATTACCCAACCAACGGTAACCTATAACATCAAGGAGTTGGAACGACAATTAAACGTCAAGTTGTTTCACACACACCCGCGTGGTGTTGAACCAACCAAAGACGCGCACGAGC
Organism: Bacillota bacterium; assembly: GCA_009784555.1. Lineage (GTDB taxonomy): Bacteria > Bacillota > Clostridia > Christensenellales > UBA1242 > WRAD01. Next base: position 872 of record WRBO01000005.1, on the reverse strand, counting down.
TATACAAATTCGTCAGCGAGGGCATGACATCCATCGCCAACGGCGAGAGTGCTATCCGCGAATTCAACGCACAAAGCACCCTGACAATCCGCATATCGGTTGCCAGCGGCCCTGCACAAAAATACGTTGCCAGCGCAATATCTGCATTCAACGCAAAATACCCATTGGTACGTTTTGAACTCACCGATGCATGGGCCGAAGAGGGGCTTACAAAACTTGGCCAACACAACACCGAATTGGTAATCGGATTTGTGGAACCCGAGAGTGCCGCTCTTGCCGCAATTGACCTGAAATCATTTGGTCGTGTTGCAATTATGGGGGATGATTTTGCCGCAACAAACAAAATCGGCGACGCGTTAACCAAGAAAAACATTGAAACCCTCCCTATGATTATTTTCCAGACATCTAACAAGCACTATGAAAAGTATGTAACCGCAAAGCCATTCTCGTCCGTTACAAACATCGAAATGATGACCGCATTGGCTGGGGCTGGATTGGGTGTTGGGATTTGCCTCGACGAACACGTCACAACCACACCTGTGGGCATTCGCGTTGTCACCGCAAACGATGTCGGCCTGCCGCCTGTGACATTGCGTTGTGCGTATAACAAAGACGCCCTCACCAAACCAACACGCGCATTCATCGCCGAAATATGCGAAGTCATGGGCGCAACCAACCCGTTGAGCCCCCAGTAATAATATCGAATTTCTTGAAATCGCCCTCGGATGGGGGCGATTTTTTCTTGTATGAGCATTTTTTCCTTGGGGGGGGGTTATTGGATTTGTGATTTTTGTTGGGGAGGGTTTCTCCCGCGGGAGGCGATTTAGATTCACTGGGGGGTTTTTCATATTGTTTGAAATTTACTGGGGGGT
>WRBO01000004.1 GCA_009784555.1 Bacillota bacterium | reverse complement strand
TGTCGAGAAACTAATCGTTGACGCCATCGTTGCAACCAAACAACGCCTCGCGGCCGAGACCCCTATTGAAATTTTGCGCCAACAATCCACCGACGAATACCGCGCGGGCAAATTGGAAAATATGTTGGTCGAAATGGATGTCGAATCCCCCGCGATAAAGGGCATGGCTATGCCAATCGGTGGCGACATGGGTATGGGCATTGATATCGGTAATATCTTCAACGACATCATGGGTTCAATGCCGAACATGCCAAAGAAAAAAACAAAACGTCACGTAACGGTCGAGGCCGCGCGCAAACAATTAATGGCCGAAGAAATGGACAGATTAATCGACAAAGAAGAGGCCACGACCGAGGGTCTCCGCCGCGCAGAGGAACAAGGCATAATATTTATAGACGAAATCGATAAAATAGCATCCAAAGGCGGAGGCAGCGGCCCCGAGGTCAGCCGCGAAGGTGTCCAGCGCGACATCCTGCCTATCGTAGAGGGTTCGACCGTCCAAACGAAATGGGGCCCGGTCAAAACCGACTATATATTGTTCATCGCCGCGGGTGCGTTCCACATTTCACGTGTCCAAGATTTAATCCCCGAGCTACAAGGCCGCTTTCCTATCCGCGTGGAACTGGACAACTTGGGGCGCGATGATTTTTACAAAATCCTGACCCAGCCCGAGAACGCGGTCACAAAACAATACACCGAACTCCTGCGTGTTGATAACGTCAACCTGACATTTGACAAAGACGCGATGAAATTAATCGCCGAATTGGCGGAACAAGAAAACGAAGAAACCGAAAACATCGGTGCCCGCCGCTTGGCCAATATTATGGAAATATTGCTAGAGGAAATTTCTTTTACCGCCGACGGCACAACAAAACGTGACGTAAAAATCGACAAAGAATTTGTCAAGAAAAACATGGAACAAATAATCAAAAAGACCGACCTGAAAAAATACGTGCTCTAGCCCATTCGCACCGCATCACTAACGCTCCCGCGGCCTGGCCCATCGCCCACAACGCGTTGAATCTATACAGATACACACAAAAGCCAAAAAAATCCATAGAATCTGTTGACATTTTGCAGATATTGCGTATATTTAGCGTAAGGAGGTGCAAAAAATGGAACATGCACTAAATATTTACCCCAAAATTGAATTTGAGCCTGTATCCGCTCGTTCTATTGGAAACATCCTAGAGCAAATAGAAGCGGCTGAAAGAAAATTCGGGATTGAGCGCTTGGACTTGCAACCATCATATCAGAGAGGTGAAGCCTGGGAAAATGAGTTCAAGGAGAAATTAATCTACAGCCTAGTCACTCACTATCCCATCGGGAATTTTGTGGTAAGAAAAGTTGACCCAAAAAACACAGACGAACCAACCGCCGAGGTTGTGGATGGCCAGCAACGCTTGCGGACTATACGTGAATTTATAAAAAACGGTATGGAACTTAGCCCTAACAACACAAGGCATATAGTAAGAGAGAATCGTGACGCATACGAATACGACAAAAAGTACAACATGAACGAAACAGGCCAAAAGTTATACCAAAAATTCTTGAAAGATGAAAAAAAATCGAATGTAAAATTAACCTTCGCTTCCTTACCATCAACCATCCAAAAACGCATATTGGAGCACAACTTGAATATAATTGCGGTACGATGTGATAAAGAATCCATATCGCAGTATTTTAGATTTATACAAAACCAAGAGCGATTAAGAGCTGGCGAAATAATAAATTCGATTCCAGACTCCCCCGCACGCGACTACCTTGAGCAAGTAGACAACAAGGATGGCTTCCTTAAAATCGTTGGATGGGACGAAAGTCGAAAGGAATTTGATAAAATCTTCTACAGCATGATAGGAATTTTTGAAAACAAATTACTACTAGGCACAACCGACAAAGCGATAATAGACTATATTTCTGGCTTCCAGCGTTTAAGTGCAACAGGCGTCGAATGCGTCAACAAGATGGTTGCCGCCATTAATCATATTGCTAACCTTCAAATGGACGGCCGCGTACGATTTAACAAAAGATTGATAAAATTCATCTTCCTCCTTGCAGGCCTCGGGCACATAGATTTCACACAAGAGACAGCTACGAAACTGAAAAAACTATGTCAAATAAATGAAGACATCGTTTGGTTCAATAAAGAAACAACCGAGGAACTGGAGCGAAGATTTGGTACTAGGGAGTCTATGGAGCAACACAGAGAAATCTTCTTTTTAGGCAGAGGCTCCCATGCCAAAAAAGTTATGGAAAAGAGAATAGCCATTTTATCCAGACTTATTACACTAACATAACACCTAAGCAAGCTACAGACCAACCGCCTTCCACATGTCTTCCAACACCTCGGTCGTCTTGCGCTTGCGCTCGCACTCCTCTTGGTTCAACGGCAACTCCAACCGTGCCAGAACACCATTGCGCCCAATGACCGCGGGCATCCCGTAATAAAGGTCGTCTTTGGCACAATACACCGACACCGTCTTGATTGCGTTGGCATCCTCCAAAATCGCATCGGTAATATCCTTCAGGCATATTCCAATTCCGTAATACGTACTGCCCTTCTTGTTAATGATATCGTACGCCGATGTCCGCATATGGTACAATATCCGCGCCTTTTGGTCGGGTGTCAGGAACCTGTCGATGGGTGTCAATCCAATCACACTACTACTCCATGGAACGAAACTGCTGTCCCCGTGTTCGCCCAATACATAACTGTGAACGTTCGCGGGATGCAAATCCAACTCGGCCCCAATCATTTGCCGCAACCGTGCCGTATCCAATGTCGTTCCACTGCCTATTACTCTGCCGTGTGGCATACCACTTATCTTCCAAACGACTTGGGTCATTACATCAACCGGGTTCGTCGCGACCAGGTATATCCCACCAAAGCCACTCTTTTGAACCTCGGTCACAATCGAACGCATAATCGCCGCATTCTTTCGCACCAAATCGCGGCGCGTTTCGCCCTTTGCTTGGGCCGCGCCCGCACAAATGCACACAACGTCGGCGTCTTTGCATTCGGAATAACCACCCGCACGCACGCGCACACGGTTCGTATTGTACGCGGATGCATGCAACAAATCCTGGGCCTCGCCATCTGCCTTTGCCGAATCAATGTCAATCAAGACCAATTCGCTGACCTTGTTACGACTGGTTACCATTGCAAATGCGTAACTCATCCCCACGTTCCCACAACCGACTAAAACTACTTTTGCCATACCTTAATTCTATCCAAAATCACACATTCTGACAAATCTTTTGTGTATTATTTATACCTTACATACATGAATTCTTTCCCAAAATCATTTTGATAATATATCGGCCTTGCTATACAATGGACGTAAATCTATATTGGGGGATTTTGCGCATGGGCATCTGGTTCTGGATTGGTCTTGCCGTTGCATTGGCCTATATTGCTTTTATTGTGGCATTGGTCGTGATGGGTAAATTCAAAACGGTCTTTATGGGGTCGCGTATCATAAGTGTCAAAATCGCGTTGGAGGTCTTTGGTCTGGCCCTAATGGTCTTGGGGATTATACTCTTCCTGGCCTTTGGCACCGAGAGTTACGGCCTGGCATCCACACTTCTTTATACCGGTATAATGTGCGCAATTCCCGCTGGACTTTATTTACTTATATACTTCTGGTACAAGATGATGGAAAAGGACGATGCCCTGGCAACCAAGGGCGGCATTGTCGTAGTCGGCGAGGATATTGACCCAGTATTAGCACAACAGTTGGCCGAGGAAGAGATGTTCGCCGCACAAATGGCCCAAATGCAGAACACCGAACCAACCGAAGAAATCACAGAACATATTGAAATCATCCCAGTCATAGAACCAGTTGTCGAAGAGGAAGAAGAAACACCGTTCGAGCAACCGAACCTGGAAGAAACAGTTGAAGAGTCCACGGGTCTGGAACAAATTTTTGATGCATTCGGCGATGAAAAGACCTCTAACCCATTTGATAACCTCCCCCCTGCCGTTGTGGAAGAAAAGCCAGTTACAGAAGACCTGTATGAACAACCAGAAGAAGAGCCAGCATACGAGGAAGCCACATACGAAGAATCAACATACAAAGAAGTCGCGGCCGAGTCGGAAAAAACCACCGAACATGTTGACGATGCCGGCGACACATATTACCTCGACGAAATGGGCCATGCATATTACCTCGACGACAATGGCACCGCGTATTACAAAGCCGAAGACGGTACGGCGTACTACCTTGACGAGAACGGACATGCATATTACCTAGATGAAGATGGAAACCCATATTTCAAGGCCGAGGATGGCACCGCATACTACATCGATGAAAATGGGCATGCGTACTACCTTGACGAAGAAAAGAAAAAGTACTACAAAGACGAAAACGGCCGTGCGTTCTATATCGATGCCGATGGTAATGCGTATTATGCCGACGAAGTCGCCGCCGTCACAGAACAAGAGCAACCAGCCGATGGCCAAGCCGAATTGGCCGCATTGGTTATGAACCAATTGCACGCCCAGCCACAACCAACGGGCGAATCCATCCGAAGCACAATAATCGTCAACACCGCCGACACAAACCCATTCGGCGTACCATTGGTGGACGAGCAATTCGACGACGAAGTAGAACGATTGAAAGAAGAGCAAGCCCGTCAAATAGCCGAAATGGAAGCACAGATGGAAGCCGACCTGGCCGAACAACGTCGCCTGGCCGAGGAAGAAGAACAACGCAAAGCAATAGAATTGGCCGCCACATTAGAGCGCGAGCGTATCGAGCGTGAACGCATCGCCGCCGAGGAAGAAATGCGCATACGCGAAGAGGCCGAGGCCGAGCGTCTGGCTGCTCTTGCCGAGCAACAAGCAGAACAGGCACGCAGAGAGGCGGAAGAAGCCGCCCTTGCCGCCGAAGTCGAGCGATTGGCCACCGAAATGGAAGAATCAGCTCGTATCGCCCGCGAAGAGATGGAGGCCGAGGCACGTGCCCTGCGCGAAGAGCAAGAACGTCGTACCGCCGAACTCTTGGCACGTATGGAAGCAAAAGAGCGTCAGCAACCAGAAATCATCTCTTCCCCACCGGGTTGGGGTTCATACGAAACCTTGGTTATTGCACCGCAACCTGCTCGTCACACAGGCAACCTAACAGATGCCGAGGTCGAGCAGCTTAAACGTATGATTGAACGCGAAGAGGCAGAACGTCTGGCCGCGTTGGAAGAGGCACGTCGCAATGCGGTTCTGGCTATGGAACAGGGATTGCGTGAACGCGCCGAAGCCGAGGCCGAAGTTGCAATGATGATGGCCGAAGCCGAGCGCGCACGCCGTGCCGCAGAAGAAGCCGACAGTGTCATGGTCGCCGCAGAAGAAGTATGTGCCGAGCGCGCAGTTGCCGAGGCCGAAGCCGCGCTATTGGCCGTTAAGAAAGCCGAAGCCGCACTAGAGGCCGCCGAGGCCGAGGCCGCACAGATTGCCGCCATGGAAATCCGTGCAAGTCGCGTAGCCGCAAGCGAAGCCGAAGTCGCCCGTGCCGCCGCCCAAGAAGCCGAAGAAGCGCGTATAGCCGCCGAGGATGCGCAGATAGCACGTATAACCGCCGAAGCCGAGGCCGCAAAAGTCGCGGCAGAGGCAGAGAAAGCAAAAGAGGTTGCGCGCATTGCCGCCGCAAAGGCCGAGGCCGCACTCATCGCCGCCGAAGCCGAAGTTGCAAAAGAAGCCGCAGAGGCCGCCGCAGAAGCCGCTCGCCGTGCCTTGGAAGAAGCCGAAGCACAACGCGCACGTGAAGTAGAAAAGGCAAGAGAGGCCGCACGTCAAGCCCTGATGTCTGCGCACGAGGCACGCGTTGCCCTGGCCGAGACCGAGGCGGACACAAAACGCGCGATAGAGTTAAAGCAAGAGCGTTTGAACGAGCGTTTGCAATCCATTCGTGCAGGTAGTGGTTTCGTATCATTGGTACCTGGCAAGGCGACGGTCATGCCGCACACACCATTCATCAAAGAGCCGACAGCCATCGAAGAAGAGTTGACGGAAGAAGAACTACGCGCCGCCGCCCTTTCATTAGTACGTACACTTGACCGTGATGCAGTTGAAATCGAAACCGTTGATGCAGTTGACACAACAGAGGAAGACGATGAAGACGAAGGCCACACCGCACCAATTTACGAAGAAGACATTGATGACGACGTTCACGAAGCAGATACATCATCGGCCACGGATAAAAAAGCCGTCGACGCCCATGATGAGGAGATTCGTCAAGCAGGGTTGGCTCTGTTAGCGTTACAACAACAAGGTGTAGGCGTAGACCCAGAAGAACTTGAGCGTGCCTTGGCCCGTGTTCACGAACTTGAAAATGAGAAATTGCGCAAAGCCGAACTTGCCAAAAAACGCCGTCAAGCCGAAAAGGAAAAGAGGAAAAAAGTTCTTTCCCGCGCAAATGTCGAGAAACATATCCACAGGTATTTCCTTACCCTGTCGGCATGTTTCCTTATGGACCGTGACGATTATAAAGACCGATTCGGAATCTCGCCATATAACCGTATTATCGTTGTACCGCCGACCGAGGAAGGTGGACGCGAGACGGTCAGTCACCAGATGTCCGCGACCCCTGACAAGCTCTACCGATTTGCCGAGACACTTATTGATGTTGACCGATTCTTCAAACACCCTGCCCTCTTCCCCACATTCCGTGACATGGTGTTCGAGAACACGAGTCTAGTTCGTATGAGCGAGAAACTCCACCTCCTGTACCTCCAGAGCTATCGCCGTGACTTTGTAAAAGATTACCGTTACCGTGAAGACTTTGAAAACATGTTGATTCTTGTTTCTAATCACTTTATCGTTCGCGAATTTAACTTCCGCAAAGTCTTCCGCCGTGCGCCGCAAGATTGGGAGAAACTCACTGACCCAGGGGTGCTTGACTACCTTAAATCAGGTCAGTTACAAGCAACGTTCGAGGAGTACTTCCCGCATTGGGCCGACCTTGGTTTTGCAAACATTGCCCAAGCTATGGTTGCATGTTTCATAGACAGTCAAAAAGAAGAATTGACCACCGCACGCTTGGTGTCCAAAATGTTGAAAGAAACACCAAGAGCCGCAAAGCAACTTGACCGTTTGACCGCAAAGAGAGCATCCAAACGCAAAGCACCAGAAGAGACCGAGCCAACCCCTGCCCCAGCAGCGATAACAGAAGTTGGCGTGGAACAGCCGCCAGAAAAGCCAAAACGTGGCCGTCCAAAGAAAACTGCCTAGGACAATCCCCAAAAAATCCCCGCGGTCGGGGATTTTTTCATGTTACGATATGTTTGGGGTTTTATACTTCTTCTATTATGATGTTGCCGTTTGTGAAGACACAGATGTCCCCCGCAATTTTCAATGATTCTTTTGCAATTTCGCGCGCCGACATTTTGGTGTGCGCGGCCAGTGCCTTTGCGGCAGACAGGGCGTAACTCCCCCCACTTCCTATTGCACAAATTCCTTTTTCCGGTTCAATGACGTTTCCATCCCCGCCGATTATAAGTAACTTTTCTTTGTCGGCTACAATCATCATAGCTTCTAGGTTACGCAGGTATCTGTCACCGCGCCAAAGCTGGGCCAGTTCGACCGCACTGCGCATCAGGTTGCCCGAAAACTTTTGTAGCATTTCCTCGAAACGGCTACTTAATGTAAAGGCGTCTGCAACCGACCCCGCGAAACCGACCACAACTTTTTCATTGTACATTCGGCGAACTTTGACGGCGTTGTTTTTTAATACGATACTCTGACCCATTGTTACTTGGCCATCGCCAGCAATGACGGTTTTCCCATCACGCTTTACGGCCACTATTGTTGTTGCGTGCATTTCCATTTGCGTACCTCCCTAGATTTTACTGTTTGGACAATCTCTGTTTCCGCATTTTTCCTTTTTTGATTTTGGGTCAATTACTATTGCCGACCCGCAAGCCTGGCACAGTTCGCCCGTTGGCGCGTCCCACGCGATAAAGTCACAGTTTGGATAACCGCTGCACCCGTAGAAGATACGGCCTTTCTTGCTCTTTCTTTTATAGACATCTTTTTGGCACTTTGGGCATTTTGCAACTGGCTTGTCGTATGGTTTGATGTTTTTGCACTCGGGGTACCCAGGGCACGCCAAGAATTTCCCAAACCGCCCGATACGAACAACCAGCATTTTGCCACAATGTTCACATGGAACATCGCTCTCCTCTATTGCCAGCTTGATGTCGTCCTGGCCTTCCAGGGCCTCGGTAATCCATCCCTCGAAAGGTTTATAGAACGCATCAACCACGCCTACCCAATCAAGGCCCTCGTAGGCTATATCATCAAGCTTGTCTTCCATGCCCGCCGTAAAGTTAATGTCCATGACTTGGCTGAAATATTTTTCCAACAGGTCGACAACGGTAAAACCCAAATCAGTTGGCTTTATTGCCTTGCCTTCTTTTTCGGTGTAAAAGCGTGCGGCAATGTTTTGAATAATTGGGTTGTACGTTGCCGGGCGGCCTATGCCCGCTTCTTCCATTGCCTTGACTAATGTGGCTTCCGTATAACGTGCCGGTGGCTTTGTAAATTTTTGTGCGGTTTCCAGTTTCAAGAACTTTAGGATATCTCCCTCGGTCATTTCGGGCAGTTTTTGGTTTTCCTCGACCGGTTCTTCGTCATCGTCTGTCTTTTTCTTTGTTGCGCGGACTTCTTCGTATACTTTCATCCAACCATCGAAAATCGGCACACGACCCGTAACACGGAACCCATAGCCATTTGCGTCAATGTCAACGGCGGTGGAGTTAAACGTTGCCTCGGACATTTGGCTGGCCAAGAACCTGTTGTAAATCAAGCGGTAGAGTTTGTATTGGTCGGGTGAGAGATATTGTTTCGCACGCTCGGGCGTCATTTCGATGTTTGTTGGGCGAATCGCCTCGTGCGCATCTTGTGCGGATTTTTTCGATTTGTACATGTTGAATTTTTCCGGCGCGTATTTGTCACCGAAACTCTCGACTATATATTGTTTTGTCGCGTGCATTGCCTCTGGCGACACACGTACACTGTCGGTACGGATATAGGTCACCAATGCAACCTTGCCCATTTCGCCCATTTCGACACCCTCGTACAGGTCTTGGGCCGTGCGGCCGCATTTTGCCAACGAGAGACCAGCTTTGTTAAGAGCGTCTTGTTGCATAGAGCTGGTTGTATATGGTGCAGGCGCGTGTGATTTTGTGACGGATTTTTTAACGGCCTTGACGTTGTATTGCGCGCCGTCAATGGCGGCAACGACCTCGTCAACACCCTCTTTGGATACCAGTTTTAGTTTCTTGCCATCGCGACCCGTGGCCAATGCCGCACGGAACGCAATTTTGTCTTTTTCCAGGTGCGCGAAAAAGTCCCAAAATTCCTCTGGGACAAAGTTCATGATTTCACGTTCGCGCAGGACAACCAGTTTTAATGTAACACTTTGGACACGTCCCGCAGATAATTTTGACTTCTTTAATTTCTTTGACACAACGGGTGACAATCGATAACCAACAAGTCGGTCGAGGATTCGCCGTGCCTGTTGCGCGTTGACCAAGTTTTCGTCAATGCCGCGCGGTTGCGCCAATGCGCCCTGGATGGCGGATTTTGTAATTTCGTTAAATACGATGCGCTGGACATCTTCGGGCTTTATCCCCAGGACATGGGTCAGGTGCCAACCGATCGCCTCGCCCTCGCGGTCCGGGTCAGTTGCAATCAGAATTTCGGTTGCCTTTGATGCCTTTTCTTTTAGGCGTTTGACCGTATCGGCCTTGTCACGCGGCACAACGTATTTTGGCGTATAATTGTTTTCGACATCAACCGACAAAGTCGATTTTTGCAAGTCGCGAAAGTGTCCGCCAGTTGCAACGACCTCGAACCCCGCGCCCAAATATTTTTTAATTGTATCTTTTTTTCCAATACCCTCGATGATGACAAGTTTCACTAACACAACCCCTTCGTTAAATTGCACAGGCGAAAAAGTTGCCTGGCAGTTTTTTAATTAAACCCGAAATCTCCATCTTTGTCAACAATGTGGTTAATTTTTTCGGGTGCAAGCCCATTGTTTCACAAAGTTCATCAAAATGAACCTCGTCAGATTTCATGGCCGCGATTATCCCCTGTTCCTCTAGCGTTATTTGGCGCACCGTATTTTCCTGTCCTTTGTCTTTCATATATATTGCAAAGGTTTCCAAAACATCCTCGACCGATGTGCATATTGTACACGCGGCTTCCCGTATTATTGCGTTTGTTCCGCGCGATGCGTAGCTGGTAATCATTCCCGGGACGGCGAACACATCAATTCCCAAATCCAACGCCCAGTCACGCGTTATCATTGTGCCGCTCTTTAAGTCTGCCTCGACAATAACAACGGCCTTGGATAATGCCGCGACGATGCGATTTCGGAATGGAAAGTTATAACGTTCGGACGGTGTGTTCGGTGGATATTCGCTAACCAACAATCCATGTTTGGCAATAGCATTTTGCAGAGCGGTATTTGATTTGGGATAATAGTAATTGATGCCGTTGCCCAATACCGCAATGGTGTTCAGTATCGTATCATCGGGCAACACAACAACCTTGCCCGATGGAAAGGCCCCGAGGTGCGATGCGGCATCGATTCCCTCGGCAAGGCCGCTGACCACCACCAGACCATTGTTCACGAATTCGCGTGCGAATTTCGCCGCGACCTCGGTCCCGTAGCGTGTGCAATCCCGTGTTCCGACCATAGCCACACATGGTTTGCGAAAGAGTTCGACATTTCCGCGGCAATAGAGGTTGACGGGAGGAACCTCTAGATTCAGTAGCGACAGCGGATAGGTTTTCGAGAATCGTGTCACGCAGAAGATGTTCATAGAGTTCATGTTGGTGATAAAGGTGTCGAGTGGAACGTCATTTGTCGCGGCCGCCAGGATTTCCCGCCACCGACCGTCGACAAAGGCCGTCGCCATTTTCTTGCGTGCCTCGGTGTTTTGTTCGCGGCTCATTTCTATGCACGCGCGTTCCTCTGTTGTGTATTCCATATTCCTCTATCCTACTATACCTTATATTTTCGGTCTAGGCCTCTGTAACCTACCGCCTCTGCAATATGGTCAGGGGTGATGTCCGCCTCGCCCTCCAAATCCGCTATTGTTCGCGCGACCTTTAGAATTCGTGAATATGCCCGCGCCGAGAGCGACAGTTTATCGAACGCATCGCGCAGGACGCGTTCGGACGAGGGACACAATACACAACTGCGTTTAAGGTCTTCTTCCCCCATCTTGGCGTTGGAGAATGTGTTCGTGCCGTCAAAGCGTGCCAATTGACGGCCTCTGGCGGCGTCTACACGCGATTTTACGTCTGTACTTGACTCGGACAGCCGTGCCCCACTTAAATCGTCGTACGTGACGTTATCGACCTCTATGTGCATGTCGATTCTGTCCATCAGAGGGCCAGACAGGCGCGCCAGGTATTTTGCAATCGCCGAGGTGGTGCATGTGCATTTTTGGACGCGGCTGCCGTAATTGCCGCAGGGGCATGGGTTCATTGATGCAATCAATGTAAAGGCCGCGGGATATTCAACGGTGGCTTGGGCGCGGGCGACGGTTATACAGTTGTCCTCTAACGGTTGGCGCAGCATTTCCAGGCAACTGCGGCTGTATTCCGGCATTTCGTCCAGGAACAGCACGCCGTGGTGGGCCAAGGATATTTCGCCCGGGCGCGAGTGTTGTCCCCCGCCCGCCAACGCCGCACGTGATGCGGTGTGGTGAGGGGTGCGGAATGGGCGGGCCGCGATGATGCCCGACGTCATGTCTAGGGTTCCCGCGATGCTGTGGATTTTTGATGCCTCGATACTCTCGGCGAAGGTTAGGTCGGGCAGGATTGTTGGGAAGCATTTTGCCAGCATTGTTTTGCCACTGCCGGGTGGCCCGATTAGCAGGATGTTATGCCCGCCCGCGGCCGCGATTTCCAAGGCCCGTTTTGCAACGAATTGACCGCGGACGAATTTCAAGTCCAGACTGTGTTTGACCGCGGCCTTTGCATCGTCGTATGTTTTTTTGTCGACCGGTCGCAGGCCCGTGGCCGTGCCGTTGATGGCCGTGACCACATCGCGCAGGTTGTCGGCGACGAATACGGTTACGCCGTGGATGTATTGGGCCTCTTTTGCGTTGCCTGCGGGAACTATGACCTTTTTAATTCCCATTTCCCGCGCCGCGATTAGTATCGGCAGTACCCCAGGTACGGGGCGGATTTCACCGTCCAGGCCCAGTTCGCCGATAAACGCGAATTCGGCGGCCTTTTCGGCGTCGGATACCTCGCCCTCGCATAACATTATTCCTATGGCTATGGGCAGGTCGTATAATGACCCTTCTTTTCGTGTGCCCGCGGGGGCCAGGTTGACTACTATTTTTGATGATGGGAATGAAAAGCCACTGTTACGTATTGCGGATTCTACCCTTTCGCGGCTTTCACGGGCACTGGCGTCTGGTTGACCGACCAACAAATATTTGGGCAGGCCGCGGATGATATCAACCTCTACGTCAACCATATATCCGTCTATTCCCGCTACGCCAAAGCTCTTTACCTTTGCAATCACAATCCTATATTACCACACCAAACTTCTCCATTGCATCCAAATATCCGTACAAATATTCCAGGCTGTCGCCAATCTCCCGAAAGTTGATTTCCACCGCGCCCCTTTCGAGACCCAGTTTTTCGACCACCTTTTCCACTTCATTCATATAGTGCCGAAATTGAGCAATGTCTTCCAAAATTTTGTCATAGTCCATAATTCAGAGTACACTACATTTCACAGGAGTTTACAAATATCAGGCAATGCCTTATGTAAGAGACGTTGAAGAATATTAGCCCCAAAACCCACTGGGGGGGGTTTTACTTTTTATGTTTTTCTTTGGGGGGGGGGTTCGGTATTCCGAACATGGGGGCCTCCTTGCAGGGAAAACTAACTTTACTTGCCTGCGGATAAATCAGATGTGTTTTATCCGCCAGATATGAGGGAGTCCTCGGCTGCGTAAAGTTGTTGTTCCCTCGTCGGCCCGCGTGCGTTACTCTCCTGCACTTTCGGACTGCATAAGGTAAAGAGTATTTAATTTTCAATTTTCATTCACCCAAAAAACATGGATGGTGGGGCGAGGCGCAAGAAGAAAATAATTTTCGCCAGGCCGAGGACAAGAGAAAGCGGCCTACCCTTTTGAGTTCCTTTTACATTTTGAAACATGGTGGTCCTTTCTCCTCCGCAGGCCAAGGAAATTCATTTTCTTCTTGCGCCGAGGCCTTTGCACCTTACAATAACATGCATTTTATATATGTAAAGGGGGTTGCTGACAAAATTAGCCAAGCAACTTTTCAATCATTATGAGGCGGTTGTATTTGGCGGTGCGGTCGGAGCGAGAGAGGCTGCCCGTTTTTATTTGGCCCGAACATACGGCAACAGCCAGGTCGGCGATTGTTGTGTCTTCGGTTTCGCCACTGCGGTGGCTTATCACCGTTGTAAAGCCGCTGTGGTGTGCCACCCGAATACATTCCAGTGTTTCGGTCACCGTGCCGATTTGGTTTAGTTTTATGAGGATGCTGTTACATGCGCCGAGTTTCACGCCTTGGCCCAAACGTTTTTTGTTTGTACAGAAGAAATCGTCGCCCACGATTTGGATTTTTTTACCGAGGCGTTTCGTTAGCTCGACATAGCCGTCCCAGTCGTTTTGGTCCAAACCGTCCTCTATGGATACAATCGGGAAGTCGCGACAGAGTTTTTCGTAATACGAAATCAATTCAGTGGTTGTGAACGCGCGCCCGTCCATGTGGTATTTTTGGTCCTCGGCATTGTAAAATTCCGATGCCGCGACGTCGAGGGTCAAGCCGAAATCTTTGCCAGGTTTATAGCCCGCGCGTTCGATAGCTTGGATAACTACCTCTAGCCCCTCGCGGTTGGAGGTTAGGTTTGGGGCAAAACCGCCCTCGTCCCCTACGTTTACCGAGAGTTTGCGTTCCTTTAATATTACACGCAGAGCATGGAAGACCTCGGCCCCCATGCGGATTGCGTCGGCGCAGGTTTTGGCGGTTAGAGGGAGAATCATAAATTCCTGGATATCCAAGTTGTTGTCGGCGTGTTCGCCCCCGTTTAGGATGTTCATCATCGGTGTTGGCAGTTTGTTGCCCGCCGTTCCCGCCAGTTTCGCCATGTATTGGAAGGGTTGCATTCCCAGCGATGCCGCACCCGCGTACATCACGGCCATGGACACGCCCAGCATCGCGTTCGCGCCAAGTAGGCCTTTGTTAGGGGTGTCATCCAAGCATATCATCGCGTTGTCGATGTTTGATTGGTCGGTGACATCGTATGCCCCGATGAGAAGAGGTGCGATTTTGGTGTGGATGTTGTCGATTGCGCCGAGAACGCCCCGACCCGCGTAGCGTTTTGGGTCGCCGTCGCGGAGTTCAACGGCCTCGAATTCGCCTGTACTTGCCCCACTGGGCACCATTGCGCGGCCGTAGTGTGGGCCAGCCCAGACCTCGGCCATTATGGTTGGGTTACCCCGACTGTCCAGGATTTCCGTTGCCGTGATTTTTGAAATTTTCATAATTTCCTCCTTGATTAAAATTTTTCTGCCTTTGATACCTTTATAACAATCGCGCCCTTTGGTGTGGTGCGTTCGTTTTTGAACATTTTGACCGCCAAGTCGAACCATTTGCCCGACGTGTGGTATTCGGCGATGCCCGTTAGCCGTATCCCGTCCAGATTGTCGTTAAAGCATGTCGCGACGATGCGGTTGTTCGAGCGTATGTTTAGGGGCGTTTGGTTCATTTCGTTGTTTGAGATGAGGATATGTGTTTCGTCAATTACATGCACGTCCGACACCAAGCATAGGTTTGGCGCGCCGTCGGGCGTGACCGTTGCGATGTTAAGGGGTGAGATGATATCCGCAAAATCGACCAGGTCGAATGGGTAGATTACAATCGTTTTGTTGTCGGGGTTTTTCATACATTTTGATTATATACCCACATCCGTATATTTCCAAATGTAAAAGTAAAAAATATCCGTTAATGAGTAAAGTTGAAATTGCCGGGTTGGATACGGCATTGTTGCCAAAGTTGACCAACGCCGAGCAGATTGCGATGTTGCACCGCATTAAAACGGGGTGCGAGCAAACACGCGATGCGTTTATTTATGCGAACCTGCGCTTGGTGTTGTCGGTCATTCAAAAGTACATCAAAAAGAATGTGGGCGATGACGTGTTTCAAGTTGGCTGTGTTGGGTTGATAAAGGCCATTGACAATTTTGACCCAAAGTTTGGCGTGCAGTTTTCGACATATGCCGTGCCGATGATTATTGGCGAGATACGGCGGTTTTTGCGCGACAATAATAGCTTGCGCGTATCACGGAGTATGCGCGATACCGCGTATCGTGCGTTGGTGTCCAAGGAGAAATTGACGCATTTGTTAGACCGCGAGCCGTCCATTGACGAGATTGCCGTTGATATCGGCATGGCGTACAAGCCCGTGTTTTTTGCGTTGACGGCAACGTCGAATACCCTGTCTTTGGATGATGTTGTTTCCGATGAGGGAAGTAAGACGATATCAATGATGGACAAGATTGCGGACAGTGCGCCGACGACCGAGAATTGGTTGGAGGACATCATGTTGAAAAAGGCGATACGCGCGTTGAATATACGCGAGCGGGAAATCCTTATCATGCGATACTTTCACGGGAAGACACAAGTTGAGGTCAGCCGTGAGGTTGGAATAAGTCAGGCCCAAGTGAGCAGGTTAGAAAAAACCGCCCTTGATGGGGTTAAAAAACGGCTGTAGTAAATTGTGCCCGCGGGGGCTCCCCCGCTCACTCTTTGTCGGCCATGTATTCGTTGATTTCTTTTAGGGTTTCGTATGGTTTGCAGATGTGTGGGAATGTGAATTGGTTGCTGTGCCCTGACCAGATACTTAAGACCGGTGATGCGGCCGAACCGAAGTTGATTGTTCCCGTGTTACGGCGAACCATTTTGTCAAGCAAGGATACCTTTACGACCTTTGCGGTTAGGGATTTGTATTCGAGGCTCTTGTAGTCGATTCCGATGATACCAGCGCGGATGAGGATGCGGCGGTCGGTGTATGCATAGAAGCGGTTGCGGAACCACAGCCAGCCGAGCAAGAGGTACAGGAGGCCAGAGAGGACGAATACGCCCATGGTTATTCCAAATACGAGCCAGAATGTCGAGTCGGCCCCGACCCATTCGTTATTGTTCCAAAGAAAGCCAATCGAGATGAATGGCACCCAGAACCACGAGATGAACCAAGACAATCCCCAGAACCATCCGAATTTTGCCTTGCTGGGCTTGAACACCCGAACGACATGTTCGCCTTTTTCCAGGATTGGTTCAAAGACCTGGGCCATTTCTGTGGGCACCTGTGTTGTTGTTTCTTCCATAGCTTGCTTACCTCCTTACTATTTGTATCTATATTGTTAGTATGTCAAAAAAATCTGTATTTCGCAAATGGTTTCAGGTATGTATCGGGAATGGCCTCGCGGTTTAGTTTTTGGGTTGGTCGGTGGAAGTCGGTGCCGCCCGTTATGAACAGGTTGTTTGTATTTGCGAATTTGATGAGTTGTTCGCGGTAGTCGGGTTTGGCCGAGTAGTGAAAGACCTCTATCCCATCTATGTGGGTTTTTAGGGTTTCGGCGATTTCCATGCCGTATGTGTAGTATTGCGCGGGGTGAGCGAGGACGGCCAGACCGCCCGCCGCATGGATAATGTCGATTGCATTCACGGCGGTTAGGAAGTGTTCGGAGAGGTCGAGGTAGAGGGGACTGGCTGGGTTTGCGATGTGGTCCCACAGGATGCCTTTGGTTTTTTCGACCGCGAATGGCAGGAGTTCCGTTTTGTCCCAGATGTCGTTGGCCAGGTCGACGATGTGTGTTGTTACGAAGTCGGTGTCAATGCCAAATTCGGCGAATCGTTGTTTCATTGCGTCCGCGACAAGTGGTAGCAGTTCAGGGATGCGGCCATCGAGCAGCTGTTTCATTTTGTCCACATCAAAGCCATAGCCCAAGATGTGTACCAATACCCCGTTTGCAATTGCCGAGATTTCGATGCCAGTTAGGATTTTTCCAGAGTAGAGTTTACGCACCTCTGGGCTTTTTAATATGTCATAGCCCGCGACCGTATCGTGGTCGGTTATTGAGATTGTTGTCAGTGATGTTTTTTGGGCAATTTTAAGAACCTCTTCAATTGGCAGGCGGCCGTCCGATAAGTTTGTATGTATGTGCAGGTCAATCATGAATTCTCTCCTTGATTACATATTAGGGTAACATAGATTATTACACAAACAAGAGGGTTACTGACATTTTTGTCAGGTATGAAAAAAAAGTCGGCTGTGGATACCGACTTTTTTGGTTTTTTTGTGTAGATTCTAGTAACGTGCGGCAGGGGTTTCGCGGCGGTCGCCGATTTGGATGAAATAACGCTTGCCGTCGCGGCTGTTTGCGTTTTTGAGGATTGTGCGGATTGCCTTGACGGTTGCGCCCTCTTTCCCGATAACCCGACCCATGTCAGATTCTTTTACGTGTACGGTTACGTTCACGTTCTCGCCGTCTTCGTTGACGTCGAAGCGTACAGACTCTTCGTCTTCTACCAGAGATTTGATAACCAATTCAATTACGTTAATCATTTTATTTATTTCCTTTTTGTTTTTTGTTGTTACTCGTGTTTTAGGAGTGTGGCCGAGTTACCACGTTTCATGCCTTATTTTTTCTTTTTTTCCTTTGGCGTTGCTGGTTTAGCATTCGCCTTGGCTTTGTATGGCACGGGTTCCAAAATGCCGGCTTTTACAAGCACCGCACGCGCAGTGTCGGTCGGCTGGGCACCTTTTGCAACCCAATCAAGTGTTGCTTCTTTGTCGACATTGATTGCATTTTCAGTTGCCAATGGGTCGAACGTCCCCAGGTTTGCAATTACCTTTCCATCACGTGGTGAGCGTGAGTCAGCAACAACAACCCGATAGAAAGGACTTTTTTTGTCACCGAGCCGAGTCAATCGTATCTTTACCGCCATGTTTCCTCCTTTTAGTTCAATTTATATAATTACAAATCGCCGTGGCGATGGTAATCCGTGGTTAGCCGAACGGCATTTTCCGTCCCTTTTTGCCCATGTGGGCGAATTGTTTCATCATGACCTTTGTTTGGTCGAATTGTTTCAGCAAGGCATTGACCTCTTGGATTGTGGTGCCACTGCCCCGCGCTATTCTTTGTTTGCGACTGGCCTTTAGTACGTCTGGATTGCGGCGTTCGTATACCGTCATGGATTGGATGATTGCCTTGTTACGTTGCATTTGGGCATCGTCCAGTTTGCCGACCGCCCCCATGTTTTTGCCCATCATTCCGCCAAAGTTGGCGAGCAGTTCATCGATGTTGCCCATTTTTTTGATGTTGTCGAATTGGGTCAAGAAGTCCTCGAACGTGAAGGCATTGTCCTTCATACGTTTTTCCAGAACTTTCATTTCTTCTTCGGACACCGCGGCCTTGGCCCTGTCTATAATTGACAGAACATCCGCCATGCCCAAGATACGGGATGCGATTCGTTCGGGATGGAAGGCCTCGATATCCCCTATCTTTTCGCCGACACCCGCGAATTTGATTGGACGGCCAGTTACGGTGCGGATAGACAGAGCGGCACCCCCGCGGGTGTCACCGTCAAGTTTTGTAAGAAGTACGCCAGTTATGTCCAGGCGCGCGTTGAATTCCCGGGCGACGTTTACCGCGTCTTGACCCGTCATTGCGTCGACGGTCAAGAGGATTTCGGTCGGTTCGGTCAGTTTTTTAATCATGACCAATTCGGTCATGAGTGGTTCGTCAATGTGCAGTCGGCCCGCCGTGTCGATGATGATTGTGTCGAAGTTTCCTTTCTCGGCGTGCTTTAATGCATTTTTGGCAATTTTGACCGGGTCGCCCTGGCCCTCGTCATACACGTCTACGCCCGCGGCCTTTGCCACGACCCGCAATTGAGTAATTGCCGCAGGACGGTAAACGTCACAAGCGACAACGAGGACGCGTTTGCCCTGGCCCTTTAACATGTGGCCCAGTTTCGCACAAAAAGTGGTTTTACCCGCCCCCTGGAGACCCACCATCATGTAGACGGTTGGAGGTTTTGGGGAGACGGCGAGTTTTTCGTTGGTTTTTCCAAGGAGTTCGGTCAGTTCCTCGTGGACGATTTTAATGACCTGTTGCCCAGGGGTTAGGCTGCGCATGACTTCTTCGCCCGCGGCCTTTTCGGTTACGCGTGTGACGAATTCCTTGACCACAGCAAAATTGACATCCGCCTCTAGCAGAGCCAATCGAACCTCGCGCATAGCAGTTTTAATTTCAACCTCGGTAAGCTTGCCGCTGCCGGCAATTTTACTGAAGATGTGTTTCAGTTTCGCACTCAAACTTGTCATAACAACTTGCCTCTATACTTTTATCAGGAATGTTTTAAGTATAGCCAAAATCGGCGTTGATGTCAAATAAAACTATTCAAGCCCCACAAGAGCTTTTGCAAAACTTTCGGCACTGAATGGAATTAGGTCGTCGATTTTTTCGCCGACACCGCAGTACACGACGGGCAGGTTGAATTTCTTTTTGATTGCGACGACCACCCCGCCCTTTGCGGTTCCGTCCAGTTTGGTTAGGATGACGCCATCGAGGTCAACGGCCGCGTTGAACAATTCGACCTGGGACAGTGCATTTTGTCCCGTTGTTGCGTCGACGACCAGGAGTTTGCGATAGGTGACGTCCGGCCAGTTGCGTTCGACCACGCGGTCGATTTTTTTCAGTTCCTCCATGAGGTGGGCTTTGTTATGCAGTCGGCCCGCGGTGTCGATGATGAGGAGGTCGTCGCGTTTGGCACGTGCACTGTTGACCGCGTCGAATACCACCGCGCCCGGGTCCGCGCCCTCGCCCTGGGTTACTATGCGAACGCCCGCGCGTTTTGTCCATGTTTCCAGTTGTTCACATGCCGCCGCGCGGAATGTGTCGGCCGCGGCAACCAAGACCGATTTGCCCGCGGCCCGATATTGGGCCGACAGTTTACCGATGGTCGTTGTTTTGCCGACGCCGTTCACGCCGACAATCATCAGCGCGGTTGGTTCGTCACCGACCATGTATTCGATTTCATAATCATAGAGCAGGTTTGTAAGGGATTTGCACAATGCGTATTTAAGTTCTTCGGTCGTGCGGATGCCTTCGCGTTTTGCGTGTTTGCGAATGTCTTCCACGATTTCAAGGGTGGCCTCTACCCCCATGTCGGAGGATAGAAGAAGTGCCTCTAGTTCTTCGTAAAAGTCGTCATCCAGTTCGGTACCAACAAAGATGGAAGCAATTCCCGTTCCTATGGCCGAGGCCGTTTTTTTCAAGCCACCAAAGAATTTGCGAAAGAGACCTTTTTGCTCTTTTGCTTTTTCGGTAGTTGCGGGGGTGGGTTTTGGTTCGGCCTTTGGTTGTGGCTTGGGTTCTTCGATTACTGGGGTTTCTTCGACGGCATCCTGGACGATTGGTTCGGGGTCAGGGGTTGGTTCAGGTTCGGGGGTGGTTATTTCTTCTTGAACAACGGCTTCTTCTTCGACTTGGCTTGTATCGGGTCCAGGGGTCACCCCTGGTTCTTCTGTTTGTTCTTGTGGTTGTTCGATGATTTCTTCGACTTTATCTTCAGGTTTTTTCTTTCTTAAAAATCCAAATATGCCCATTATGCATATGCCTCCAGTTTGACGGATACGAGTTTTGAAACTCCGCGCTCTTCCATTGTAACACCGTACAGGTGGTCTGCCAATTCCATTGTGGGTTTTCTGTGTGTTATGACGATGAATTGCGTGCCGTTGCCGTTTGCGTCGAGGGCCCGTGGTGCCCCGTCTGTGTCTGGGCGGTCGCTGTATCTTTGCAGGTAGCTGGCGAAACGGCCGACGTTGGCCTCGTCCAGGGCGGCCTCTATTTCATCAAGAAGACAGAATGGCATTGGTTTCAATTTCAGTATTGCAAAAAGGATTGCGATTGCGGTAAGGGCCTTTTCCCCGCCCGAGAGCAGCGAGATGTTTTGCAGTTTTTTGCCCGTTGGTTCGGCGATGATTTCGATGCCCGATTCCAGGATGTTGTGCGGGTCCGAGAGTTCCAAGCGCGCACGTCCGCCGCCGAACAGTTCGCGGAATACGATGCCGAAATTTTCGTTGATTTGGTTGAATGTGTCGCGGAAACGGCCGACCATCTCGCCTTCCAAATCATTGATGACCTTTTCAAGGTCGGCCTTTGCAGAGTCGAGATCCGCGACCTGGGTCGTGTAATCGTCAAACCGTTCCTTTTCGGTGACCGATTGGTCAATAGCCAGCAGGTTGACGGGACCAAGTTTCGTGATGTCGCGGCGCAGTTCGGTTATTTCGCGTAACGAGAACGCGTAGTCAAAATCAGGCAGTTTCAGTTCATAACATGATGCATAGTTTAGGCCGTATTCTTCCCATATGCGTTCTTGCATCGCGTTTAGGTCGGCATCGACCTTTTCCAAGGCGGCCGCGGTTTTGTAATAGAGTTCGTGCAGTTTTGCGGCGTCATCCATGGCTTCGTTACGTTGTTTTTCGGCATCGGCAACACGTGCACGCATTTCGTCCTTTTGCGTGTCAAAGCCCGCGAGCGTGACCTTTGCCCGTTCCAACATAACCATATTGTGTTCGTACATGTCGACCCCGCCGCCGTCGCGTGCGTTGTCCAGGGTGTTGCGGATTGACTCCAGTTGGGCTTCCTTTTGTTTTAACGTATAGCCCAATTCACGGGTCAGAACCGTGCCCCGTTCGATGGATGCCGCAACGTGGCCCAATTCCGATTCAATTCCCGCATGGCGAACACGCAATTGTGTTAATTGCGCACCAAGGCCCCGTTCATCGGTTGATTTGCCGACCCGCGCCAGTTGTTCGTCAATTTGTTTCAATTCACGGTCGATTTGTGCCAATGTGTTTGTGTGCCACATTACCCCGCCGAGGGCCGATTTTGAACCCCCAGTAATTGAACCACGCGGTTCGATTACATCGCCGTCCAAGGTTACGATTTTGAATGCATAGCGGCTCTGCCTTGCTATGTCGACCGCCGTGCCGATATTGTCGACAACGATTACACGGCCCAACATGGATTTGATGACAGGCGCGATTGATTCGTGATATTTGATAAGGTCGGCGGCAACCCCCTCTACCCCCGAGTAGCGGGTGTAGGCAAGTTCCTCGTTCGTCAGGCCACGATGCCGTACCGCCGAAATCGGCATAAATGTCGCACGACCCCAGTTGTTTTTTGAAAGCAATTCAATCATGTTCCGCGCGTTGTTTTCATCGCGGACAATTATGTTTTGGGCACCCGCGCCCAGGGCGACCTCCACAGCCAGTTCCAATTCGGTTGGCACGGTCAGGAGTTTTTGAACAACGCCGATGATGTTTTGCGCGACCGTTTGGTTGCCGCGTTGTTTTTCCTCTAACAATTTTTTGACGGCGAATTTGAAGCCCTCGCCACTCTGTGCCATGTGCAGAACCGTTTCGCGGCGACCAATCAGTTGTGAACGGCGGGCCTTCATGACCTCTAGCTTTTGTGCCAATGATTCGGCGTTTGCATGTGCGCCGGATATTTCTTTTATTTGGGCGGACAGACTCTCGCCCTCGGACCGCAGTGACCCGACAACTGCCCGGGCCCCCTCGAGATTCTTGGCCTCGAAATCGTGCCGTTCGCGCAGGGATTCAATTTCGGCCAGTACACCCGCGCGTTGTTGTTCCAGAAATGATATTTTCTCGCCATCGCCCAACGATTTTTGCGTGGACACCGAGAGTTCCAAGATTGTTTGACGAACGACCTCGGCCCGTTGGTCGATGCCCGCCAATTCGTCCATGGTGGATTGTGAAAGGGTTGCCAGTTGTTCAATAAGGGCCTTTTTGTTTTCCAAGTCCGAACTGGCGCGGTCAAGGCGTTCTTGGAGGGTTTGTTTTTGTTCGGCCTGGTTATCGTAGCTGTGGATATAGGCGTTGATTTCAAGAACCTTTAACCGTTCCTTTATCGCGACGAATTCCCGTGCGGCCTCGGCCTGTTTCAACAATGGCCCCAGAGTTCTATTTATTTCCGATATAACATCGTTGACGCGAACCAATTCGGCGGCGACACGTTCAAGTTTACGCTCGGCCTCGGTTTTGCGTGATTTGAATTTTGCGATACCCGCGGCTTCCTCGAAGATACCTCGGCGGGATTCGGGCTTTGCGTTCATTATTTCGGTGACCTGGCCCTGGCCTATAATCGTTAGGCCGTCGCGGTCAATGCCGCTGTCGTGCAGGATTGTTGTTATGTCTTTTAGGCGGACTTGGGTTTTGTTAAGGAGGTATTCACTCTCGCCACTTCGATAAAGCTTGCGCCCCAGAACAACTTCCTCGTAATCCACGGGGAAGATTTTAGAGCTGTTATCAAAGTACAGATGCACCTCGCAATAGCCCAGTTGTTTGCGGTTTTCGGTGCCTTTGAATATGACGTCTTGCATATTTGTACCCCGCAAGGCGCGCGAGGATTGTTCGCCCAAGACCCAGCGGATGGCGTCGCTGACGTTACTCTTACCGCAACCGTTCGGACCGACGATACATGTTACCCCAGATGAAAAATCGACCTCCAGTCTGTCGGCGAAACTTTTGAAACCATAGAGCTCGATTTTCTTGAACACAGTAGTATAGGATACCGCTATTCCCCAGTATTACCAAGCGAATTACGTGCTATTGCCGCCTCTATCCGTGTATTTATATCCAATTCAACCGCGCGGGCCGCAACCAAAATTGCGTTTGAGAATGCGATTGCGTTACTTGACCCATGTGCCTTGACAATCGGTTTTTTGGCACCGATAAAGACACTGCCCCCTACCTCTTCGTCACTTAATTCGGCCTTTAGTTCTTTTAGTTTTTTCTTGACCAGGAGTGCGCCCATCTTGGTTATAAAGTTGCTGGTCATTTTTTCCCGCATCATTGTCATCAGCATTTTCATGGAACCCTCGGCCGTTTTCAGCAATACATTCCCAACAAACCCGTCACAGATCAGGACATCGTAATCGCCCGAAAAGGCGTCTTTGCATTCCATGTTGCCGACAAAGTTCAGGTCGGTTTGTTTTAACAATTCAAATGTCGCGGCGGTCAGTTCGTTGCCTTTTTTGTCTTCCACCCCCACATTGACCAATGCCACGCGCGGATTTTCAACCCCACGTGCGCGCATAAATTCCGAACCCATGATTGCAAAATGAAGTAGATGTTCAGGGCGGCAGTCAACGTTCGCCCCCACATCAACGACCATTGTTTTGACCCCAGGTTTTTTGGTAGGTAACAACGGACAGAGTGCAGGCCGCGAAACCCCAGGAATCCGTCCGACACGCATAACCGCACCCGCCAAAACCGCACCCGTCGAGCCAGACGATACGAACGCGGCCGCGTCGTCACGTTTGCGCAGGGCCTCCATGCCCAGGGCAATCGAACTGTTTGTTTTTGTGCGGACGACGGTAGGTGCCTCGTCACAGGAAATGTTTTCGGTGGTGTGGATGATTTCACAGCGGCGGATGATTCCCGCTTCCTCTACCCTTGGTTTGATTATGGATTCATCCCCGATTAGGATAAAGTGCAAGTCCGTGTTGCGCGCGGCGGCAAGGATTGCCCCCTCTAGCTGTGCATTGGGTGCATTGTCGCCGCCCAAAATGTCGATTACAATTTTGTTCATGTTTATATTTTACCTCATAAACTTTGGTGGTGTCACGTGGTAATCACCGCCATATATTGGTTCCAGGTTTTCTATCGCAACGAAATCTTTGTTTCTGTATTTATTATTGATGTTTTCGATATTCCATTCATCAAAAGTTATAATTGGCTTTGGGTGTACCATGGAAAAGGCCTTTACCACCGCAACCCCAACCCGTGGCCCGGTAAATCCCCCAGGCCCGACATTTAGCGCATAGGCATCGATTTCATCAAACGACAGTCCACCCATGACATCGTTGACAAGCGGCACTACCCGTTTGTCGTGCTTGTCCGTTGGGGACATTTCGCTCTCGCGTGTTGCGGCCTGTGCCCCGTTTACCACCAACGATACCCGCATTGTGCGTGACACCGTGTCTATCATTAAAATTTTCATCGCCGCCACTCCTTCACCGTTATGTGTCTTATGTCGTTTTCATCGGGGGCGATTTCAACTTTCAAAACAGGGCCGTCATAGAATACGCCCAGCATCACAAGGAATTCCTGGGACGGCCATTCGACAAAGAGTATATTTCCATCCGTAAACAGGTCGGTGATGCCCACATTCGTGACCTCGCCAGGGTTTACGCGATATAGGTCAATATGATATATATTATCGGAATATTGATTGATGATTGTGAAGGTCGGACTGGTTGGGCTTATCGATTTGTCCAATTCGCCAATTATCCGCGATGTCAATGTTGTCTTGCCCGCCCCCATTGGCGCATCCAATAGGACGACCATTTGCCCAGAGTTGCGAATGGCATCCGCAATCAATTTTGCAGGTGCCGCCAATTCATCGGGGTTTGAACAAAAGTATTCCATACGGCATTGTATCAGAAGATATCATTTTTGGAAACAGGACGAAGATAGGACACCAAAGCCAGTCCGAACACCACCGTGCCGAATATCACATAAAACAGCGTTGGCCGAACGATGATAGATGTCAGCATTATGATGACGCCAATCATTACATAACCCCGCGCCTTTCGCCGTGTCAGGGCAACATTGCGCAAGGTTTGTACCGTCATGCGCGCGCGTGATTTTTGTGTGACCGTCAGGGGTGGAAATGACCCCGCGGGTTTCAGGATGGATTTATAGGCGTCCTCGGCCGTCAGCATGCACAGGTCAATTTGCAACGATTCAAAAAAGGCGCGCAGGTGCGGCGGAAAGTCCATAGCCATGACCACAGTCTTTTTACCGTGCGGCGTTGCACGAATTGCCGTGATAATGTCTTGGCGCGTTATGTCACGATGAAAAAACGGGAACAGCACGATGTCGTCACGCTGTACCGAGTCAAAGAGTTTGACACATTCATCGGGTGTTAAAAACTGTAATTGTAAAATTACCGCCATCATGTGGTCGCGCTCGGCCCGTGTTTGTGTGCGCTGTTGTTTACGCCTGTTTATAAAAAACATCCATAAAAAGTTACAAAGTGCGGTTATCAAAAAGGCAACAACAAATGTCAAAAATAATCCGCGGAACAAATACGATGCCCACAAGAACGCGATGATGAAAACCAGGAAACATCGCACGACCATATTGGCGGTTATGGCAAATCGGTTCATGCCATAATTATTACCCGTCGATTTTCTTTAATTCACGTCTTAATCGGGCAATGATTTTTTTCTCTAGCCGCGATATATATGACTGGGAGATTGACAGCATCTCGGCGACTTCTTTTTGGGTGCGTTCCTCGCCCCCGCCCAAGCCGAAGCGCAGTTGCATGATTTCCTGTTCCCTGATACCCAGTTTATTTATCGCCAACCACAGCAGGTTTCGTTCGACCGACGTGTCGATTTCGTCGGGGATTGTATCCGGTTGAATTGCCACAACATCACCCAGGTTAATTTCCGTTCCGTCGCTGTCCGTTTTTATTGGTTCGTCGATTGAAACCTCTCCCCTGTTTTTCATTACCTTGCGCAGATGCATCAGGATTTCGTTCTCGATACAACGGCTGCTGTATGTTGCCAATTTTATCTGCCGCTCGTATTGAAAGCTATTGACGGCCTTTATAAGACCTATAGAACCCACCGATATTAAATCTTCGATGTCCAGGCCCGTGTTTTCAAACTTTTTGGCTATGTAAACCACCAAGCGAAGGTTATGCTCGATAAGCTTTTGCTTGGTTTCTGGCTTGCCTAGGTGCAGTTCTTTTAGAAGTTCCTCCTCCCTGTCCTTTGCCAGGGGTCGGGCCAGGGCCTCGGTCCCGTTGATGAAATGGACAAAGTTGTCCTCCCATAACTCGGCCCGTGAGATGCTTTTGTACAGGTTCAATGCCCTCTTTAATACGTTCATGTTTGCCCCCCATTTTATAATTACGCCAGTTGTGCGTTCAATAACGCATCGTATTTCACGGCGTCCCGAAACCCGCGCATAGACACGCCCAGCCGCACCGAGTCATGCGTTTTCCCGCGCAGAATTTCCAACGCCGTCGGTTGGAACGTGAACATACGGGTTTCGCCCGCAACGGTCGTCAGGTCGATGTAACGGCCGTCTTCTATGCCCTCGTCCGTTAATCGATTCAACAGTATCTTGTCGGGTGCGATATCGGGAAACATTTTCAGGAACAGGGATAGGCTGATGATGACTACTGGCGCGCCACTTGTAGGGTCGCGCAGGCGGTTGCCCGTGTCCAGGTAGCTGGTGATTTTGTATCGGTGCCCCCTGTGGTGAATTACGATGTCGCGCAGGTGGTTTGAAATGCTGTGCCGTACATTCAAGAATTTTACAAGGACACGCATAACCAACGCGAACACCACAACCACACCGATAATCATGCCCGGGGTCAATGTTTCAAAGGTGTGACCCGTCATGGTCATAACACCAATCACCGCCCCGCCGAATGCAAATGTATATGCAAGGAAAATCAGGTAAAAAAGCAACCACCGTTTCACCCCACGATTTTGAACAATGAATGTCATCAACGCCCCCACAAACAAACGCACACCCAGCGCGGCAATACTCGTAAATGTAAGAAGCGGCAATGCCAACGCAAACCCCGTCCCCACAAGGGACGCAAAAAACACCCGCAGGCGCGGAACGCGTTGTTTGACCGTGCGAAACACAAAATACAAAAGCATGGCGTTAACCACCATGTTATCGATTATGGCTTGCTCTATCCAAATCTCCATGCCCACCCCATCAATACGTATAGGGAGAGCATAAAAGAACCGCACAAGAAAAAAACCACCCATCGTGGCGGTTTTTGTATTGATATGTAAACTACCCCTTGACCCCCAACCCCTGGGGTGTCAGGATATATTTATTTTGGTCCAAAGGCCGAATGGTTCCGCCGATGGCGCATATAACACCCGAAAGGAAATCCAGTCGACGTTGTGCATCGGCAAATGGAATTGTTTCCAGGTTCACCACACATGCCTCGGCATTTTGCAGGTTATCGACGATGTGGCGGATGTCTTGGTTTGTGTTTGGAACGACGACCAGGATATTGCGGCTGCCCAATGTTGGACCGCTTAAGGCGTCGTTGAATTGACCTGTGCTGCTTAAACTTGGTTGCTCGAACAACATTGAATTTGCATTTGCATATGACGACGGTTGCGGTGCAGGCGCGGGTGTTTCCATGTATACGGGTGCAACAGGGGCCGCGGGAGTCAAGTCCGCGGGAGGTTCCAAAGTTGGTTGCGGTGCGGGGTCAACATCATAAGAAATCGGCACAGGCTTTTTTTTCTTTTCGGTCTTGACACCCTTTGCAATAAAATTCATAAGTCCCATACAATATCATCGCACAATTTGTCGAATCTGTAAAAAGATATTTAGGTCAGTCATTCCATTCAAATTCAATTTCCGCGATATGAACCGTGTCACCGTTGCCCATGCCCGCGGCCTTTAATGCATCGATGATACCGCTCTGGATTAATCGACGTTGGAAATACGCGTTAGATTCAGAATCGGACAGCACCACCCCGCGTATCAGGTTATCAATCAACGGCCCGGTGACGTAATACTCGCCCTCGAAGATACCGACCTCGAACGCGTTTTTGTCTACGGCCGCCTCTAATACCGCCGTTGGTACGGCAGGTGCCGACCGTGGAATATCCCGCAATACAATCGCGGCATGGGTCAACAATTCATTCGTTCCGTCATTTATGGCGGCCGATATTTTGAATACCGCAAAGCCACGTTTTTTTAACTTTGCCTCGGTTTTCTTTACCACGTCCGCATCGGCAACATCAATTTTGTTTAATACGACAATCTGGGGCTTGCCCGCCAGTTTCATATCATACTCGCGCAATTCCCGATTTATTGTATCGAAATCTTCTATGGCCCCTCTGCCCTCTTGTTGGCTGATGTCTAATACATGCACCAACAGGCGTGTTCGGCGCAGATGTTTCAAAAAGTCATGGCCCAGACCCGTTCCCTCGGACGCGCCCTCTATCAACCCTGGGACGTCGGCGATTACTATGTTTTGGTCGTGCATTTGCGCAACCCCGATATTTGGGTGCAGGGTCGTAAAATGATAATTCGCAATCTTTGGATTGGCGCGTGTCAAAGCGGATAGGAGTGTCGATTTCCCCACATTCGGAAACCCAACCAAACCAATATCGGCGATGGTGTTTAGTTCCAACCGCACCATGTGTTCCTTGGTCTCGACACCCATTTGGGAAAAATTCGGGGTTCGTTTTCGTGCGGTTGCAAAGAATTTATTACCCCGTCCGCCCGCACCACCACGCAGGGCCACGAATTCCTGGTCGGGTTCGGTTATGTCCGCGATTAACTCACGCGTGTCGGCGGTGTATATACGTGTCCCCAAGGGCACGGTTATCCGCATGTGTTGGCCACTTTTGCCGAATTTATTGCGGGTGCCGCCTGGTTCACCGTCCTCTGCCCTGAACTTTTTCGTATAACGAAAGTTCACCAAGTTATCCTCGCGCGTTGTGCCCACAAATATTATGTCGCCGCCGCGGCCGCCATCACCGCCATCGGGCGGGCCAGATGCCGACAATTTGTCGCGGAAAAAACTTATGTGACCGCCGCCACCATTCCCTGCCTTTACCGTTATCGTAACTTTGTCCAAGAACATAACTTTATGATACCACAGTTTGCGCAATCTGGATTCATTGATTTGCATCTGTATCGTCCGAACAATACCATGTACAGATGATACCGCCCCCAATTTTCGCGCGGCCATATTTTCGCCAAATCGCGTTCCACAACAACGGGGTTTTGCGATGTGGTAAACCCCAATCGGTTGGATAATCGAATCACGTGCGTATCTACGCCTATTGCGGGTATTCCGTGAAATTCGGCCAAGAAGACGTTGCCCGTTTTGCGCCCTATGCCCGGTAAATTGGCAAGCTCGTCAATGTCCGTTGGAATCCCGCCACGGGCAACAAGAATCTTGCACAACGCGATGATGTTTTTGGCCTTGTTACGGTAAAATCCCGTCGAATAAATTATTTGTTCCAATTCCGCTTGGTCGGCGTTTGCAAAATCCTCCACCGATTTGTATTTCGCAAACAATATCGGGGTCACCATGTTGACCCGTTTGTCCGTGCATTGCGCCGACAGGATAATTGCAACCAACAATTCAATGTCGGATGTGTAATTTAACTCGCACCGTGGCGCGGGGCCAAACAGGGCCTCGAAATGCGAAAAGATTTCTTTGATACGTGTGTCACTCATGCCTTTAGTCTAGCATATATGTCAACATGGACTTAAAGAGTTTTTCCGCAACCGAGAGTGAAAAGGCCGACCCATACCACGGTTGGCGCGACCCAAACGTATTAAACACAAAAAATGAAAAACAAAGTGCGACCGAGGCCGATGTCAAAAAGGCAATCGGCGAATATTCAAAACTGTCAAACGACCAATTGATGATTGAATTGGCAAAACAAATCGGATTGCAAAAAGAAAAAGGCAATCATGCCCAAATGAAAGAAACCATCGAGAGGATTAAACCGTTCCTGGATGCAACACAAAAAAAGCGTTTGTCGGACATTATAGAATCCATGGGCATATAAATTTGACATGAAGAATCTTGATGGTTGGGCCAGTCCCGATGACCTCCCCTTGGCAAACTTTAATATTGAGCGCGCGGCCCCTGTCTCATCTTCGCGGCCACCCATAAAACCCGAACAACCATCATCACCGCCCCCACCGCGCGAGCCAGAGGCCAAAGAGCCGCCATTTGACATTATGTCTATCCTGCCCTCTGTTCTTCCCCTCCTGTCGGGCGAGGGGGATATGCTCTCTATGTTGGCCCCATTGCTAAAGGGCAAATCCATCGGCGGTATGGACGTTGCAACTATCCTGCCCCTTGTTGGGCCTTTGCTTACAAAAAAGCAGGACAAGCCACCCGCCCCCGCCGAAAAGATAATAAACCTGAACGAATATCGGCGTATTGATTAAACATTTGCCTTGAACATCAATACGTGGAAAATAAACGCGTCACAGAATTTTTTCAAATCCAAATTCGTCAACCGATGGATTTTGTCCAAACGATAAATCAGGGTGTTGCGATGCATGAACAGTTCTTTGGATGCCTTGTTAATGTTCAGGTCGCAATGAAAATACATCTGAATCGTATGGCGCATATCCATATCAGCCAGAACCTTTCGCACACCATCGTCGTTAATGTTGCCGAATGACATGTTGAATGCTTCACGCGGGATGCGACTGAAAAACTCGTGCATGCGGCAATATTTTTGCGCGGGGTTTAATACGCATTTGGAAAAGATTGGTTTCGTTTGTTCGGGGGTGTTGTTCATATTACCTCAATTATATAGGCCTCGTTAAATTTTGTAAAGGCTATAACATCATCTTCTCCTATATACCCCGAAACCCTATTCACAACGACCAATTTCACATCCCGCATTGATGCACGCGCCAACGCAACCTCCAGAGGCGTTTGCGGGTTGTATTCGGCAATAATTCGCCCTGCGTGTTGTTTTGCCACTTTCCTCTTAAACCGTGTTCGCAGGGCTTTGTACACGTTTCTGTACGCATCTCCGCGTATGAACATGGTTTTGTCACCCAACGCCAACACGTTATTCGACGGCGAACGAGATACATCAAACCCATGTTCATACACGCAATTTTTGTCCAACCCAACCAAACATTCAAATACACGGGTGCAAAGCATCGCCTCGCCGATTTCCAACCGATATGGAACACCCGCCTCTAACACTATGTCAAAGTCAAAAGGCGTGCCCATGTGTGTAAATGAAAGTTTGATATTCATCATGTTATGAAAACTTATAAGTCAGTTTATCTGAACTGAACCCGACCGTGACCTTTTTGATGTCGCCCGTCAGGATTTGTTCGGCGACCTTGTCCTCTATCTCGGTTTGGATTAAACGCCGTAATGGTCGCGCCCCGTATTCTGGGGTGTATCCCTGCTCCACTATGTGTGCGACCGCGGATGACGACACGGTGATTTCAATACCCATTCCCGACAATTTTTTGGCCAGTTTTTCGATATAGTTATGCGCAATTTTTGTAACATCCTCTTTTGAAAGACTATTGAAAACAACTATATTATCTATGCGATTGATAAATTCTGGTTTGAACCGCTTGCGCAGGCCCGCCATCATCGCGGCCTCTTCCTCGTTCGCTTGTTCTTCGGATTGGAATCCTATCTTTTTTGTTTTTGTCAGGTTTTCCACGCCAACATTACTGGTCATAACGATTAGTGCGTTTTTGAACGACGTCGTCTTGCCTTTGTTATCCGTCAAGCGACCTTCGTCCAGGATTTGTAACAACACGTTGTAAACCTCGGGGTGTGCCTTTTCAATTTCATCGAACAGTACCAAGCAATACGGATTGCGCCGCACGCGTTCGCACAGGGCCGATGCATCATCGTATCCCACGTACCCCGGCGGACTGCCGATGAGTTTTGAAACGCTGTGGGCTTCGCTGAACTCGCTCATGTCCAGTTTTATCAGGCACTTTTCATTGATGAACAATTTTTGGGCCAATACCTTGCACGTCTCGGTCTTGCCCGTTCCGGTACGGCCCAGGAACATAAACGAACCCACGGGGCGGTTTGCATCGCCCACGCCACTGCGTGAACGTCGCACGGCCTTTGCAATTGCGTCTATCGCGCGGTCTTGGCCGATGATGTGTTTTTTCAAATCGGTTTCCAAGTTTGCCAGTTGCTCTTTTTCGTGTGCCGTCATTTTGGTTACGGGAACGCCCGTTGCCTTTGATATGACGATTGCGATGTCCTCGGCGGTGATTATTGGCTTGTCGCCCGTGGCCCCAATTTTGCGTTTGGCACATGCCTCGTCCAACATGTCGATTGCCTTGTCGGGTAAATTGCGGTCGGGCATGTATCGTTCCGACATTGTCACGGCGGCAACGATTGAATCGCCGCCGATTTCCACGCCGTGGAATGTTTCAAACGATTCGCGCAGGCCTTGGAGGATTTCGATTGCCTGCCCTGGTGTCGGTGGGTTGACAATGATTGGTGCGAACCGCCGTTCCAATGCCGCGTCCTTTTCGATGAATTTGCGGTATTCCTCGGTCGTTGTGGCACCGATGGTTTGCATCTCGCCGCGGGCCAATTTCGGTTTCAGGATTTCCGCAATACCAACCTCGCCCTCTTTTCCCGTTGCCGTGGTGATGGTGTGGATTTCATCGATGAACAGGATTATGTCGCCGCGCTCCTCTATCAACTTCAACAGCTTTTCCAACCGTCCCTCTAGCTCTCCCCTGTATTTGGTTCCCGCCATTAATGAACCGATATCCAAACTGAAGATTGTTTTGTTTGCCAATTGTTTTGGCACGGAACCGTTGATGATGCGCAGGGCCAGTCCCTCGACAATCGCGCTTTTCCCTACGCCCGCCTCGCCAATTAAACACGGGTTGTTTTTGGTTTTTCGCGACAGGATTTCAATGACCCGTTGCGTTTCCTCGTCACGTCCGATGATGTTGTCAATCTTGCCCGCACGTGCCTTTAGTGTCAGGTCGGCACCCATACGCAAAATGTCTTCGGGTAATGTGGATTCGGGACCCGCCGCCGCCTTTGGTGCGGTCGGCGAGAGTTTTTCCCCCGACAGCATCGCGACAATTTTCTTTGCGGCGTCGGGAGCGATACTGTCCAATACCTCGCGTGTTTGAATACAATCACGGGCCAGGACAAGTAGCAATGCCTCGGACACAATCGCGGGTTGGCCCATTGTTTGGGTTGCCTTTGCGGATGCCTCCAGCAATTGTTTGACACTCATGTCTGGGGCGGGTGCGATTGTCACGCGTTCCATGTGTTTGGCGGTGACGCCAACCTCGGCCAGTATTCGTGTTGCCATACATGGCACAACGGTACAGCCATACAGCACATGCACAGGCATGGTTGTGGCCCCCGCCGACCGCGCGCTGTCGTGCGCGACCTGGATTATCTTGTGTACGTTTGGTGTGATGTTAATGCTCATGGAACCATTTTATAGCCTAAAATTAAAACAAGCAAGCACATCACATCTAATTGGCCCGAAGCGAAGCTTGGGGGGGGTTTTTACTTTTGTGTTTTCCGTTGGGGGGGGTTTCTCCAATTGGGTATAGAGTGTCAGCGGCAAGGGAGGAGTATTTAATTTTCAAATTTCATTCATCCAAAAACATGGATGAGGGCGAAGCGCGCCAGGCAAGTCTTTCTGTACGTCGAGGACTCCCCCATATCTGGCGGATGAAACACATCTGATTTATCCGCAGACGAAGGAAAGAGCTTGCCTAGGCAGCCGATGCCTTTGCACCCTAACGTAACATAGGAAAATTTTTATGCAAGATAGTTACTGGCAATTTATGTGATATAATTTTTAATATGTTATGTGAAATTTGCAAAAAGAACAGGGCCACGCACCAGAAGTTGTTCCCATCATTGGGGCGCATGGCATTTGTATGCAGTCAATGCAGCGGCGGCAACAAAAAATCATTCGTTACCATGACCACGGGGCCTGGGTTCTTTTCCATACAACAAACAACTACCTTTGCCCCGTCCGAGCGGTCAGTAATGCAATTGGGCAAGGTCGTGTGTCGAAATTGCGGCAAGGATTTCGGCGATGTGCGGCGGACGGGAAAATTGGGATGTTCCGAATGTTACCAAACATTTGCCGACCAATTGGCCCCCGTAATCGAGGACATCCACGGAGGCGGCCATGAGTAAACGCAACATGATAAACAGCGACGGATTGTTCGTATCCACCCGCGTACGATTGGCGCGTAATATTGAGCGATTGCCTTTCAAAACAAAAAATCCCTCGGCATTCGAGGAGGTCGCCAATACAATCAAACGCGCATTCCCCGGAACATTCGGTTGGGTGTACATCGCACACACCAAGCACGAGGAAGCCCAGGCGTTGTATGAACAGCATTTAATCAGCCGTGAATTGTTAGAGAACGAAACCAACGGCATGATTGTTAATAAAACCAAACCAATGACCGAGGACGACCGCAGTCAGGTTTGTATTATGTTAGGCGAGGAAGACCACATCCGTATCCAAGTCATCAATGTCGGATTGGATTTACAATCCGCGCACGCCACCGCCAAACAAATTTCCGATGCGATATCGCGCGAGCATCCGATTGCACGCGACCCCGAGTTGGGATATCTGACCTCCTGCCCCACTAACCTGGGTACGGCTATGCGCGCGTCGGTTATGATGTTCTTACCCGCCCTGTCCATCAGCGGTGCCATGGCATCCATCGTCCGCGAATTGGCCGCCCACAAAATCACCGTGCGCGGTGTGTACGGCGAGGGCAGTAAGTCAAGCGGCCACATGTACCAAATATCGAACCAGGCGACAATGCACCTGACCGAGGCCCAGATTTTGAAAAAGGTCAATGACGCGGCCCAGATGTTGGCCAAACGCGAGGTAGCGGCCCAAGCCGAATGGTTCACATCCGCCCCCGACACAATCATCGACCGTGTTTACCGTGCCTTTGGGATTTTGACCCACGCGCACAAGATAAGCAGTGACGAGGCCATGGATTTATTGGCATGGTTAAAGTTGGGCGATTGTTTGTCAATCTTGCGGTTCAAGCCGCGTGCGTTGGATGACCTGTTTTTTGTTACAAAGCCCGCGACATTGATAACACAGAACGAGCGTTCGTCGGATATCCTGACCCGTGATAAGATGCGCGCCAAAAAGATTGCAACGGTATTGCGAAGCAATAGGATGAAGTAGTTTAACTATTCCGAGCGCAGGGCGACGACGGGGTCGCGTTTTGCGGCAATACGGGATGGAAAGAAACCCGCGGTTAATGTGAGGGCACAGGACAGCAAGACCAGGCCAACGGCACCCCACCATGGCATTGTCGCGATGTTTGGAACGCCCGCCATTCGGTTTCCGATTGCGGATACGGGGAACGATAATATGAACGCCATGAACACACCTATGGAACCCGCCACAAATCCTATGATAGCCGTTTCCGCCCCGAACACGCGGCGGATGTCTTTTTTACGGGCACCTATACTGCGCAGGACGCCGATTTCCTTTGTCCTCTCGATGACGCTGACGTATGTTATTATGCCTATCATCAGGGTCGAGACAATCAAGCTTATCCCCACTATCCCAATCAACACCATTCCAATCAGGGCCGTCAATTCACGCAGGTTGTCGACCATCACGCCAAAATGATTTGTAAAGCGGACGACGTTGTCCGGGTTTTCCTCGTTCCATTGTTCCAGGATGTTTGCAATTTCCTGTTGCATGCGGAATGTTGCCGGGTGGATTTGCACGGCGATGACAAGGCCGTTCACGTCGTCCATTCCGAACATTGGCGTTATGTCCAAACCGAATTGGCGGGTGGACGAGAGCAGTTGCATTATTTGCGCAATCATGACCTGGGCCGCCGAATCCCCTGCGATATTATCGGGATTGATGTTTGTGATTCGTCGGGTCAGGTTTATCATCGGCGCGTGGTCGAATACAATTATGTTTGTGTCGTCACCGTTTTCCAAATCGGGCATTTGGATGGGACCGGTAATGCCCTGGGCCAGGGCCAAGGTCAACAACCGCGTTGCCAAACCCGCGTGGAATTGCATCGTGCGTGCGTCGTGGGCGACCTCTTGGCGTAATCCCTGGGGGAAACCCAGGCCCATTCCGATTGGGTTGGGGCTGTTTGGTGTTTGGCGGACAATCCGTGCGATGTACATTGGTGTGGTGTTTGCCCCGTCATTCCAAATTCGGTTCAGGTTATATTGGTCGTAATAAAAATCAAAGTTATCCGCATCATTCGTTCGATACGCGACGTTGTTGTAGACCAACCTAAACGATTGGCCCAAGATGTCCGTGTATCGCACGGCTTCGGTATGTTGCCCCGTCAAGAGCAGGAGGAGGTCTTGGCTTATCCGCCTGTTTTGGTTCATTACCACCGTTAGGGGGATTGCGCCCGTTGGGATAGATGCCAGTATCTCGGGGAAATCGTCTACCGTCGCGACCGTTTCCATCAGGTTTTCCATCAGGTATTCATGCGGCAATTCAAAGGGCGTTATTGGTGCGCGGTTGTACGGTGTGTGTACATTGCCCGCACCCGCACCGCCTGCGTTGGTGTTGTTTGGCACGCCCAACATTCGGATGTTGTCGTCCGTGCCCATGTGCCATATGTTCATGCGCGTTTCATAAACGTGCAAGGCCGTATTTTCGCCCAGGGTCAGGGGCGCGACGTTTTCATCGACAAATTCAAGGAACCGATTAGTCAGCAAGTTTTGGTGACGTATCGTTCCCGATTGCCACGGATACACAAACCCCGGTTGGCTCTCGCGTATCATTTCGTCGTTGGGAACCTCGGATATTTGGGTGATTACCATGGGCATGCTGGCGAACATGTCCCGTTGCATACGGTCGATGTACAGGTTCATTCCATTCGTAATCGAAATAATCAACGCGACGCCGATAATACCGATGGAACCCGCAATCGCGGTCAACAGGGTTCGTGTCTTTTTGGTCAGCAAGTTTTTGAACGAAAGTTTCAACGCCGTGCGCCATGACATGGACGTTCGGCCCATGCTGCGTTTGGCCAATTCTTCTTGGACGTCGACTATGCTCTCGTTCTGTTTGACTTCCTCTATTGGATTTGAATCGTCTAATACTTCCCCGTCTTTTAATTTGATGATGCGGGTGCTGTATTCCCGTGCCAATTCGGGGTTGTGTGTAACCATGATGACCAGGCGGTCACGCGCAACCTCGGCCAGGATTTTCATTATCTGTTCACTTGTCCCTGTGTCCAGGGCACCCGTTGGTTCGTCCGCCAAAATCACACTGGGGTCGTTTACCAATGCCCGTGCGATTGCAACGCGTTGCATTTGGCCACCGCTTAATTGATTTGGTTTCTTTTTTGCCTGGTCCTTTATTCCTACCGCATCCAATGCCTCCAACGCGCGGCGACGGCGTTCGGCCTTGCCCACACCCGACAGAGTCAGGGCAACCGCGACGTTATCCAAAACCGATTGATGGCCAATCAGGTTGTAACTTTGGAACACAAAGCCAATCGTGTGGTTGCGATACGCATCCCAATCGCGGTCGCGGTATTCGCGGGTTGATATACCGTCGATGTTCAAATCCCCGCTGGTGTACCTGTCCAAACCGCCGATGATGTTCAAAAGCGTTGTCTTGCCGCACCCCGAAGGCCCCAGCACGGACACAAATTCGTTCTCGCGAAATTCGATAGAGATACCCTTTAGGGCCTCTACGTCCCCATCCCCCGCGGGATAGACTTTGCGTATTTTGTCAAGTTTTAGCATTTCAGACTCCTAGACATTATTATATCTGTATGCATGTTTAAGGTCAAATACAGGTTTCACATAACATGTAAGCAATATAATGACCAAATTTCTGTTGCTATTTTCCCAACTTGCCTATAATCTTTTATATAAAGGGAGTTATACACATGAGACGTCTTTTGTTTTGGATTATTTTGGTGGCCGCGATTGGGTTCTCGACATTGGTTGTGCTTTTTGTCGAAAATTTCTGGGCGATTAACCTGACCAATGAATCGGGTGCCGCGGCGGTAGCCACGGGCGGTAATGGTTGGAATATGATTATTGAATTTTTCCGCAATATCGCCGACCATGAATGGGGTTGGAATTCCGAGAACGTTTTGGTTTACGCGTTGATTGTGTTTGTGTTGTTGAACATCGTTACATTGGTTACCCTGGCATTGGTGTTTTTGCGCAACATTGGAATGTTAAATCGTTCCGAGCGTCTTTACCGTAACGCGATGTGGTTTTTCTTCTCGGCATTGGTTCTGTCGGCCGCATACATTTGGTGGGTTGTTGACGTGATGGAGACGATGAACGCGGTCGCGCCAACCACATGGGGTATGCGCACAATTTCCGTTTGGTTCTTTATCCCTATTGGATTGGGATTGGTCAGCGCGGCATTAAGCGGTGTATTCAAATCGAGTGAGTTGAACACATAAGACATATACATAGGGGGTGAACATTCACCCTCTTTTTTTTGTGTTTATGGCATTTGCAATTGTCGGCGGGTTTTGGCCGTTTGCCGCGGCGTTATTGTTCGCCGTAATAGTACACGAGGTATCGCACATCATCGCGGCCCGCGCGTACGGAATACGGGCGGGCGGGATGCGTATCCTGCCCTTTGGTGCCGCGGTTACGATTGATGCGGATTTCCTGCCCCCCCGTGACCGCGTGATGATATTGTTGGCGGGGTCGTTGGGCAATGCGGTTGTGGGGTTATTGATATCGGGGATGTTATGGTTGGCCCCCGCCGCATTCATGTTGTGGGAGGTCATGATAACCGCCATGGCCGTGCCCGCGATTTTGAACCTCTTGCCCATTTACCCATTGGACGGTGGCAAGATTATCACGACATTATTAGGCCCCAAATCCGTGCGGCCGATGTTGTGGATGTCTACCGCGTTTTTTGCGGTGCTCTTGGTAATTGGTGTTGTTTTGGTCAATTTTCCTTTGGTTATTGTTTCGGTGATGCTGCTGACGTGTGCTCACACAGAATCCAGCATAAAATTCACGTCATTATTCAGAAAAAAACGACCGGGGGCCGTGTGGGAGGTCGCGGTTTCGGGCGAAATGACACTTTTGGATATATATAAACGTGTCCATCCGCACAGGCACACAAAATTTGTTGTCACCGACCGCGGACATCAATCGTTTTATGAAAACACATTGGAACAATGGATTACGGAAAAAACATGCCTAGCACAGCTCGACGATTTTTTGCAACAGGGTCGAATCCGAGAGTAACGTCGCGGCCCCCGTAATGGGTGACAGAACACTCTTTGGTGCAATCGTGATTGGGTGGCCAAATTCGCGTGATAAAAATGGTCCCAGCCCAGGGGTGTCGGATGCCATACCACCGATTATGATTGGAATTGGGCGGCCGTTAATGACCTTTTTTATTGCGCGTGCGATTTTTTGATATATTGGGGTTAAAATCTCGGCGGCAATAATTCCCGTAAAGGCGATTTCGCGGTCTGTGCCCGATTGCGGGTCGCGTCCCATGGCACGCGTTGTTGTTTGGTCACCCGTGAACAGTGTACGCGTTTCGTGCAGGGCGTCCGCGGCCTCTTCCCGTGACAAATCTATCCCGTGAATGTGTCGCATGTGAACAACCGTGCGCGTGACCATATGGGACACCCCCATGTCCACCGTGCCGCCGTCGGTGATTTGGTGGTTTTCAATTATACATATATCGATTTTATCATGCCCCAAGATAACGGAACATGCCGGCCCCGCGCCCAAGATTTGTTGTGTGACAAATACCTCGTTCGCCAGGCCCTGGGTAATTACCCCAGGAATAAATACGGCGTTATAAATCCCCGACGCATATACGGCTGTTTTGTATGCCGATATCTCGGCCGCCGACAGACTGCTTGGGATTAAAAATATACCTGATGGTTTTTTAGATGTGATGCTTAACCGTGATAAAACCTCGCGCAGGAAAAGCGGCAGTTCCTCTTCATGCGAAACCACCCCGTCCGATATTGGCCAGGTCACGTTCATTGTCGATTTGCGCGCGCGGTTGCCGATACTTTGGACGACCATGCGGCCGCGTTTGTCAATCACGGTGGCGACACATGTCGGTTCATTAAAAACCAGGCCCACATCGCGCATGTAAACCAACGTGCGCGCCGAATCCATCTGAATTACGAAATCCATAGTCCATTATAAAACTATATCTACTAATTCACCAAGAAATTTGCATGAGAAATTTGGCGCCACAGAAACGAGCCAGACGCGGAAAACGAAAAATTGGACGAGGGCGCGTATATGAAATACGTAACCGAGTCCAATTTTTTGTTTGACAAAGTATGGTGAAGTTTATCTGGTGCCAAATTAACGCTTGCTGAATTGTGGTGCCCTACGTGCTTTCTTAAGACCGTATTTTTTACGTTCCTTCATTCGTGGGTCACGTGTCAGGTACCCTGCCTTTTTCAATTCGGCGCGGGTTGTTGGAACCTCGATAAGAAGGGCGCGCGCGATGCCGTGACGGATTGCACCCGCCTGGCCCGTTAATCCGCCGCCGTGAACGTTGACAATAACATCATAGTCCTTGACCTCGGTCAATACCAATGGTTGGTTAACAACGATTTGCAAGAAACCGTCGGGGAAATATTCTTTTAATGGCTTGCCGTTAACGGTAATTTCGCCCTTGCCCGCAACCAAACGCACGCGCGCAATAGACTTTTTACGGCGGCCTGTGCCCCGTGTTCCGTTTGTTTTGATTTTCGCGGCCGGCTTTGATGCCTTTGCTGCTTCTTCTTTTTTGACTTCTTCGCTCATTTCCTCTCCTTACGCCTCTTCGCGCTTTCCACGCAATTCAATTGCCCGCGGTTGTTGTGCCGCGTGTGGGTGCTCGTTGCCTTTGTATACTTTTAACTTGCGGAACATTTGACGGCCCAATGTGTTTTTTGGCAACATGCCTTTTATCGCGCGTTCAATCGCACGGTCACTGTTTTTTGCCATCATTGTTTTTGCCTGGATGTGTTTGTCGCCGCCGACATAACCACTGTGGCTGAAATAATATTTGTCGGTCATTTTCTTTCCCGTCAATACGGCTTTGTCGGTGTTGATAACAACAACAAAATCACCACAATCGGCGTGCGGTGTGAATGTTGGCTTGTGCTTGCCGCGCAGGATAAATGCGACTTGGCTGGCCAATCGTCCGATAGGCATATTTGTTGCGTCGACCAAAACCCATTCGCGGGTGATGTTGCCGGCATTCGCCATAAAAGTTTTTTGGTTGGTCATGTTATTTCCTTTAATATATAGTACGGACAAGTGTAACAAAACCGACGCGTACTGTCAACATATTTCGCTATGCCCGCTTTGACGGATACCGTGTTCGCTTGCGCGTATACTCCTTGTGCAGGTCGGCCAGTTTCTCGCGTTCGCACTTTAATTCTTTTTCCAATTTGAACTTCTTGGACTCGGAC
This sequence comes from Bacillota bacterium, assembly GCA_009784555.1. Classification (GTDB taxonomy): domain Bacteria; phylum Bacillota; class Clostridia; order Christensenellales; family UBA1242; genus WRAD01. The sequence goes on along the minus strand of WRBO01000004.1, from coordinate 39,259 downwards.
TTTGTGCATTCAACCTTTTCTTCTAACTTTGCGATTACCTCGCGTTCGTCGGCAATTTCACGGGCCAATTCGCCCAAATCATCCTGGCCCACGAACTTTGTTGAACGGTATCCTTGGCGCATTTCTTTTGAATACATTATGGCGATAAACAAACACGCCATCCCATGACCAATCAGCGCGAACGACAAAAACGCCATCCAAGTAATTTCAATCAATGGGTCGTTTGCAAAGACCTCGATTCGGGTAAACAAGAACATCAGGACGATACCCACGGCAATGGTCGTAATCCCAAAGGCCACCAATGCGTGATGTGTAATTACTCTTTTTTTCTTCATGCGTCACCCCCATGACTGTTTGAAACTATTTTGGCTCGCCTCGCATTTTGCGCAAATATGCCGGGATATGTGCGTCGCTTATCCTGTCGGCGGGACTCTGTGCCTGTGGCTGGGCGGCCTCTGGTGCGTGTGGTGTTGCTGGTTGCTCTGGGCTTTGTTGCAATTGCTCGGTAAATGCCTGTTGCTTTTGGTTGAATGCCTCGTTGCGGCTTGGCTCGCGACTGGTCCTTGGGAAACCCGTTGCAATTATTATTACCTGAACCTCGTCATTGAAACTCTTGTCTATGTGGGCACCAAAGATGATGTTACAACCCGGGTCAACGACCTGGCGCACCAGGTTTCCGCAATTTGAAACCTCGTGAATGTCCAAATCCATACCGCCCTTGATAGACATGATAATTTTGGTCGCGCCCGTGATGGACGTTTCCAACATCGGCGATGCAACCGCCTGGCGAATGGCCTGTAGTAACCTGCCCTCGCCCTTTGCACGGCCAACACCCATGTGGGCAATGCCACTGTTGCGCATGACGCTCTCGATATCTGCAAAGTCCAAATTTATGTACATTGGGGTAATGATAAGGTCGGTAAGTCCCTCTATCCCCTGACGCAGAACCTCGTCCGCGATTGCAAAGGCCTCTAGCATACTTGTTTTTTCGCGCACGGCCTCGATAAGTCTTTGGTTAGGGACAACGATGGTCGTGTCGACAAATTTCGCCAAATTATTGATACCAATATCGGCGTTCAGGACCCTGTGCGCCCCCTCGAAATCAAACGGTTTTGTAACAACCGCAACCGTCAAAATTCCCATTTGCCGCGCAATAGACGCGATAACCGGTGCGGCACCCGTGCCCGTTCCGCCACCCATACCGGCGGTCAGGAACACCAAATCGGCACCTTTTAACAATCCCTCGATTTCCTCGCGGCTTTCTTCTGCGGCGCGCTGGCCTATTTCGGGATTACTGCCCGCGCCCAGACCACGGGTTAACTTGTCCCCTATTACCAAGGTTTTTTCCGCCTTTGACAATTTCAAAACCTGTTTGTCCGTGTTGATTGCGATGAATTCGCAACCTTGGACGCCCGCCTCTACCATGCGATTTAACGCATTGTTTCCGCCTCCGCCAACACCGACAACCAAAATTTTACACACGGGATTCAGATAATGTTCCATGTTAAAAGCATAACGCGAAATGGCAAAACACGCAAACAGAAAATGCATACGGTATTGACTTGTGCCATAGATGCGAACTATAATAGGTAATGCAATCATATCTGGACAAACTCTATACCGTTAATTCGTCCTTGGCACTGCACCGCCCTGACATTGACCGTAATGTGTTATTGCGCGACCCGTCAATTCGGCGCATTTTGGATTTGGGGGAATTTCATCGCGGGGTCGAAGCCGAGCATCTGGGCCGTGATGCCCGCATGGTATATGACCAAGGTTGTTGCGGCAAATTCGCCGAACGCGCGGCGGCCGACCGTTGCGTACAACGCATGTATTCGTTCCGCCAAGACCACATATACGTAAAGGCACGCGAGGCCCAGTTGAACTCTGCCCTCCTCCTTGATTCGACGGGTGTTATCATTCCCGCGAAATATCCCGACACAAAAGACCTTTCGCCCGAGATGTTTGAATACGGCCACATCAACTATACCGCCAATACATACATGGCCCGCAACATCACCCTGACCAACGAGGAACAGGATTTTGTATCCGAGTACGAAATGGAAGTCCAGAATTTCATTGACGACCTGGTAATCGATTATTTTCCCGAATGGCAGGCCATGTTACACGAAACAAAAGGCGAGAAACGCAATATCGTCCTGCCCGAAAAATTCCACACCCCAAAACGTGACATACATGAAATGCGAACCCAACTGCCGCCATACACATACGGCCAAAGACAAAAAGCCCCCGAGCCCGCATAATCGCGCCGACTATTGCATTTTTCCCTAATAAATATTACAATAATATATGGACAATTTTCAGACACTGACAAATATTTTGGATTTGGCCGAATTTCACCGCGGGGTTGAATTGGAATTAAACCGAACCGCGTCCGAGGTTTACACCAAAGGATGTTGCGGCCGATTTGCAAAACGCACGCGCCAATTAATGGACGCCAAGGGTGCCGCGACGACCAGTTACTATTCCGATACCCAAGGCCACATTACAACAGAGATAACTGACACATCGGGCGAAACCATCCTGACCGATATTCGTGGGGTATTGAACCCCGCGGATTTTGCGGATAACACACCGCTTGTGGGAATGATGTTTGAATGGGGCCAAATACATTACACGGCTGGCCAACTAGGTTTGGCAAACGAAGGCGGTTCATACAACCCAACACGCGGCCGTGCCCTGCGCCATGAAATCACAACCCAGAACTTTATCGATGATTTAACAAATGATTACTTTGCCGATTGGCAAGCCATGTTACATAAATCGGGGGGCGAAAAACGCGGCATCATATTGCCAGAACGTTTCCACGTCCCCAAACGCGAGATTTTGCAATCATCGCGCGAGTTATTTTCCTAACTATTTCTTGTCCCTGTCACGAAAATCACGGACGCGTTTGGTCGTGTCCTCGAATAATTCCTCGAACTCGGCGTTCATTTTATTTAACCGCGTTATTACCCCGCCCGTCACCGCGCCCGTTTTCTTTGCGGCCGCCGCCCGTTTTGCGGGCGTGTTGATTGGCTTGTCGGCCTTTCGCAAAACCTTGTCCGCGGTGTCGGCCGCCACTTTTGTTACTTTTTCAACTGTCTTTTCGGTTTTGGTCGGTGGTGCCAGGTCGGTTTTTTTCCGTGTTGGTTTTTTCGCATTACTCATGCGGTTATTATGTGTCAATCGGTCGGGCGTATTCATAATCAATCACATGGACAACGAAATATACGACCCCGACACCGCCGCGAAAATATCCATGGCGTACCAAATGGTATCCGTCCACCGCGTGTATGTCGAGGACGCGATTTGTCATTTACAAAAAACCCTGGGCATGTACAGGCAGATATACACACCCAACAGCACCAAGGTCATTTGCTTAATAAAATTAATCGAATCTCTGCGACGAACTATGCCTTGAAAATTTTTGGCAACAACTTCATCGGCGGCACAGGTCGGTTTTGACATACGGCGGCAATAACGGCGGCCAATTCATCCAAGGCACGGAAATCCACCTTTTTGAAATTCGTAATAAACGGTGTTCCGATGCGGATGCCACTGGCTTGCATTGCGCTTCTTTGGTCGCCCGCAATACGGTTTTGGTTGACAACGATGTTGTGCTTCATCAATTCGTTACGAATTTCCAAACCGCTCTTGCCGCTGTCCCTTACATCCACCATGAACATGTGGGTTTGGGTGCCGCCGCTGATGATTTTTAATCCATGTTCCTGTAACCGCTTGCAAAGGTAATCCGCGTTTTGAATGACCTTTTGGATGTATACCTTGTACGCGGGGGTCAGGGCCTCTTCAAATGCGACCGCCTTGCCCGCGATTTCGTTCATCAATGGCCCGCCCTGGATACCTGGGAAAATTGCTTTGTCGATTGCCTTGGCGTGTTCCTCTTTACAGAGTATAATACCGCCGCGTGTACCGCGCAAGGTTTTGTGCGTTGTCGATGTAACAACGTCCGCCCATTGGCACGGGTTCGGGTGTTGTCCGCCCGCGACCAACCCCGCATAGTGCGCCATGTCAACCATGTATATCGCGCCAACCTCTTTTGCGACCTTTGCCATGCGTTCGTAATCGATAATCAAACTGTATGTCGATGCGCCGACGGTAATCATTTTTGGCTTGTGTTTTTTTGCCAACTTTTCAAACTCGGCGTAATCCAATACCCCGTTTTCATCCAAACCATATGGAATGAATTTGTACAACTGGCCACTAAAGTTAACTGGACTGCCATGGGTCAGGTGTCCGCCCGAGTCCAAGTCCATTCCCAACACGGTGTCGCCCGGCTTTAACAGCGCCATATAAACACCCATGTTGGCACTCGAGCCACTGTGCGGTTGGACGTTTGCATGGTCACAGCCATAGATTTTTTTCAGCAATTCAATTGCGTGGTTCTCGACCTGGTCAACGACCTCGCAACCGCCGTAATAACGCTTGCCCGGGTAACCCTCGGCGTACTTGTGCGCCAGGGGGCTGCCTACCGCGGCTTGGACGGCTTTGGACGAAATGTTCTCGGATGCAATAAGGTTGATTTCGCCGCGCTGTCGCCTTTCTTCCTGTTTTATAAGTTTTTGAATCAATGACATAGTCTGGGGGACCTCCTTTGTGTCTTTATCCAACCAAGTTACCATACGCCGCGGCGGTTGGGCAAGAGAAAACGCCATCTCATATATCTATAATGTGAGCAAAGCGAACCTCAACGCGGGCAAAGACCGAATACAATGCATTGCCGCCACAGGCAAGAAAGTTGACACAGATTTCCTGGTACAAACGGTCGTGGATGCCGCGGCGATGGTCACGGACGAGTTTTTGGTGATGGCCAAGGACGCGGGCGGCGATTTGGTAACATCTTTTGATTTTGAAATCGAGCGTTTTATTATCGACAAAATTCGCGAAACATATCCCGATTTTCAAATCGTGTCCGAGGAATTTAATCCGACCAATAAACTGTCCCCCAATTGTTTTGTGATTGACCCGATTGACGGGACGATAAATTTTGCGAATGGCCTGCCTCTATGGGGTATCCAGGTCGCTATGGTGCGTGACGGTTCCCCCGTGTGTTCGGTAATATTCCTGCCCCGTTTGAACGAGTTATATTACGCGGACGACACCGGTGCGTATTTGAACCATCGGCCGATTTCGGTCGGCACGCAACCCCCCGATAAATGTCTGTATTTGGTCGAGGGTGGTGACAAATTCCCCGCATTGCAACGATTGAATATAAGCAGTCGCCATTGGCGGTATTTTTGTTGTACCGCGTTGAACATGGCGTGGACGGCGTGCGGGCGATTGGGTGGGGCGATTTTGCGAAAGGATAATGTTTGGGATTACCTGCCAGGGCAATATCTTGTCCAAATGGCGGGGGGGCATGTAATAAATAAAAAGGGGGCGCATATTGCGGCCAATACCAAAGAGTTGGCCAAGCGGTTATTGCGCGACGGGAGGCTCTAGTCCAATATTTCCGTGTATTCACATCCAAGAATTTTACACAACAAATAGAAACTTTCCAAACCTGGAACCGAACGCCCTTTTGTATAATCAATCACGGTAACCAGGTTTACACCCAACTCCTCCGCAACCTGCGTTTTTGTCTTTCCCGAACGTTTAATCAGGTCATCTATATTCCATGCTATACGTTCTCTGAACTCCATAGTTTAATATCGGGAATTCAACCAGAATTTCCTTGACCCTAGTTATTAACTAGGGTAGGTTGTTTTATGCCTGCCCATAAATATACAATCGATGCCCCGCTGGTTTTCCGCCATATGTTACGGTACGGCCTCTCATATTCCGACTTTGCCGCGCAATGCAAAATGCCCGAACGCTATATTCGCCGATTACTCTCTGGCGGTAATACAATTTGCAGGGGTCGTATCAGTTTCATTGCCTACCTAATCGGTACCGATTGGAAAACTCTTGCAAAATTATATGTTGAAAAATGTCAGTAACCATCTTTACATATACAAGATACATGTTATCGTAGGGTGCAAAGGCGTCGGCTGCCTACGAGATGTTGTTCGGGCACACCTCGCCACATCCATGTTTTTGGATGAATGAAAATTGAAAACTAAATACCCTGTACCTTGTTTAACGCCCTATCTCCAATTGGAGGACGGTTACGCTCGTAATTCCATCAAACCACGGACCACGTGTTATAAATGTGAACACAGTTCACGGATTAATGGAAACCCCCCCCAGTTAAAAACGCAAATTCAATAACCCCCCCCCCAGGCCACTTTTCGATTCTAGTAATCTTCTTCGCCATAGAGGTAGCCGATTGTTACACCAAAATATTTTGCGATTTTCAGTAGCATTTCCATGTTGGGCTGACTGATGCTATTTTCATAATCCCCAAGAGAAGTATGGTGTATACCCAAGTCAGATGCCATCTTTCGCAATGAAAGCCCTTTCTCTGTTCGTAATTCTTTTAAGCGTTGTGCAAATATTTCCATTGTTGTTCTTATTGACAACTTAATGGCCTGGGCAGTATATTACAGGAACGGTGGGTTAAGCCCACCAACAAAAGGGGAAACACATGGACGAAAACATTAGAGAGTTGTTGGAGTTATTGCGCGGGTATATGGAGGAGATGGCGACCTTGCGCACAAGGGTTAATGAAACACTACGAAGATTGACCGAGTTGTTGGCAGAATAAGGCCGACGGGCGGGGAACAACTTTATGCAGTCGAGGACTCCCCCACATCTGGCGAACAAAACACATCTGGATTATCCGCAGACAAATAAAGTTAGTTCCCCGCAAAGGAGGCGTTTGCACGATTAACTAGTCCATCTATATCTAACTTCTCCTCCTCGGCCTCTACGGCGCGAATATTCGGCTTGATAACGGGATTGGCTGGAACAAATACCGTGCAACAATCTTCGTGCGGTTCGATGCTGACCTCGTACGTCCCGATACGTTTTGCCAAGGCCACAATTTCCGATTTATCAAATGTTATCAACGGGCGCAAAATAGGCAAACGGGTTGCAACAAAGTTATTCGACGCGATTCCCTCTATCGTTTGCGACGCAACCTGGGCCAGGTTCTCCCCCGTCATGATGCAATCCGCACGCACATGCAACCCGACACGTTCGGCAATGCGAACCATAAACCGCCGCATAATCGTAATCATGTATTTGTGGTCACAATTTTTTTGAATCGCGCGCGATATTTCGGTGAACGGAATTACAAACAAACGACACCCCCCCGTGTATTCCCCGACAATACGGCCCAATTTTTCGACCTTTGCCAATGCCAATTCGGATGTGTACGGCGGTGTCGCAAAATGAACAAAGTCAATGTTCAACCCACGTTTCGCACCCAAGAACGCTGCAACGGGACTGTCTATACCGCCACTCAACAATACCACCGCACGCCCCGCGGTTCCGACCGGCAACCCGCCAACCCCATCCAACACGTTTTCGTATACGAACGCACATTGCTCGCGAATATCTATATTAATTATATGTCGCGGATTGGACAAGTCTACACGCACATTCGGATTGTTCCGCATGATGACCCCACCACATGTTGCGGCGAATTCGGTACTGCGCACCACGAACCGTTTGTTTGCACGGTTGACCGCGACCTTGAACGTGCCGTCAATACGAACATCATCCAATGCCGCCATGATTGCCTCGGGCGTTACATCCACCCGTTTGACCACCGAAACCGATATTATCCCAAATGTGTTTTTGGCAATCGTCGCCGCATCGTCCGCATTCGCAAACCCCGTTATGACAAAACGGTTGTCGGTCAACGCAACCCGCGCGATACCATCCAAACGTTTCGCCAAATTTCCGCGCAACATTTTCAAAAACCAGGGACGATTCCCCCCTTTCAAATGAACCTCGCCAAAGCGCGCAATAATTACCTTTTCCATTTGGTTATTGTAGCATAATTAAAACAAGTAGTACAAGGTCAGGAAAACCCCGCCCCCAATCAAAAAAATCAACCCCAACACCACCGCCAGGTTCAGGGCCCATGACTTGCGACGGTCGCGCCGATGATTTTTGACCAAAACCTTTCGTTCGCGGGTGTAAATCTTTTTCATGTCGGGCGTTGCCAATTCGATTGCGCGGTCAATATGGCCCAATTGCGCCCGATACGGATACACATCCAACAACGATTTGTAAAAATACGCGCGCGCGTTTTTCGGGTCTTTTTTGATTATATCGTTCAACACCGCATTAGCGTCCGAGTGACGGCCCGCCAGAACTTCCTTTTTCGCCCGTGCCAGTTGATGGTCGCGTTCCTCGTCCTGGAGCATCCGCACAATAATCGCCAATGCATCGCCCTTGTCCTTTGGCACCTTTAACACCACACCGCAATAATCACACCGCGCGCGTGTTTCCCCATCCCTCGTGACAATATTTGCACCACACCCAGTACATTTCATCAGGTATAGTATAACACGTTCCGTGTTGGACATTAAAGCGAATTTATCACAACCGTTCGCTTTGCGAACCCTGTCTAATCACTACTTTCTTCGTTTGCGCTCTAATTTTGCAAGACGTTTTTCGGCCTGTTTACGATATGGGTTTTCCTCGTAAAAATCAAAGCCAGCCAGAGCTTCCTCCAAATCAACGGACTTGGTTGTTGCCATCAGGTCGATTGCCGCGTCGCCCGCGCCCTCTTCCCCGTCCGTTTCGGTCAGGACCTGGACAATCAAGTTTGCCAGGATGACCTCGGAGTCGTGTGTTGCCATATAGCGGGCTTGGGATGCCGCCGTTGTGTGGTTGCGAATGTTGTAAAGGCGTTGCATCAGGTATTGGGTCATGTCAACCGGGCAATCGGTTTGAATTGGTTGCGGCGCAATGTATGTTGGTTGGGACGCAGGTGCAATGTAGGCAGGTTCTTGGACAGGTTCCTCCGCCACCACTTCCTCGGATGTTTCATTGGCCGTGGTTTCTTCTTCCTCTTCATGGTATGCGGGTTTTTCGACGATTACTTCCTCGACATACACCACGTCCGCTTCAAACGTGTGGGGTTTGTATTCACGCGTTACGACCGATTGCTGCTTTTCCTCTAGGGTGTAATCGTACACCCGAAAGCTGTTCATTATTTGTTCAAAGTCACGGTCGAATTTGTCGATGTAATAATCGACCTGGGCATCAAACTTTGCCTTTGCGTCCGCGATGGTGTGTGACAGCTGGGTCAGTTGCTCCTCTCTTGTTTGCATGGTTACTCTCCTCCCTTTTCTTCTAGTAATGGTGTGTTTTCTTGATTGATTTTGCCCAGTTTATTCAGGTACAAAATCACGCCCCCCAAAATAATCATACCGATGCTTATCACAAAAGACAGTCGGTTCATGAAAAATGTTGAATCCCCAAACAGGGTTAGCACATCGCCGCGCATTGGTTCCAATATCGCGCGCACGATTCCATAATAGATAAAATACGCCGCCGTGGTTGTGCCCCATTTGGTTTGTTTTTTGAATATACGCCAAAGGAGGAAGAACCCGATGAAGTTCAGAATACTCTCGAACAGCCAGAACGCCAAATGCGGCGCACCATGAACCATGTTTGTGAATGGCGGGACGTGGTTACCGACCTCGGACCCATAGCCCTCGTAATAGCCACCCAGGATATTTGTAAAGTTACCCCAACGACCAATGGCCTGGGCAATTATTAATCCCACCACAATCGCATCGGTCAATGTGAATACCCCGACACGTTTTACCAATGCCACGGCGATAACGGCCAAGAGAGCAACAATCACCCCGCCGTATATAACCAATCCACCGTCACCAAATCCAAAGAAAGGCACATGCCCGTCGGCAAAGATAACAAAGAACAGGCGCGCGCCGAATATCCCCGCCGGCGCAACAACGGCCAGCATCAGGTAAGGCAGCATTTCTTTATATCCCGATTTTTTGTATAAATGGGCACCAATTAAAAAGGCCGTGACAAAACCAATACCGACCAACAGACCGTATAATCGAATTTCGGCAGAACCAATTGAAAACCCCATGTCAAAAGTATACCCGCATTCATAGGATAAAGCAAGAGGAGCCGTACAAATGATGGATGTAAAAAGGGGTCAGGTTTATTTTGCCGATATTGGTGACAACGGAGTCGGCAGCGAGCAAAACGGCACCCGCCCAGTCATCATCATACAAAATGACATAGGCAATCATTACAGCCCCACCGTAATAGTTGCATGTATGACCACCAGCATTTTGAAAAACCAAATCCCCACCCATGTCCAACTGGACGGCAATTTGGTATTGGCCGAACAAATCAAGACGATTGACAAGTCACGGTTGCGGAATTTTGTAAATACCCTGTCCCCGTATGACATGGTACGGGTGGACAAGGCATTGCGCCTTAGTCTTGGACTTTAGTCAAGTTTGCAAACGCGACCGACAACATTTTCACACCCACCGTTTCAAATTTGATGGATATGATTTGTGAATCCACAATTTGATTTACCACGCCGTATCCGAATTTTTCGTGCGTTACGCGGTCGCCCACCGCAAAGTCCATTTGTACAACTTTTTTTGTTGGCGGCGGGACGTATGCGGAAAATGATGCAATCGGCGGTTTGGATTTTTTTTGATAACGAAATGGGTCGAAATCATCGCGAAAGCGCGGTTCGCGGGTGACCGTGAAACCAAGTTCCTCGATAAACTTTGATGGTGACATGAATTGGCGGCTGCCGAACCTGTAACGACTCTGTACATTTGATATTACCAAATGCTTTTTCGCGCGGGTAATTGCAACGTAGAGTAGTCGTCGTTCCTCCTCCTCGTCCGAGCGTTCGGATGGGAAAACCCCTTCTTCTACCCCGCACACATACACGCGGTCGAATTCAAGGCCCTTGGCACTGTGAACCGTTGAGATTACCACACGGTCGCCCGCAGATTCCTCGTCCCCCATGTTGATTGTCACCGATTGCAGGTATTGTGACAGGGTCATGTCCGGGTTGTCGTGCGCAAATTGTTTTATCGCGTTGACCAGTTCCTCTAGGTTTCTGGCGCGGTCGCGGTCTTCCTCCCGTCCCGTTTTATACGCATCGTGCAGGCGTGTTATGTCCAGGAATTCACCCGCCAAAGCATCCAGGTCGTCCGCTAAATTATTCAATTTATCCATGATAGATATAAAATTATTTAACCCAAGTTCAGCTTTCCCGCCAATGCCCTCTCGATTCATATCGGCATATGACCCCAGTTTCGCAATCGTGACCTCGCCGATGCCCCGTTTGGGAAATGACAGCGCGTCGCGAAACGCGATGGTATCGTTGGGATTGACAAGGAGTTTTAGGTACGAGAGGGCCTGTTTCACTTCGGCGCGTTCATAGAATTTGAAACCGCCCCAGATTGCGTATGGAATGTTATAGCCAAGCAGCTGGTCCTCGAACCCGCGCGACATTGCGTTCGTTCGCAACAATATCGCACAGTCGCCGAATTTACCGCCCGCCTCGCGGCTCCTTATAATTTCGTGGATGACATTCTTGGCCTCGTCACGTTCGTCTATGTACTCTTCGCGGCGGACACTTCCACCCTCTTCAACAGAAAAAACATCTTTCTTGTCAGCTCGCTCTATATTATGGGCTATTAATTTATTAGCTTTTTCTACTATGCACTTTCGGCTTCGGAAATTTTGCTCTAACTTATATATTGGTGTAAAATCCTTTGGGAAAAAATCCCTCTTAAACATCTTAATATTGTGGATGCTGGCCCCTCGCCATGTGTAGATACACTGGTCTTCATCACCCACCACCATAATATTGCGATTGAGCCAAGCTAATCTTTTCAAGATTTCATATTGCACGCGGTTGGTGTCTTGGAATTCGTCGACCAAGATATATTGAAACCGCCGTTGTAATTTTTCCAACACGTCGGGCGCGGTGTTAAACAGTTCCAGGGTTTTCAGCAACAGGTCATCAAAATCCAGCGCATTATTCGCCCGCATTTTTTTGTTGTACATTTCGATGGCCGTGATTATGTCGTCGGCGTCATCCAGATTTTTAATTTTTTGGCGATACTCATCTAATGTAATGTTATCGTTTTTTATTTCCGACATATGGAAATCAACGATTTTATGTCCGTCTTTTTTATCCGAAAAATTTAACTTACCGTCCGCGATAACTTCCTTTAATACCTTCATCCTGTCGCTTTGGTCATATATTGAAAAGTCCTTTGTGTAACTCTCTAGACGATGAATATTCGCACGTAATAGCCGTACACAAAAACTATGAAAAGTTCCAAGAAAAACATCTGGAATTGGTTGAAACATTTTTTCGACACGCTCGCGCATCTCTTTCGCAGCTTTGTTTGTGAAAGTTAGTGCAACTACTTTCCAACCAGGAATCCCTAATTTCTCAATAACATACTGAATGCGATGCGTCAGCACCCGTGTTTTGCCCGAACCTGCGCCCGCCGTAACCAATGCGGGGCCCAGGTTGCTTTCTACTATTTCCTTTTGAATTTCCGTAAGCATAAAGGCATTATATCATACCTATGCTGACTCTTTCCTATATCTTTCCACACATTCCGCAACCCGCCCCGACAATGAGAAAACATAACGTTCGCGTTCCGAATCCGAGAGTGTTTTCATATATACACGGTCAAGGATATGGGTCAGCGGCGCGTTGATACCATTTTGCAAAAGATGCAGAACGGTGTAATAAAGACCGTCTTCGTCGTCCGTGTGGCTCTTGAAATTTTCGTGCGGTTTGGCGTTTTGCCAAAATCCCTCGGCCAAACGTGCGCGCGCCGCATTTGCATATGTGCGAAAACTGCCTCTTTCCCTTTTCATCAAAAAACACCTCCGAAGTAGTATCTTGTTCGTTTGTACTTCGACGGTGTTTCGTGGGTGTTTCCTATCCTTAACTTACCGCAATCGACATGAACCGCCAATCACGAAATTTGTCGAATAATTAAACCGCGCACATTCACAAAAGTACTTGCAATGGTTTGTGAAATTTGGTAATATTATGAGGTACGCGGAAGTAGCACAGTGGTAGTGCGCTCTTTTGTCCAAAATGAAACCTACTACTAAAACCACACTATATCGTGGCCAGTCAACAAAAATACCACAAAATAGCATGGAAGATAAAGAATAATTTGCATTTGTCCTAAAACTTGTCCTAAACAAAATTCAAATTTGAAATTTTTGACACAAAAAGACCCGCTCAACAAAGCGGGTCTTTTTTGTATCGTTGCAAACAAACTCAACTTTCCGTAACCCTACATCAACTCTGACATGTTTGCCTCTCCTCTAGTGTTTCATATATGTGAACGTTGACATAATGGCACCTCTCGCATCTTCCAAAGTAATCCCCGTAACGGCCACAACCAAGAGCATCTTTATCATACCAATCCACAATCACGTGCCCACAGACATAGCACTCCAATTCCTTGACCACACTTAACATCATCACTCCTTTTAATTACTTTGGACTTCCTGTGCGCCTTTTCTCTGTAGCCCTTGAAAGATTTATCTTGAGGCCTATATGCACCCCCTATAACTGATTGCTTGAAAGTTCACATAAGAAATCTATAAAGCTATGTAAAAACAGAAAAAACCCTAGACAAAATCGAGAGCTTTTCTGTTTCACAATAAAAACTTAAATAAGTAGTTTTTCTAATAGGTCGTCATAGTTAATTAGATAGCGGTTCCCTGCTTTTACGTGTTTGACTTCCAACTCTTCTACCAATTTTCGTAGACCGTTATATGTCAAAGATGTTCCTGGGTCTTGGACTTTTATCAAACGCAGACATTCGTTAATTGTTCGGATTCTGTTCACCTTACCTCCTTGTGCTAGTGCTTGTGAGTGTTGTTGCGGTACCATTACTTGCCCTCCTTGTGCTTTCAAACCCATCGTGCGTGGAAAGTGATTGTACGACCAGCGTTTTCTGGTATAAGCAGGTGGGGGCCTGTTCCAGTTGCATATACTGGTGTTGTGTACCAGCCCATGAACGTCATTCCCGCAAAACGTGGGTTGTTTTGAATAAACGTCGTATTCATGTACTCTGCCGTTGGCAAAATCCTGTCAGACTCGATAAATGGGTTAAAGTGGCGAGTGTTTTCAAAATTGGATAATGAACCACCTACTCCAAACAGGTGAACCGTGGAGAGTGGGCTGATTGCCCCTCCCTCTCCAGGGTTCTCTCCGCCATCTCCCCCTGGACCACCTGGGCCTGGGATGAAGTTTGCGTTACTGTTCTGCCATACTGCGTAGATACGCATGTCTGTCAGAACATCGAAAGTTTGGCCTACTGCGAAATCCACGACTTGACTGTTTGCACGCGCACGTGTCAATGCCCACCCCAAGAAAACGAACTCATTGTATTGGTCAAGAACTGGCGCACGGTCATCACCTACTCGTAATATCTCACCACGCTGTACTTCAACATTGAGGTTAGACATGTCAATCCCGTGAATGATGCTTCCTCTCACCAATGTTAGTGTAAGAGTCGGTGCTACCACCCATACTGCGTACAATGTTATTGCACTATTGACCCCTCTGCCAAACACAAACGGTACATTTGTTGTTGGGTTAGATGTCCAGTGACTGAATCTGTAGCCAGGTCTTGTTGGGTCTGTTGGGCGAACTGGTGAGTGTCCTTGAATGATTTCTTGGGTGAATGTCCCATAGAAAGCACCTGGAGTTTCTAGGCTATAGATTGTTCCACCAGCAAGATTGAACGTGACCGTAATCGTATTGATAGGCTGACCTGGGCCAGGGCCAGGGCCTGGCTGATTAGTCGTGCTGTAAACTGCGAAGAGTGTAATATCGCCTGTCAAGTTGAAAGGTTGCCCTACCCAGAATGTTGCAAACCCTTGGTCGGCTGCCTCTTGGCTTATCGCCCATCCAACAAAGTGGACACCTGCTGGTAAGCCGCTTGGCGCACCTAATATACCAAAACCGACATGGAAAGTCGCCGCACGCGATGGGTGGGACACAGACGAAAGTTCGACACCATGTACTTCACTCGCACGAACTAATGTCATCGTGAACAGGTTAATAACAACTTCAGAGCCGTCAACCAAGTTCACCTCTGCCCCTGCATTTATCACACCTGCCAATCCAAGGTTAGGAACAGTTGTAGAACGTGGGCCCGCGATACTGTTGAAGATGTTTGTTGTGCTTGTCGCTTGATGTCCCACGAAAGCACCGATAGTTGGCGCGACAGACCCCGTCCTGTCAACCCACCCCGAGAACATGCTATTGTCTATACGCACTACTTCCCTTTCTGACACCCCACCAAGGACATGTCCTACGGCAGATGCAACACGCGGGTCAGAACCAGACGATGTTGTAAGTCTTACAAATAACTGTACATTCATCATGTCAGTTCTGCCTTGGGCGGCTACTATGCGACCCACAACCCCACCAACATCTTGGATATGAGCGGCTTGCGTTACAGAGGTTCTAACAGCTCCATTGAAATCAATGTCTACAAAATTAGTTGTAGCGTTGTTAAGGAAGCCTGCAATCCCTCCAGCAAATTGGTCGCCTCCACGTGAAATCATGTCAACAATTCCACCCATGCCAGCAACAGTAAGTGCGCCAGTACGCATTTCACCAATAATGCCGCCCATGATTGCTCCGCCGTTACCAAGGCTGACAGACAACTCGATACTTGTTGAAGTGAGTTCGATTACACTTTGCGCAGATGTAAGGCCAATCACCCCACCAACGATGTTGAATCCACCTACGGCGTTTGGCTTTGTAAGTGTCACATCAAGTTGGATACTTTGGGTCGACATAATTGAACCTACAACTTCTCCGACAAGGCCACCTGCGTTCAAGGCGGAAGCAGCAAGGCTTGATTTCGTCACATCAATACCAATGTCCGTCATTACACCGACAGAAGTAGATTGGTCGCCAGTCATAGTTCCTTGAACAAAGCCTGCTACACCACCCAAACGTGCGACGCCAGTAGTTGAGGTAGCAATTGTGGCCTCTATGTCAATTCTTTCAAACTCGTAAACCGATGCATCAAGGAAACCAATCACACCACCAATATCAGATGCACCTGTTCCTGTTACCAAGTTAGTCTCAACCGTAACGTCACGAACAGTAAGCCCGACTGCACGCAATATTGTGCCGGAAATGTCGTGTATTACAGCCATGTTCGATGCATGGCCTATAACTCCACCAATTCTGTTTTGCGCTGTGTTCATGGCCTGCAAGTCGGCATCCACAGTAACTTGAGAAATCATCAACTCACCCGCATCAATGTTCCCAATAACTCCACCGATGGTTGCGGTTCCTGTTGTTCCGCGGTTGATAATCTGCCCTGCGAAACTGGATTCCGCAATAGCAACTGAACGAGCTACTCCCGTGCCTACTCTTCCTATAAATCCGCCTTGACCGCCAGTAAGGTTAGCCGTGGATGTAGCCGTCAACTCAACACCATTTGCGTGTGTTCGCATAATGTGCAATGCAACACCAGTATGGAAGTTACCAATGATTGTGCCCTGCCCAGAAGCGTTGTGCATGTTACCGCCTGTCATTGTCAAGTCTTCAACTAATCCACCATCAAGCGTTAAAACATTTGCATTGCTGAAGTGTCCAACGAAGCCACCCATTTGAAGGTTAGTAGTTGTGACCGTATTTGGCAGTCGGCGGTACATGTGGAAATCGCTTACCTTGGAGTCGATGATGTTCAAATCATCACCTGTAAAGCCACCTACAAAGCCACCCCAATGTATTGTGATGCCATCTGCTATACCCCACATTGTAACCGTGTGGACTGTTTCCTCTACAACCGTTGCTTCTATAAGTGTTGTTCCAACTGTTGCGCTTCCAACGACACCACCAAATGATACAGAAGCGGTTATGTGTGAAATACCGTGCAAAGTGATTTCACCAGTTACCGTGGAACCATCAACATTCAGGTCAGCGGCGATTGTACCAACGAACCCACCGACTCTTTGTGTGATTGAAACACCTGCCCCGACGACATCGCCGTGAACTGTGATATAGCCAGCAAATGAACTATCAACAACCGCTGTTTCGGATTGCGCTATTCCGACAAATCCGCCAACGTTTCTAACGAAAGAAGTACCGCTTGCCTCGTTACCGAATGTTTGGATGTTTCCGTTGAACACACTTTCGTGAATGTTTAACTCGCCATCTTCGCCGAATTGACCAACCAATCCACCGACATTAGCCTGGTTTGTGGCGGCCGCAGTACCCGTCGCGCCAATGCGCGATACGGCAAACGCACCGTCCATTGTTACCTCGGATATGTTCATGCTTACGCCATTTCCGACGAAACCGACCAATCCACCCATAGAACTAATTGTGTTGCCTGAACCGCCTGTTCTGCGGATTGTCATGAACACACGGTCGCTGACATCTATTCTGCGGATTGTGACATTTGCATCTTCTTCTACCTCGGCAACTATTAGACCCATTCTGTGATTATGTGATGCGTTGTTTGGGGTGAAAAGGTGAACTTCGTTTTTGACAACGATGTCCTCGAATATTGTTGTTTCGGGGCCGCCCAAGACATGCGCGGCAACAACGGCAAACCGATTTGCGTTGTCCCCCGATGGAGATGTTACGTGAACGCCGCCCAAACTTCCTGCATCTGGGTCAACTATATCCGTTGCTTGTCCGATGCTGAAGCTGTGGATATGTGCCCCTGCGCCAACGACACCGAACAATCCATTGTTGCGACCGAACAATGCTGGCGAAACGCCTGGGATATTTGTATCGACACTGCCTATGACATTCAAACCACTAATGTGGAAGCCGTCACCGTCGAACGAACCCGTGAAAGGATTTGCCGAGGTTCCAATTGGAATCCATTCTGGCCCCGTCAATGTAATGTCGTGGGTCAGGCGGAAGTGCGCATCCGTTGAGCGGCCGCTGTTGATTTCAAACGCCATCATTGCAAGGTGGCTGTTGCTGCTAATAAGAAATGGGGATTCGGGTGAACCATTTCCGCCTGGTGGGAATGGCGCACGCATCATTGACCAAAGAATTGGCGAATCGGGAGAAACATCAACCGATGGTGCATTTGGTGACACCGATGTTGCGGCCTGGTGTATGGTTTGACGGCTTATCCTGATGGCTGGGCGAACGTTGTGTGACAAGGTTATTCCGCCCGCGCTGTTGTTTTGGATTTCCCCCGCCGCATCAACGAACCATGCCCATGTTGCGGTAGGTGTCGCGGAACGTAACCATGCCGAACCCGTTGGGAAATCGGTGTGGAAAGCACGTTGACGGTTGGTCAGGTGTCGTATTTCGTTTTCGGCGGGCAACCATGCAAGGTCGGCGGCAACACCATTGTGTGCCGTTGTTCCTAATGGAACAAGGTGTTGAGTTAACCCAGGGATATTTGCAATAGGCGCGAAATCCGTGGTAACGGCCGTGCGAACAGCGGAACCGCTGTACACGTTGCTTGTTGCGTGGAAAGCGGATGTTCTGTACGATTCACTTGCCCAGAATGTTACGTGGTTTGGTGTTACGTCAACAATCCTCCATGTCGATTGTGACAATGCCAACGTGTTCCCCGTTCCGACATCAGGGAACAGGCGGAAACGAACATCGCGTTCGACCGCATCAACATAGTTACTTGCGTGATGTGCGACCATGTCATTAATGGTTCCATCCGCACGGAATAATGGGTGCGGTGATACCAAACGGCCCAAGTCGGTGATTGGCTCGACAACCGCGTTAGCGATACTGGTCATACTGAAACTGACGACTGGTCTTACCGACAATCCCGCGGCATTTGTTGCGACCCAGTTTGTCGCGACACCTGTGATTTGATTACCGTTTGCGTTCATTGCGCTGACACGTCCTGCGGCCCCTGGGGTACGCAACCATGCGTGCCCGACGGTTCCATTAAGTTGGAACCCGCGTTGTGCATCGGTGCGGGCGGAAATTTCGGCCCAAGACGGAATCCAGATACGGTCGGATGCAACCATTCCGTCGGCCGTGCCGCCGTGCGTGTGCATATGTGCCGACAGCCCAGGGATATCATTTATCCCCGCAAAATCATTTGTTAAATTTGTTCGTATTGTTGAACCATTCCATGCGTTACTGCTGGCATGGAAGATGTCGTTACGATATGCCTCGTTCGCAATCAAATTCACGCGGTCGCCATTAACGGACAGTATCCTCCATGTCAATCGTGACAGAGCCAGAGTGTTCCCCGCCCCACGGTCAGGGAATAGGCGGAATCGTGTGTTAAAGTCACTTGCGGTGACGGCGTTTTGCATTAATTGGGCAACTTCTTGGTTAAAGAACCCGTCGTTACCAATCAATGGTGTTGTTGTTGGTTGGGCGGTGTTGGTTGGCGGGTTTGCGGCGTTCGCACGCAAAGATGCCGAGTGCGCCAGAGCCGCCAGCGACAAGTTAATCACGGGGCGCACAGCCAGACCCGCGGGGTTAAACCCCACCCAGTTCGTTTGGATGTTTGTAATTTGGTTTCCCGCGGCCGTGACAACACTGGTTCGCCCCGCCGTCCCTGGGGTACGCAGCCATGCATGATGTACCTGGCCATTCAGTTGATATCCGCGTTGTGCCACGGTACGTGCCGAGATTTCCGCCCAAGACGGAACCCATATCATGTCGGCCGCAACCATGCCGTCGGCGGTTCCGCCGTGGTTGACCATTTGTGCCGACAGCCCAGGGATATTGATTATCCCCGCAAAGTCATTTGTCAAATTTGTTCGCACGGTTGAACCATTCCACGCGTTGTTTGACGCATGGAAGATGTCGTTGCGATATGCCTCGTTCGCAATCATACTGACGCGGTCACCATTGACCGCCAAGACACGCCACGTTACACGTGACAATGCCAGCGTGTTCCCCGCCCCACGGTCGGGGAACAATCGAAACCGCGTGTTGAAATCATTTCCGATGGCGGCACCGTGCAGGGCCTGGGCCAAGTCTGGATTAAATTGGCCGTTCGTTGCATTGACAAGTGTAGCAGTATTCGGTTGCGCGGGATTTGCCGGGGCGGCAATAGTTCCGCCTAGAGAACTCGCTTGCGCGAGTGAGGACAATGAGAGGTGAAGCGCAGGGCGCACGGCGTGCGAAGCGTTCCAAGACCAACCGTTCGCGTGAGCGTTGCCATTCGTAGTCACACTGGCAGCCCATGCATCATTCGGGGAACGCAGAAACGCAGAGGTAGAAAAGCCGTTAGCGTTATATGTACGCTCGGCAGGGGTCATATTCCATGTTCCCGAACGGACACCAGCGGAGTTGTTTGAACCCACATCAGCCAATTCAGGCAACCAAATAAGGTCGGCGGTGTTCGCGTGGGTGGCGGTTGTACCGTGTGACAGGACGTGGGTTCCCAATCCCGCAATCCCCGCGGTAATTCCGCCCCAGTCGGCCAAAAGGTTACTACGGATTGTAGAGTTATTATAAGCGATGAAAGAGTTAGCGGTGTGGTACTGGCTGTTGCGATAGGCGGCGGAAGCCCATAATGTAACACGGTCACCGTTGACGTGGGTGATACGCCATGTCAAACGCGAAAGGTTCAACACGTTTCCCGAACCAACATCGGGGAAAAGTCGGAATTGCGTGTCACGGTTTGCAACCGCGGTGTTGTTTGCGTTAAGGGCGTTCAGGATATTGGTTGCCTGGGTCGCGTTTAATGTTCCGTTGGTGTTAAACAGGTGGATGTTCGTTGCGGCCACCGCATTTCGTGAAAACATACCCGTGGCCATTGCAATACCCGTTGCAAGTACAGACAGCATAAAAATCCCAACAATTACCAGGGACCATGTCTTTGTCGCTGATACGCGTGGCTTGTATGGCCCGCGTTTTTTGCCTTTTTGACCGCCACCTTGCGGTTTGGTTGGCTGTGTCTTCTTGTCATCAATGGGACGGATGAGTTTCGGCGCACCATCGGCACCTTTTTTTGGCGAACTACCCTCTAGAGCAGAGAGTGCCCACCCCCCCGTATTTTTAATATAGCTCATTTCTATTGAACTCTCGTATCCCCAGTCGCTTGGTCTGTTCATGCTCATACCCTGACCTCCCATCCTTTGTGTGTAGTGTTACTCTAACGATATATTCTATTTTTTCCACTGTCAAATGATTTATTCTAATTTCTATAAATTCTATGAATTCCATGATTTGTACGAATGCTATAAATCGCATAAATATCTAAAAACGGAAAGCACGGGGCCTGGAATTAAATTGTGCTTTCCCATCGGCATATCCGCATCTTGTGCGCAGACACCCCCACAAAGTTACGTCGTGGGTTTCAAAGCCGATTCCGTTTATCCCATGTCCTAGTCGACCACGGGACAGGTGTATATCCCCTTCACCTGACATACCTGACCGCCAAATCACTTTGACGATTACTGAATCCCCAGTTGGACGAAACATAGCCGCCATACTGACACTGGGGTTGGGTGAAGCGCAGGGCGTACGGCGTTCGAATTGTTCCAATTCCAATTGTTCGCGTTAGCGTTGCCATTCGTATTCACATTGGCAGCCCATGTATCATTCGGGGAACGTAGAAACGCATTGGTATTAAAGCCGTGCAGCATATGGATATACACCCGTGATGTCCAGACCCCCTGGTCAATTTCTACATGGTCGTGTCGAGTTTTGTCAAACGAATTACAATCACGTACCGTTTGGCACATCATTCAAAATCGTCGAACATTTTATTGCGGGCACTCTCCCGTTTGTTGATACTGACCCGCAGGTGTCTTTTGATTTGGGCGGCCTTGCCCCGACTGTTTGTACGGCGGAAATGCCCAATGTAACTGCAAATCGCCGAACGGATTTGGCTTGGCTCCATATCCGCGTGGTATTTGTTAATCCGTTTGATACAAGACTTGAACCGCCGTGCCGTGCGTTTGATAACACGAACGATTACACGACCGTTGTCATCAAGGAAAAATTGCCGACCCAAAAACTTTACCCCATTTTTAATTGGGATGATTTGTGTCTTTGCGTTTAATTCCAATTTCAATTCGGTGCGCAGGAAGTTACGTATTTGGCCCAGAACATTTTGCAGATATTCCTTGTCGTGATGGATGATTACAAAATCATCCATGTATCGGATGTAATTTCGGATACGCAGATGTTCCTTCAAAAAACGGTCAAGCGGGTTCATGTAAAACACCGCAATAATTTGCGACGTGTGGTTCCCGATTGGCACGCCGCGGGGGATGATTTTCCCGTCCTCGTGCGTGGGAATGTTGTGTTTGCGCAAGAATGCCTGTTCAGTGTGGAAAGAGTCGACTATATGTTCAAACAATTTACGGACATCGGGGTCGGTGATATGGGAACTCATCGCGGCCTTTATCACATCATGCGAAAACGACGGGAAGAATTTTGCAATGTCGCATTTCAAAAACCAACCGTTCCGCCTGTGTTGATGCCAAAACCGCCCCATAAATTTCTTGAACCTGGCGACGGCGTAATGTTGACCCCTGCCCTTGACACAGCCGCAATTATCGTAAATTATCTTTTGCGTGAAATACGGAACCAACACATGGTCACACATCAGGCGTTGGACAATCCTGTCGCGGTATGGCACGGCCTGGATTTTCCGCGGCTTTGGTTCGTATACAACAAAACTGAAATATTGCCCCATTTGATATGTTTTGGTCAAAAGTTGAATTTGCAAATACGTCAGGTGTTCGGGTTCGGCCATTTCAAACTTCACGACACAGGATTTTGACCGCTTGCCCAAACGCGCGACCTCGTGCGCACGCTTTACAACATTGAAATCGTGAAAAGTCGAATATGGTGTATCAATCATTCGACTTCTCCTTTTTTCTCTTGGCCTCGATGGCCCTTATCCATTTCCAAAGACTCTGTCGTGTGGCATACAACTCTGCCGCAAAGTGTTCCGTTTGCTTGTTGGTGAACATTTGAACTTCCGCGGCCAATGTCCCCAGGTATCCCAAAATCTTCAAATCGGGGTCAATTGCGCGCAATGCCACCTCGCGCCTTGCCTCGTCATCCTTTATGTCATTCGCCCTGTAAAGACCATCGACAACATCAATGGAACTGTTGGTCATCTTGTTCACAACATTCCACCGAAACTGCTTTGGCGCATTTCGCGTTGCCTTGAAAACATAGCCACACAATCTCTTGGCGTGGGTGAACACCTCCATCTCTTGGACTTTTTTCTTGCGGTCTTCTTTTTTGAATGCTTCTTCCTTTGTCCCCACAAATCCCCCAAATTGTCATCTCACAAAGAGTCAGCAAATTTCAATAACCACTCGGCGACCTCGTCACCCAAGCCCTCGAATACCTCGCCGGTAAAGGGGTCAACTTTACCCGCAAGTGTTCTCAAAATGCGTTGGGCCTCTTTGATTTCCTCACTTACGACCTTTGGCTTTTCCTCGAAAAATGTCGCCACCGTTATCTTCCTGTCGCACAGTTCCCAATTGATTTGCTCGACGATTTCGGCGTATTTTTCCGCACTGCCCTCTTGCGCCTTGATGATGCCCTCGCCTTTTTTGAAGACGATGTACGGAATTTTCTCCCGCGCAAAAACTGTGAAAAGCACCATGCTGGAAAGAGGCACCCCTGCCTTTGGCCGCCGACCTGCGGGGATAATTTTGTAACCGCAAAGCAAATTCACAATCAGCGCGTCCATGTCGTAAAAAGTGTAAAAACTCCCCTCTTGGCAAAACATCACAACGTTCGGGTTTTGCTCTCGTACTTCTTTTTTCGACGGTGTTTCCATTTACTGCAAAATATCTCACCTCGCCACACCTTTAGCAAGCGATTTTTTGCGATACAGCCAATTTCTTCCATTATTTTACATGTTTCGGCATTTCTTGTGCTTTTTGCGAGTCGCCGACAATTTTAGACAGGTTTTATATAATCGACCCTGTGGAAAATTCCTTGTTCTGAAAAAGGGTTTTTTCGTGGACAAATGAAATCTCGTTACGGTTATAGAAGCAGGGGCAAGAAAAGGAGGTGGCTATATGGACACATACAAAGAAGATTTGGAAATCGCGCGGAGTGTATATCGAAAGTTTGATTGTTTTCGCAACTTGCGGGATGACTTGATACAAGAGGCGTTAATCAAACTTTGGGAGTTTCGCAACAATGAAAAGAAATTTTTCACATTTGCGGGTGCACGAAGAGTTGCAAATGATGCCATGGTTGATTTCTTGCGGAAAGAAAGTAACCACATTGAATTTGATTTTTCTATCTTTACTCCTCTTACCACAGACGAGAGTAAAACTTACTTGGATGTTCTGCCCGACCTGTCAGTTGATTATGAGGCCCAGAAGTTGAAAAAGCGCATTGCCAAAATTAACTATACATTTGCACGCAACGATATCCTCCGTGTTATACGAACATTCACGATTGATGAACGCGAGATAATTTATCTGTTCATCAAGGGGCACCCATATCGAGACATTGCCGAGCAAATGGACATGTCAAAATCATATGTTGGCAAGGTTGTTGCAAGATTCAAAAATAAAGTCGCCTGTGCTTTAGGTATTTCGATTGACGCATAACTAACCGCTTGGGGTGAGCGCACAAAGCCCCACCACCAGCGTGACGCTGGACCCGATATGGCTTTCCCGCAAGCGAGCCATGGTTGGGTGCTTGCGACAAACAATTTAATAAGGAGAACAAAATGGATTTGAAAGATTCAATACTTTCCGCAACGACAGGTGTGGGAACAAGTCAAAAGACAAACAAGCCGTACACATATGCGGACATCGTTTTCAGGGCGGAAAACGGCACGGTCATTCGCAAGCGGGTGTTCCTGCATGACTTTGAAAAGCAACTGCTTGGAATCAAGGAGCAAGCGTGACGCTTGACCCAGTACGCAACAACAAGGGCGAACACCCATCCTTTCGCCAGATAAATTAAACTATGAGGAGTAGATATGGCAAAGAAACCAACAACACAGACAAAAGAAACACGACCACCATTCCAACCGACATTTCGCAAATACGATGACATGAACGAGGGCGAGCAAGCGGCTTTCAAACAAGGAGCGTACACCAACGAACGTAAGATTAAAGAACGGCTTGGCATGGTCAAGTCGCGAGACGAGAAGTGAGAAAAGGGGCACGTGCCCCTTTCCCGTTATTAAAAAGGAGGAACATATATATGAAGAAGATTATTTTCATAATCGTGGTCGTATTGGCCGTTGGTGCCGTCGCCACGTCGCTGACAGTACCGCAATGGCGGTTTTGGGAGAACGAATCAAGCAACACAACCCACGCCCATGTTGCGCAGTTGCAACAACGTAACACCGAGTTATCGACACAAGTTTTGACGTTGCAGGGAGAGATTGCGCGCTTGTCCGTGGCCCTTGCCGACCATGAAAATGACATAGGCCAAACAGCCGAATTGATTATCACATTGCAATCACACATAGAGAGCCTGTCATTGCAAATCGCAAACAACAATGTCTTGATTATTTCACTATCAACCGAAAACGCGCACTTGCAAATGCAGATTGCGACTATGGAGAAAGCCATCGCACAACAAGAGCAACTAGCCCATGATGCCGCGAATTTGATTGCGAGTTTAACTACACAACTTGGTAGCCTCAACATACAAATCACAGACCAAAACGCCTTGATTGAAGAACTCATCAACCGCATTGCCGAACTGGAAAACTCTATGACCGACATGCGATTTGATGGAACCTTTGCGACAATGGGCGGCGAGTTCATTCCGCCTATGTCATTCACAATCGCGAACAAGAGACTTGTCGGGGCCTATTTGGATGGTATCCCGTCCTTGGATTTGCTCCTGCAACTTGACCAAATGCTGCGGGAAGAATTAATTGAAATGGGTATCGAACCATACGATTTTCTGACATTCAATTATCCCGCACTCACAATCGCGGTATACACAATTTTGGAGGTTGAGACCGACAGCGGAACGGACTTTTGGCCCATGTTGTTGGGTGCCATCATTAATTTGAATAGCGGCGAGGGCACCCTCATCGCACTCTGCCCAGTTGAAGGCGAACCAATCGAATTCATCGCAATCACCCGTGTGTAGGGGGTGTCATGACCAAGAAAATTATCGTGATAGTTTTGGCTGTCATTTTCATTGGCGCACTACACATAAGTCTTCAAATCTTCGTGGTACCAAGTTTACTGGCCGACAGCCCGCCAACCTACACAATTTCCACCCGCGAGGAACTGGCCAACATCGCACAACGTGTCAACAGCGGCGAAACATTTGCCGGGGTTACTCTGCGCCTAGCAAATGATATTGATTTGCGTGGCGAGGACTGGGTTGCCATTGGCGGTGGCCCAATGAGGTTTTCGGGAACCTTTGACGGCGGCGGGTTCGAGATTGTCCTGCCCCAAACGATACGGCAAGAGGTCAACATCTCGGCGGGGATGGACCATCAGTTCAGTTTATTTGGATTGTTCGGCCGAACCGAGAACGCAACCATTCGTAACGTCAATTTGCGTGGAGATGTCATTAACTGGACGAGTTCGTCACAGGCCATATTGAACCTGCGGCAAAAGCGCGTTGGCATGTTGGTGGGTTCCGCCGTCCAGACTTCCATTGAAAATGTGCACGTGGTTGGTCATCTGTCAAATATCGTGGCCCCGCGAAGTGAAATCATCGTTGGCGGTGTTGTGGGTGTCCTGGTAACTGGTGCCATGCAAAACGTGACAAATCGCGCAAGGATTAATGTAATCGCCACCGAACAAGCCTTTGCGCACGTTGGCGGAATTGTCGGCGGCACGATTGACGCGAACCTTGTCCACGTTGCGAACTTTGGGAATATATCCGAGGTCATCGCAGGCACGTATCTTTCCATTGGTGGAATTGTCGGCTTGACATATCCTGGGTCATCACGTGATGGTTCAACACTTACGACTTGGTCGTCGCGATTGGGATTGTACAACTTTGCCAACCACGGAAACATCCACGCGGATTTGATGGTGACTGGTGCCAATCCACCACAGGAAGCCCGTGCGGGCGGAATTGTCGGACTTCTGACGTCAAACCCATTTATCCAAGCACCAAGCGAGTTAATGAACGGATACAACCGCGGGACGGTAAATATCATCGGCAACGCAACACATGGGGTTCATGTTGGTGGGATTGTCGGCGACACATTTGGGCCATCTCACATGTACATCGACAACGTGTTTACAACCACGAGAGCGATTGCGGGGCGTGCAAATTCCGCCACAAATATGACAAGTGCTTTTACCACCATCGCCCCGCAACTCGTAGGCGACCTTAACAACCGCCGCGCCCAATTCCCGATGGTTGTGATGATGTCAACGACCGTATGGGAACGCGGGGCGAACCACATGCCGATGTTGTATGCATTAACAGACAATTTGGAACCACCTGTTGATGGCCTCACATTCACCGTTACGTTTCTTGACCGTGACAACCAACCTACATATGTAAGGCAAATTCCCGAGGGCTCCCGCATTTACCCAATTGAGGCCCCGACAATTCCATATCATCTGTTCCTGTACTGGCGCACTTTGTCGGGTGATGATATGTTCACGGCAATTACGGGCGACACGGTTTTCTTGGCAATTTACAACGCAATCCCGATGTCACGGATGGCGGTGGTGAATTACGATACTGGCGGCGTCTTTGATTACTTCTACATCATTCGTGGCACGTCTGTCCATGTCGCGGATTTACTTGCAATCGCCGCCCGAATCGAAATACCCGCTTATCACGCCTTTGAATGGGTGAACCTGAACACCAATACCCAGTTCATCCCAACCAACACAGACCGAAACTTCTACTTTCGGTTCACCAAAATCATGGCCGAGGTCGAGGTTAATTTCTTTACCCTTGCGCGGATTAACCTTGACGAGGAAGCCAATGAACGGTTCATAATCAAAGGTCTAATCCTCCTTGGCGTGGCCTTGACCGCAACCATTATCACGCATGACGTGGTTCACTCGGTTAATTCTCACATCCCGCCCGTGGATATGGTTGTGCGTATGACCCACACCATCACGGCTTGGGTTGGCGATATTCAACACGGCAACCTCTGTCCATGGATTCCAAACGGCATCTTTGGCCGACCCGCCCACAACAATATCCCTGGGTGGGAGTTTACGGGTTGGCAAAACATCGGCGGACGGTTCGTGGCGACTTACAACAAGCCCCAGGTCGCGGTACGTTACTTTGGGTCAAACAACGCATATATCACCACGCGACACATTGACTTTGTCCTTGCACCCGTGACCGAAATGCAACCAACGGGTTGGTGGGCACGAATACGCGAGGCCCTGCGCGAAACGTTCATCAACTGGTCGCTGTTCGCCGCCCTTAATTCCAACGCCCAGGTCAACGCATTAAATAATTTGATACAGGGTCTTGCCGACCTGCACACCGTGGGCGAGTTCGAGATATTTTTCCTGATGGTCAACCCCGACCTGCATGTACAGGATGGTTGGGGCGTGTTCGGCGCAAGTGGAGCAAGTGTCAGAAGTCCATTCTTCCGCTGGGCGGGTGGAACACCCGAGAGTAACGATTACCTTATGTGGGCGGACTTTTCAAACACTTGGGTAATGACCCCACGCTGGGAAATCATCGTCACGTACAACACACCATGGGACACGGGCTTGAACTTTCTTGCAAACATTTGGAACACGATATCGGGCGCGATTGGCTGGCTCGCCGATGGTGGCTTGTGGTGGATTGTGGCAGTTGTCCTACTCATCCTCTTTTGGCCGTTGGTTCCATTGCTTGTGGCATTACTGCTTTGGCCAATACGCAAGTTGGTCGCGAGGTTGCGATGAGAAAATTATGGTTTCGGTAATAGGAATTTGTTATCGACATTAGCAAGCACTCGCAGTTGCTGCCGCGCCATGTTGTTAAGTTCTTCCATACGCTCTGCCTGTGGAATCTGTTTGGTTATCAGCACCGCATTAAAAGATTCCATGTTTGCAAGAACAAGCAATTGGTGAATTGTGGCATAGTCACGTATATTGCCGCCCGCATTTGGGTTTTCGTTCCGCCATTCTCTTGCCGTTTTACCGAACAGAACAACGTTCAAAAGGTCGGCTTCATCTGCATATACAAAACCTTTCTGGACGGCAGTCAGGGTTGGGACAATGAGGTTTGCCTTAATTGCATCCGTTTGAATGTGGTAGTTGATTTTTGCCAACTCACGCTTTGCCGACCATTCAAGGTGCGCTTGTTCGCTTGCCTTTAATCGTTGGAATTCCGATATAATCCAATATTTGAACTCCGCACTCAACCATGTTGCAAACTCAAACGCTATGTCTTTGTGTGCGTATGTTCCGCCGTATCTGCCTGGGCTACTAACTATACCAATCGCTTTCGTTCTTTCTATCCATTGACTTACAGAAATCGTGTGACTTTGACTGCCACTGTCATTTTTAATGTACTCGAATTCCAGTACATTAAAATCAGGATTATTCACAACCTCCCAAATGCCCATAAATTCTGTCGTATATCTGGTGCTTAACCAATTCCCAATAACTTGGCCAGTATGGTCAGGATTCCTAAACCTGGCCATATCAGTCAAAGAAATGTAATCATTTTGATTAACCTGCTTGTACCCAACTTTAATGTTTTGAATCATCATCGCGTTTTTACTCATGTCACAGTTTAACACATTATCGCGAATGCACCCAATCTAAACCCCTCGAATTCGAGTGGTTTGAATCAAAAGGAGCCACCATGAAACCAACCCGAACCATTGCCAACCTGTATTATCCCGTCAAGTACACAATCGTCCACATTATTTTCTTCGGGTTCACACTTGACCCTGTTCTGATTGTTGCGCGTGGCACGGTGTCATTTAACTGGTTCGAGGTCATCAATGCACTTTGGAACTTCCGCATCCCCTTTGCACACGGCTTCAATTTCGGCTCGGTGTGGGTGTTTGTAATCATGTGCGTTCCGTATGCCGTCATCTTGCTCTGGTCGTTGCGATATGTGTTCATCTTTGTGTTGGCTCTGTTTCCATTGTTGCGATATCTGAACGGGTGCAGAAGTGCCACACGTTGTCGGCGGCACGTTAAACTGGACAAGCAAGTCCAAATTCACAACGGTGCCCCAGGAAGTGGCAAGACACGGTTGCTTGTGCTACTTGCCGACATTCTGTCTGAACTGATGTGGCGAAAACTGTCCTGGCTGTACTGGCGCGATTTTACCAAGCCCAAGACCACAGAAACAGAACGGGAAGACTGGAACGAAATCGAGGAGTCCTACAATTACTACACGACCCAACAAAACGGAGCCACACCGATACGGTGCCTGTTTTCAAACATTGGAATCGAAAAGGACGGCCATTGGTCATCCAAATTGACCTTTGAACACGCCGCACAGTTGGAGAGGGTGCCAAGCTACACCATTTCGCTCTTTTCCGAATTTGGCACCACATACAACATTGAATACAGTCACGACAAGTTACTGCAAATGTCGGATGACCTGCGGTTCTGCCGCCAATTCCGCGAGAACGTGATTCTGGGCGACGAACAGGATGCGTCAAACATTTCCATCGATGCCCGCCGTGTTGTATCGGACGTATGGTACATGACCGAGTGCAAGCCGATTTGTAAGCCGTGGTTGCTTTCTGTTCCTTTCGGGATGTTGAAATTCATCTTTGCAAAGACCCAAAGATGCAAATGGCGATGGCTTTCAAAATCCATGTGTGCGTGGGAAAACCTAATTAACCAAATTGGTTTCGTGAAATTCCGCTACATTGCCGAGGGTAACACCGAGCACACCCGCACAAACAAAGGCGACAAGTTCCTCGCAAAACTGACCAACCCCATTCGATATGACACCCGCGCCTTTCGCAAACTGGCTGACTGCCGCCACCGTCCATTTATGGCCGAGATTCACACGACTCTAGAGGTAGAAAACACCCCCGCCATTCGCCAAGCATATCTCCGCGCAGAGTTCAAAAACCGCCCAGAAGTGTTTTACACAAACACCAACGAGGATGAAATGATGTACCTGCAAAAACAATTCAGCGACAAGAAATTGCTTGCGGCACAACTTGCCAAATGGCGAGAAAAGTATCCCGAGGAATATGCCGAGTTCCGTGCCAAATACAACACGGAATAGCCAGGGTTGTGGCGGGTGGCCGCGCGTTGCGCGGCACCGCAAACCTGGCTCGTGCGGGCTAGGGGCTAGTATTACCCCTAGCCACTGTGTTCACCCAAACGAGATTAAAAGGAGTCCACATGGAAAATCAAATCGAAATCATCACCACGAACAAACGACAAAAGTGTTGGACATGCACCTTGAACAATCCCGAATTCACCGATGCCGAGTTCAACGAATACTTGCTCTCCATCGACCAAATCGAAGCCTTTGTTTTCCAACGCGAGCAAAGCGAAACAGGCACCCAGCACTTTCAATTCTTTGTGGTCTTTCGCAAGCCAATTTTATTCACCACCGTCAAGCAACACTTCCCACGCGCCCACATAGAGCCGTCCAAAGGCACCAAGGCACAAAACCTGGCCTATTGCACAAAATCCCAATCACGCATTGGCGAGGTCTATACGCACGGCACATTTGTTGAGGAACGCACCCGCACCGACCTCGTGAACATGCTGGAAATGGTGTACGAGGGCAAGACCCTGGCCGAAATTCGCGAGGTCTTCCCATCCCAGGTATTCATCTTTCAAAAGAAAATTGTGTCGGCACGCAACCACATTTTGGCCGAGAAATTTGGCAACATCTTTCGCGAGGTCAAGGTCACGTACATCCACGGCAAAACTGCCGTGGGCAAGACCCGAACCATCGCCGAAAAATTCGGTTACAAAAATATCTATCGCGTGACCGAGTACGACCAACGTGCATTCGACAACTACGACGGCCAAGACATCATCGTGTTCGAGGAATTTCGCGGCGGCTTCAAAATCGGCCAAATGTTGAACTACCTTGACGGCCATCCCGTGCAACTGCCTTGCCGATACGAGGACAAACCTGCTTGTTATACTAGGGTCTTTATCCTCACCAACCTGACACCGATGGAGCAATACAAAGAAGTCCAAAACACCCACCCCAAAACATGGGACGCGTTCATCCGCCGAATCCATCGGGTCTACAACTTCGATAATTCCACGACCATCCAATCATTCATCAATGACGAGGAAATCCCAAACCACCTCCACCAACTCACCCTAGAGGAGGACTTGCCATTTTGATGGAACTGGAACAAATTGTCATGCAACAATCCGAACAAATCGGCAAACTCACCGACCTTTTTTCGCAACTTTTGACCTCCCCGAACCTTGCAAATCCACCCCAAAACATGGTATACTTGGGTGTACCCGAGGGTCAGAACCGTGGGCACGTGTTCTTTGAAAACTTAATAGCAACGACAAACGCAAATGGTTCTTTTTCTTCCAAATCGAAAACAAAGGAAGAAGAACACATGCAAAAACTCATAGAAAAAATTTTAGCAACGAAAAATTGTTGCATTAAACATGATGGACGTTTCAGATGGCAAAAAATGATAAACCGTACGCGCTTTGAAATAATTGACACAGACCCCAAGAGATTTTTGAAAAGGGTGAGCGAACTCAAAAGACAACTAAAACAAAATGCTACAACCCAACCTCAAAAGCCCAAAACAGACCCAGTTCAATACGAACAAACCAAGTACATACTCTTTGACGAATGCAAAAAATACGTAGAATTGTACAAAGGGGATAACGACAGCAACGGCAAACACCAAGATAAATTATTGGGCGTGGTCAACAATCACATGGCAAACCTAACAAAGGACATACGCGATTACACGCAAGATGATATGCAAAACTTTCGTAATGGATTAAGCAAGTATAAGAAAGTTGACAAACAATGCATGTTAGTATTGAAACCTGTATTCGACAATGCCGTGTTAAAACGGCTGATTCCAATCAGTCCATTAACGGGAACAAAGTCAAAAGCCCAAAAGAGCGATAAGCGGGATTGGATACACACAAACGACCAAAAGAAAATTTTTGATAATATCCTAAATCCATCAACCCCCAAAATTGCAAGACATGTTAAGAAACTTGGTAACGAGTGGTTGTTTTATTTCGTGTCAGGTTGCCGTGACGAAGAAGCACTAAACATAACACCATTTTGGGATAAAAATATTATTTTTATTGGTGGAACGAAAACCGATAATGCCCCACGCTATGTCAAGTTGTCACCATATGCTAGCCATTATTTCAAAGCAAGATGGGGCACGATGTGGAAGCGAAGCAACGACCCACATTATTACAGCAAAAACACAACCCCATTTTTGAAAGACTTGGGAATAAACGGCAAATCATTACATAACATCCGTCACTCATTTTCCACAAACATATTCTATCTGGGGGCAACCGAAGCCGAACACCGATACATGATGGGACACAGCGATATCAAGATGACGAAAAATGTCTATACTAAATTTGACCCAACGGTTGACAAAGATGACATCTTGGCCGTTTGGGGCGAATGGTATCCCGAGAATTTTGTCCTAAAACCTGTCCTAAATAATATCCCAAAAGTTGACCAAATCGACCAATTAAAAGCCAGTTGACAATCCCAAAACCCTATATTATACTGGGTTTTGATACCATGCGGAAGTAGCACAGTGGTAGTGCGTCTCCTTGCCAAGGAGAAGGTCGAGGGTTCAATCCCCTTCTTCCGCTCCATAAAAGCCCCAAGGGGCTTTTTTTGTTTTGTTTAGACAAAAAGTGCCAGCATCCGCACGACCCGCGCACGTATAAATTGCCATGAAGAAATTTTTGAAAATCACGTTGGCGGTTTTGGTGATTGCGGCATCACCGATGGCATTTTGGCTGGGCCAACGTACCGCTACATTTGACCAAGGAAAACAACCGCCGTCGCACGTGATGCAGACCTTTCGCCAGACACGTTCGGCCGAGCGTCAGAGTCAAATCGCAATATTGGAAACCATGATTGTCAACGATGCCCTGTCGTATGAATCGCGTGCGGCCGCAGAAGAGCATTTGTTTCAAACCCTTTGGCGGATTGAATTTGAAACGGTGGCCGAGGCATTGATAATCGCAAAGATGGGCTTTCGTGATGTTGTTGTCGCACACAACAACGGCAACACACATATATTGGTGCGCGAATGCGAAAATTTAACAGACTACCAGGTCGAGGACATCAAAGAAATCCTGGAAAAGATTTTGAATCATGAAATATCATGGGACAATATCTTTGTGTCCGTGATTACGTAAAACTCTCCGTGATAATGTACGTTGCCATCGCGGACGAGGATAAAGCTATCATCGTTGAACGCGATAAACCTCCTACCCTGACTGGCCGTTAAAATTCGTTTCATTGGGTCAAATCCATCATCATCCAACGGATATCCCACACCGTCGAAATGCGGGATAATAATTTCATCAAAAAATCCCAAGCCAGACAGGAACAGGGGCATGTTTGCCGCGGCCTCGTCAGTTGTTTCGGGGAAATTCAAAACCGTTTTGCAAAGATTCATTGCCCCGGCCGAGCCACCCATAAATAATCCATCATGCCCCGCCATCAATTCGCGCAATCCAATTTCGTGAAAAAACTCTAACTGACATTCCAACTTGCCACCCGCCAGCATTATCAAATCGGCCCCCGTGATGATTTCCCTAGCACGGTCACGGTTGCGGTTGTCCAGGATAATCTCATCCCTGAAACCAAACCCCGACAATCGCAAGGATTCAAAAATTATCCTCCCCCTGTCGTCCATGATTTCATAATCGTTTGGATTATTCGCGACATACACAACCCGACCCTGGGCGGGGATATTTTTTTTCATGACAGAGGTGAAATCCACGGGCATGGGGACGGCGTAACGGTTACCCTGTTCGTCCTTTTCACTTGTATTGAAACTGCTGGCTAAAATTATTTTCATAACATGAATATAACACACAAATGCGTACACAATAACCTTGTTCGACCAAACACCTACCTCCTTGCCTTTTATAGGTATCAATAGGGAGGGACGGAATCGGTCGGGCAAAAAGGAGGTGGACTATGGCGAAAAGTTGTGCAACCGGCAAGGCCCAATCAAAGAAGGCTCCTGCCACCGCTACGTCTGCAAAAGCAACTTCGACCGAGGGTAAGGCAAACGCCAATGCCCAAAACGTCGAGAGCAAGCAGACAGGCACCGCACGCGGATGCAAACCAAGGGCCTAAAAATCCGTAATTTGCAGCCAAGTAACTCCACAATCATGTCGGGAAAGGTTGATTGAACCTCATCCTACTGCCCGACGACATGAAAAATCGCACCCTTGTGGGTGCGATTTTTCTTTGCATTAGGTATTTCTGAATAAGAGATTTTTCCCCAGTTCGCGGAAATCCCGAGGAATGTATTGGTAATACATGACGAGGGATTGACAATGAAATGGGGAAAAACATCTATTCAGAAGTTGGGATAATGCGCTGCAGGTCAATCCGCCCTTTATCATCAATTTTGATAACACGAACACGAACCGCATCGCCAACATTCACAACGTCGGTGACTTTTTCAACGCGTTTTTTGTCCAGCTTTGAAATGTGAATCATTCCTTCTTTGCCACTGAATTCTACAAACGCCCCGATTTCGATTGTACGCATTACTTTACCGTCGAATTCCATACCAACCTCGGGTTCAAACACGATGTTTGTAATGATTGCCTTTGCACGGTCAATCATCGCCTGGTCGGTGCCGCCGATGAATACACGGCCGTCATCCTCGATATCAATCTTGACACCCGTTTCCTCGATAATTTTGTTAATGACCTTTCCGCCACTGCCGATAACATCCTTTATCTTTGCCGGGTTGATTATCATGATAATAATCTTTGGCGCGTATTTGGAAAGTTTCTCGGCCGGTTTGTCAATTTCGGCATTCATAGCCTTAAGGATGTGCAAACGTCCCTCGCGTGCCTGGGCCAACGCGGTCTTCAGGATAGCCTCGCCAATACCCGCGATTTTCATGTCCATTTGAATTGCGGTGATACCTTTGTTCGTTCCCGCGACCTTGAAGTCCATGTCACCCAAAAAGTCCTCGACCCCCTGAATATCCGACAACACGGCAATCTTGTCCGATTTGTCATCTTTGATAAGGCCCATTGCAATACCCGCAACAGGGGCCCGCAAAGGAACGCCCGCGTTCATCAAAGCCATAGATGATGCACAAACCGAGGCCATGGATGAACTGCCATTACTGGACAGAACTTCACTAACCGTACGAATTGCGTATGGGAACTCTTCCTCGGTCGGCAGGAGCGGTTCAATCGCCCGTTCCGCCAATGCCCCGTGACCGATTTCGCGGCGGGATGTTGCGCGCATGTTACGTGCCTCTCCCGTTGCGTATGGCGGCATGTTGTAATGGTGCATGTAACGTTTGTGGTCTTCGTCATCCAATCCATCCAAACGTTGTGCGTCCGAAATCATGCCCAATGTACATACGTCCAAAACTTGGGTATTTCCACGTGTGAACACGGCACTGCCATGAACGCGTGGCAACATCCCCGTCGCACACCAAATCGGACGAATGTCCGTTTGTTTACGGCCATCGGGACGCAGACCCTTTTCAATAATCTTTGTACGGATGATTTCTTTTTTGATGTTGTACATCACTTTGCCGATTTCTTTTTTACATTCTTCCCAAAGGTCTGAAAATTGGTCGGCGACCATTTCGTCTACCTTGCTCTCGGCCGTGCGGCGTTTTTCCAAATCGGTTTCGGTCAAGGCTTTTTCCAGGAAACTTGTCGCGAACGCACGAACACGTTTTTCAACCGTTTCGTCGATTTCCGGTGCGTCGAACTCACGCTTTTCCTTGCCTGCCTTTTTCATTATCGTGCGGATGAACTCAACTTGCTTTTTGATTTCGGCATGTCCGAACAGGATTGCCGCCAACATATCTTCCTCGGAAACCTCGTGCGCCCCCGCCTCGACCATCAATACGGCCGCATCGGTACCGGCAACAACGACATGCATATCGCTCTGTTCCTGTTCCGTTGCGGTTGGGTTGATAATCAACTGCTTGTTCACGCGGCCCACGGCAACGGCACCGATTGGGCCATCCCATGGAATTTCGGAAATCGAAACCGCAATAGACGCGGCCAACATCCCCAGCGGCTCTGGCGGTAACTCGGGGTCGACCGACAACGCGGTGACAACAACCGAAACATCGTTAAAGAAACCATCGGGGAACAACGGACGCATCGGACGGTCGATAAGACGTGATGTCAAAATCGCACTGTCCGTCGGACGGCCCTCGCGCTTGCGGAACCCACCCGGGATTTTTCCTACACTGTACATTTTTTCTTCAAACTCTACGCCCAATGGAAACCAATCCTGGCCCTCGCGCGGTTTGTCCGCCATTGTTGCGTTTGCCATAACAACGGTTTCGCCACATGTTACGGTGCAACTGCCATGTGAAAGACCACAAAGCGCACCAACCTCTACAAGGATTTTCCGCCCGCCAATTGTGGTTTCAAATTTTTTATAACTATCTGTCATTAATTCTCCTTTTTATTTCGACACCCAACCCTACCCTAACTGACCTCTTTTGAACACCAATTATCTTAATCCAAGTTTTTCTTTCAACTCACGGTACGCGGCAACATCTGTCTTTTCCATATATGTCATCAATCCCTTACGCTGACCCACCATTTGCATCAATCCGCGGCGACTGTGTTTGTCTTGCTTGTGTTCCTTTAGGTGGTTTGTCAAATGGTTAATACGTTGTGTCAGCAAGGCAATTTGCACCGCGGCCGACCCCGTGTCCTTTTCGTTCTTTCCATACGCCTTGACGATTTCTTCTTTGGACAGTTGCGCCAACGCATCCTGTGCCTCGGCCTTTACCGCTTTTTTCGACGCGGGTTTCTTTGGCGCGGTTGCCGTTGCTGCTTTTTTTGTTGCTGGCTTCTTTGCCGCCGTTGCCTTCACTTCCTCGATTCCCAGGTTCAATTCTT
Source organism: Bacillota bacterium (assembly GCA_009784555.1). GTDB lineage: Bacteria > Bacillota > Clostridia > Christensenellales > UBA1242 > WRAD01. The sequence continues at coordinate 1,423 of WRBO01000004.1, read as the reverse complement.
CGCTCATGTTTTTTTCTCCTTTTTTTTCCATCCATGCCGGGCCAAGGGAGCAAATCGGAGTCATTCCACAAAGCCAAGTCAGGATTTTACAAACACAACATATCACAAAATGACCAAAGGGTCAAGAATTTTACTTCTTGACCCTTTGCTTAATCTCTTGGATGTCTTTGCGTAATTGCTCCGTTGTTTCCTGGATTGTGGTAACTACCTGAAGGCTGCTGACCAGTTTCTTTATCGTATCCTGGTACTTCTTTTCCCGTTTGTTGCTGTCCTTTAATACATACACCAACAACCCGACAAAGAGCGACGCCCACAACCCATAATTAACCGCAAAGCCCAATACTTCTTCCCACATCTTGTTCCTCCTTTTATTAACCTACCTGGACAACACGGTTTGCCATATTGTCGCGTAATTGAATCCACATCGCCCGTGACATGTTTGAATAAAACAACGGGTCCCATTGAACCAGGTTGAATGCACGTTGCTCGGAATGACGCATCAGCCACACCAAATAGCTGTCATGAATTTCCTGGTCAATCATGCGTTGTGAATTTATCGGCGTCGTCAACCGCACGCGTTCCATATTAACAAGCTCGCGCAGGGCATGGCGTTTCTGGGTCGATTTTTCACGCAACACCGCCAGGTGGTTTCGGATACTCTCGGTGTGCAAACGCGCCGACAACGCCGCACGCCTGTCGTTGTTTACCAACTCGGCAACTTGGTTGTCGTGGTGAAATCTCTCCATGATTTCCGTAATCGCCGTTTGCCCTTTCTCCAATGCCTCGTCACGTTCGCTGCGGGCGGTTTGCAACCTGTCCACCACAATTGTGCTGTTCAATATTCCGCGACGGGATGCATCCGTGTTTATACGTGCAACCCGTTCGTTATATCGGCGGACTATTCGTGCTTGGCTGTCCTCTACCCGTTGCAAACGGTGCGCGGTAATCGCCCACAACCGTTCCGTCCGTGCGGATGCCAATGCCCGCAATTGCGTATCCGCGGCATTCAATGCCTGGGCCGCGGTCATGGGGGCGGGGGTTTGGAACATGTCCACCACATCAATCCCCGCGACATTGTGCTTGCGGATGATTCGCGCGTGCATGACGTTTAACTCTATCCTTTCCGCATTTGTAAGGTATCTGTCGTTGTTGAACGGCTCGATACTAAATTGCTCTGCCCGTTGTTTGGCCAACTTTTCAAAGGCCACCTGGTCCAGGTCAATTATCTCGACCGCTTTGTTTCCTAACTCCATCGTGTACTCCTTTTAACCGCGAATCCAATGACCGCCGCGATGTCGGTTATCTCGACATTGCGTTCGTTTGTTTCTATACGGATGCGGAATGTCTCACCCTTCAAGTTTGTATTAATCCGCTGTATCCCCTCCGCCGCCGAGACCTCTATCCGCTGGTCACGTGATTCGGT
>WRBO01000003.1 GCA_009784555.1 Bacillota bacterium | reverse complement strand
TTGTGCTTCGCGATAAGAACCCCTTCGGGAACCTTGTGCTTCGCGATAAGAACCCCTTCGGGAACCTTGTGCTTCGCGATAAGAACCCCTTCGGGAACCTTGTGCTTCGCGATAAGAACCCCTGCGGGAACCTTGTGCTTCGCGGTAAGAACCCCTTCGGGAACCTTGTGCTTCGCGGTAAGAACCCCTTCGGGAACCTTTGAACATTAAAATTTAATTATTCCCTTGTGCTCCTTTGTCGCACGGGTTATAAGAACCTCTCCCCTTGGTCGAGAACCTTGAACACTAATGTCAACTATTCACTTGTGCTCCGTACGTCGCACGGGTTATACTCGGACTGATGAAAAAAGTGGATGTGGAAGTTTTGATTATTGGTGGCGGGCCGGCGGGAATGACGGCCGGGATGTATGCGGCGCGTGCGGGTAAGAAGGTAGTTATTGTCGAGGAGCGCGTGTGTGGCGGGCAGATTACATCGACCGAGACGGTTGAGAACATGCCAGGGTTCCTGTCGATTGGTGGGGCCGATTTGGCGATGGCGATGATGGAACAAACCGAGAAGTCGGGTGTTGAAATTGTTTATGACCAGATTGCCAACATAGAGTTTGAAAAGTGTGTGCATACCGTTACGACGTCGGACACGGAGTTTGCAGCGAAGACGGTTATTATTTGTGCGGGTGCGGGGCCACGGAAATTGGGTGCCATCGGCGAGAAGAAGTTTGACGGGCGGAACATACATTATTGTGCCCTGTGTGATGGTGCGTTTTACAAGGATAGGGATATCGTTGTTGTGGGCGGCGGTAATAGTGCGGTTGAGGAGGTTTTGTACCTGTCGCCTATTGTCAAGTCCATTACCATTGTTAACGTGACCGAGGATTTTGCCGCGCATGCGGTTAGTTTGAATGCGATGGCAAAGTTGCCTAATGTTATTGGTGTGCATCATTTGCATTCGGTGAAAGAGATTTCGGGCGAGAAGAATTTAGAATCCATTACGATTAAACATACGGGAACGGGAGTTGAAACCGTTATTCCATGTGATGGTGTTTTTGTTGCGATTGGGCGGGCACCGTCTACTGCTTTGTTCAAGGGGAAGTTAGATTTGTCGCGTGCGGGTTATGTAAAGACCAATCCAAAGATGGAGACAAACATTGAGGGTGTTTATGCCGCGGGAGATATTCGCGAGAAGCATGTGAGGCAGATTGTAACTGCCTGTGCCGATGGAGCCGTGGCCGCGACCTTTGCCGCCATGCATTTGAAACAATGCAAGTTGTGTCCAAAGTTTATTCAGACGCAATCATAGTTGTTGGAGCCAAGGGGATTGTTGACAGTTTTAGAGGTGCAGATGATGCACACAGAGCGAGTGTCTTTTCATATAGAAATCCTAGTTCTATATTAGGGAGGATTTTCATATGCACAACCACCATTGCAATCGGCCAATTACAAATTTGGTCTACCCCGTGCCCGTTCAGGGCGTTGTATGTACACAACACGGCGGGTTGAACATTCGCGTGTCGCCGAATGGCGCGGTTATGACCACGGTACCGCGAGGCACAAGTTTGACCATTATGAGCCCCGTTCAGGATGGATGGGTTCAGGTTTTTCACAACGGACAAAGCGGTTGGGCATCCGCACAGTTTTTATGCATTTGCGACGGGCAGACGGGGCCAGAGATTCCGCAGCCACCTATTGTAATTCCTCCGCCGCCAATCGTAACCCCAGTACCGCCGATTGGAATTATCCCGCCTCCTGTGGTAATGCCTGTGCCCCCTATTGGAGTTTTGCCGCCAGTATGCCAGTGTCCGCCCCCAGTTACCCCTGTACCCCCTATTGGCATTGTCCCACCAATCTTTCCGCCAGTCACGCCCGTGCCACCGATTGGGATTGTTCCACCGTTACCGCCAGCAAATTGCGGCAAGATGCCAACCATGGCATGTATGGCGACCGTCCAGACGCAAGGCAGCAATTTGAACATGCGTGAAACCCCATCGATGGACGCGCAAGTTGTTGCAAATTTGCCGAATGGGTCGCGGATTTTGATACTGGGCGATGAGGGTGATTGGTGGTATGTTTTTGCGTTCAACCGATTCGGGTATGTTTCAAAGCAGTATGTTAGTGTGAGTTAGATGTATAAACAAAAAAGCCCCATCACGGGGCTTTTTGTTTTTAGAGTATTTCTAGATTTTTCTTGAAGGATTTGTTGAACTCGCCGCAGTATTTTTTGGCGTAGTATATTTCGATGTAGGCCGCGTATGGGTCGACCTTGATATTTTTGGTGTCGGTTTCGGTGATGAGTTTGAGGATGACCGAATCGCCGAGGATGTCACAGCTGATGTCTTTTACGATTTCTTGGTTGCGGATGTTCAGGGCCTCGGATATTGCCAGAATGTTCGACAATTTTCGCACGGCGTCGAGGTCGTCTTCGGTCATGATGTCTTTGTAACGGAGCCATTGAGCCAGGTCAAAGTCCTCCCACCGTTTTACCGATGCGACAAAGGCCGCAAGAACGATGTCTTTGTGTGTGCAACCCATTATAGGTGAGAGCATGATTGCGTGGAAGTTGCCGCGTTCAGGGTTGATTGCATTTAGTTTGCGGCCGATTTGGTACAGGTGGGCGGCGATGCGCAAGACCTTTGCGTAGCCACGCGGGAGTTTGTGAAGAACCTTTAGTTGCTTGAACAGCATAAGGCCGACCTGGTACATTTGTTCCGACAATTTTTTGTTAAGGCCGACCGTGTCGATGACCGAGTCGAGCGAGAAGCCCAAGATATCGGCGATAGGACGTTCCAGGGTGTGCGGAAGTGCGTAGTTGAACATCAGGCCGACGTTACGGTAACTTTTACCCACCACGATGTTTTGAACACGTGTATATTCCAAAATCGCAGAGATGATGGCGAGACCAGCCAGGATGTTTGAGACCGGTTGGTCGCTGATGCCTTTTAGTTTTTGGCGTTTTTCGGGGTCGAGTGTTTTCAGGAATTCAAACACGCGGTTGAACATGTCAGAGTCAGTTGTATAGTTATGTTCCATTTCAAGACCAGATTTTGAAATTTTGCGCGCCAGTCGTCCGTATGAGGTAAACACGTCGCCCACGCCGACAATAGTTGCCTCGGGGTCCAGAGTTGCCAGGAATGGTGCCTTTTTTGTTAATTGGTCGCGAAAGAACTCTATGCCCTTTGTGACGACGTCGCCGTCCTCGCCTACTTTGCGGAAGAGACTGGATGACCCCAAATCAAACGTTGCGCTGTCCAGGACTATTCGACGGTTATAGTGGATAACACGAACCGAGTTGCCCGTGATGTTGACGATAATGCCTTTTGGTGTGTCCAAGGTGTTTGTAACGGCGGTGTAGATTGCGTTGACCTCGTCCTGGGACGTCAGAATCTTGAAATCCAGGCCGATTGCCGTGCCGCATTCGTCAACAAATGATTGATAGTTTTTTGCCCATGTCAGAGTTTCGCATGCAACGGCCAAGTATCGTGAAACCCCCTCGGATTCGCAAATCTTTTTGTACATTTGCAGGATGGTTACACATTCCTTTATCTTTGTACTGTTGATAAGGCTGTCATTTGCGATGTGTTCGTCGATTGCGATTTGTTCCGATATTTGTTTATAAGTGGTATAGTACGCCCCATCCTTTACCATGCAGAGTGTTAAACGGATGCTGGTAAGCCCCAATTCAAGCAGCGCGACTTTGTCCATTCGGTGTCCTCCAAATTACTTTACTTAAAGTCCAAACTAGCACAAAACCGACCACTTGCCTAGGGGGTCGGGTATACAAGATTTTAATCATTATTAGGGCCGTTTTGTCCTTGCAAAAATATGCGTCCCCATGGTATAGTATCGGTATTGTATTGCCCACCTTTGGGCAAACTGGTGCTGTGAGGGAGTGGTATGTTTAACAGAAGAAGATTAATTGCTTTGGGTGTTGCGCTGTTGCTTTGTGTGGCTGCGTTACCCCTTTCGTTTATCAATGCGACCGTATTTAACGTCAGCGCATCGACCGAGCGTTTTAACCACGAGGCACCGACACAAGCGGCCCAAGCGTTTGCCACACGCGAGATTAATATCAACAATGGGAACTTTGCCGATGCAACCATCAGCGACACCACAGGATTCACCACCACCATCGCAGGATGGTCACCCGCAGAAACCAGTCCGAATGCAACCAGCGGAATTTTGGACACACACCTTTTCAACACATGGCGGAATAATGATGACGCGTTAGCGAACCTGCCGTTCTTGCAACACCCGCCAACCCAAATTGCGGGCGGTTCGGGTGCCGACAATAATGTTTTGGCAATTACCACACGCGGGGTGAATTTGCCCGCGTCCGCCGGATACACAACTGGGGTGCCTTTGGAATTCCATGCAGATGGGTTTTTTATCGTTGAAGTTGATTTTTATGCCGTTGGCGGGTTTGGTGCGATGTACCTCATCCCTATGTCCGACGACATGTTGCCAGACGGAACACGCACATCCATTCCCGCATTGAACCACCCGTTCATTCACGGCGGCACAGGCGAGTTGGCCGAAGGTCGCAGTGTTTGGCAGCGTGCCATGTTCTTTGTCCAGACAGACCAGCGTTCGGGGGCGGAGTTTAACCTGGGATTGTGGCTTGGGAACCGTAGTATCCAAACAAACGGCGGTGTTGTGTATTTCGACAACGCAAGTGCCCGTTCGGTGACCGAGGAGATTTTCAAACGCGACCTGGAACGACGTGCAAATTACGAGGCCATTACATTGCAAATTGACCTGCGACAAAATGACCAAGTCAGCGAACCATACGAGTACACAATCGAGGATTTTTCATCCGAGCGTACAATGAGCGAGGCACACAGCGAATTTGCGTACACATCACAAATCCCAACCATGTTCAATTTCGAGGATGTGAATTTCCTGCACCCGCACACCGGCCCATTGGCGCGCAACGTAATTGCGTTGTCGGCGCGTAATGGAAATGCGTACATGCGTCTTTCGGGTTTTACAATCAACCGCAGTATTTCGTACATGATAAGTTTTTATTCCCTGTCGAGCGGTAACGCGAACATGGCAATTATTGACCCGCGTGAACCAGACGACGTACACGAACACTTTGTTCCGTTTGGCGAGGTATTCCCCGTATTCAGTGGCGAGTCGGACGCAACACAATCGCGCAATGGTTGGACATTGAACACCGTATTCATCACGGGCGAAATTTTCGAGGACGTTGACGTTGACATAGAGTTTTGGATTGGCGGGCCCGAGCAAGTTATGACAGGATGGTTGTTGGTCGATGATTTCCAAATTTCGCGTGTATCCCACCAATACATGTCACAACACGAGGGTTCACCAAACGTACAAACAATCCACATGGAGCAAGTTGCAACACACACCCCAATTCCTAATGGAATGTTCAACGTGGGTACCGTGTCGGATGTTAACATGCCTTTCCCACTGCGTGCCGCAGATTGGGAGTTGACGGCAGGCAACGAGGAAGACACCCGCAGTGGTATCGTTAACACGGATGCCGAACATTGGGCACGTTCAGCGGGCGACCCGTCAAATTTCGCAAATGCAACAAACCCAGGCCCAGTTACAACCGACTTGGTTCCGCATGCAAACAACAACATCTTTATGTTGCAAAACACCGCCCCAACGTACCAGGTTTTGACCAGTTCGACATTCTCTTTGCACCAGGGTGCGTATAACCTGATTACCTTTGACATGTCCACAATTCACCGTCCATCCGAGGGATTGGTTTTGTCGGCCGTTATCCAATTTGAACACAACGGCCAAACACACGAAATCGCACGCATCAACATGAACCGCCCAGTTGCCACGGGTGTTAACTTTACCCCGTCCGATTGGAGGTCACACGGCTTTGTTATCAAGGGAAGTAACTTTACGTCCCACAATGTTCAAATCGCGTTCATCATGGGTATCGAAGGCATCCCAGCCAGTGGCCCAGCGGCGACCGCATTCATCGACAACGTTACATTGCACGAGCCGTTCGAGTTCGCGCCAGGACATGTTAGCGCAGACCTGTCGTCTACCATGCAGTTCTTTGGCACGGACGAAGACAACGCCGCGCGTATATCCACCCAAGTGACGGCCGACAATACCCTGCGCATAAACACGGTCAGCCACCAACACGTTGTTGTTCGCAATAACCTGACCGAAGACCTGTATGGCAGTACCGAGGGGTCGTTTTACCGATACAGTTTTGACTTCCGTATTATTACCGACTTGGCCGCGGTTGCCATTACCCCTGACCGTTATGACGGCGACCCTAACTTTGAACGTCCAGACGATTTGGAATGGGGTGTGAATGTTTCCCTTTCCGAATTTTACGGCGGGTTTACGAACCTGCGCCCTGCTGACCTGATGCGTATGCCTACGTTCACGCATGACGGTTGGGTTACATTACATTTTTATATCCGTGTGGACAGCTCACGCCAGTTACAGCTTGTGATTGAGTTTGGTAACGAATTTTATGCCGTTCAAGGTACGGTTGAAATTCGCAACACGAATTTGGAAGAGATTGACCAGTTCTTCTTTAACGAGTCGCGCGACCTGCATGACCAGGCGGTGGCCGAAGACCGCCACACGAACATTGCAATCGCACGTGAACATGACCGCGGTTATGACCCAGACGATGACGATGATGAGGACACAGGCCCAGGTGCGGGGCGTGACCGTGACCTGGATTGGCTGATTATCCCTACCATCATCATGGCGGCGGCCCTTATATTTGCATTGTTTGCGGTGTTATTGCGCCGTTACCAACGTCGTCGTCACTATGACCAAAAGCACACAAGCTATGCAAAAGACGACGCAGGTGTTCGTGGAGCGACAAAGGCCTCGCCAAGCCTAGTTGCCGCCAGCGCAGTTGAAGAGTCCCCAACGGATGAAGAAGTAGAAATTGTCGAAGAGACACCAGACGCGACCGAGGAAGAAATCGTAATCGAAGAAGAAACCGCCCCAAAAGCGGAAGAAGAAGTTGTTGCCGAGGAATCCGAGGTATCATCCGAAGAGGTTGTCGAGGAAGAGGCCCATGTTGTTGAAGAAACCCCTGTTGAGGAAACGACGGAAGAAGCCGCAACCGCAGACGAAGAAGTTGACGAAGAAAAGAAAGAAGATTAATCTGTAAGTAGATGAGTGCACGAAGATTTATTGGGGTATTGATTTTGATAATCGTCGTCGGTGTTATTGCCGGCGTGGTTACCTTTGCAATAATCGGTCAATCGGGTGACAACCCATTGGTTGCCGGCCACCGATACCATATCTTGACGTTGCGCTCTAATACATTTTTTGATGACAACGGCAATCGAATTGGCCTGGCAACCGAGGATACGTCTTTTGGTATGTTCAACCATAACTTTACCCGATTTGACGTTCATTTCTCGCAACGCACATTTACATTTGTGGTAAGTTCCACCAGCCAGCGGCGCGGTGTTTTTACGGCCGAGTTACGGGGAATTTTGAATGGATATGTCCGTACCCTCTACCTCTCGTCGTCGAATGGAAACATTTTAATTCACAAATACATGCCTTATCATGTTGATATTGACGAGGCAGACGACGAGGGGTACGAGCGCGAGTTCCGTCGCCTTGACCTGGTGCTTTCCTTTACATTCAATCCGCCCGCATTTATGGGAATTGGCGGAGGTGATGAATAATGGCTCTTCGTTCACGCAGGCGTACCGTTTTAACCGTCATAGCAATCAAACTTTTGATAACCGTTGTCGTTGTTGGTCTTATACTTATTCTCCGCAACCCCACAGACTATCGTGTGTCCGATGCGCCAAATTCCACGGTGTCGACATACGGAGGCAGCCACCTGCAACTCCTTGGTAATGGTAATTTTTACATGGAAATTTTCCGTGATGATGTAATAATTTTCTCGGCCGTTGGAACCTTTACCCGTCATTCGTCGTATGTTACTTTGCATTATATTGATGCGGCATCGCGCACGGGGGTGAATATTACCCGCGACCACAGTTTAGTTGGGACAAGCCAGAACCTCCCCTCCACACGCAATACTATTCGATTTGAACTGGCGCATGTTAATATCTTGTTGTATTTTCGTTAGGTGGCGTTCCCCCGCTTAACCACACCATCCACACACATAAAAAACGAACCAATCGGCCGTAACATCGCGGCCGTTTTTATTTCGACAAATATCGCACGACCCACAAGGTCACTCTCACTCGTTGCCCCGTTCATAGCCAAAATCGCACACGGAGCCATCCCGCACGCCCGTGATATCCCGACCAAATCGCCCTCTTTCTCGAACCTTATCTGAATCTGCATACCCATGTAGATGTTTAACTAATTATAGTTATGCGTACCTTTCTGCGCTCTGTCGCCCTTATTACTGCTTTTGCCGTTGCCACGCGCGGGGCGGGATTTTTATTCCGCATCATTTTGTCGCGGATTTTGGGGGCCGAGCTTTTGGGGGTTTACCAAATCGCGTTCTCGTTCTTTATGGTGTTCTTGACGGCTATCGCCAGCGGCCTGCCCTTGGTCATTTCGCGCATGACATCGACCATACCAGGGGATGCGCGATACCCCACCAAATTGGGCCAGGTTGTCCGAAGCGGCCTGGTCATCGCGTTTGCCCTGGCGGCCATAATTATCCTAACCACATTCGCCACAAGTGGAATTATCGGGTATTTGTTCGCTGACGCGCGCTCTACCAGAATTTTGCTCTTTTTGGTTCCCGCTTTGTTGGGAACCGCCGTGTATACCGTCCTTCGCGCCGTGTGGTGGGGACAAAAGAAGTTCTTTTTGTTGGGTCTGACCGAACTTATCGAGCAGTTGACCCGAATACTTCTCTTCTTTGGGTTGGTTGGTTTGGGCTTCCTGTTCAAGGATATGGCGATTATCGCCGCGCTCTCGTTCACATTGGCCAGTCTACTCTCGGCCTTGATTGTCCTGAATCTCTTTCGGCGAGAGCAAGCCATTCCGCGCGGGCCCCTAATGGACATGACGGAAACGCGCGTAATCCTCCGCTCGGCCGCGCCGATAACGGCCGTCAGGGTCATTACCAGTATCGCATTGCCCGTAATCGCCGTGATAATTCCCTTGCGGTTGGTCGCGGCGGGATGGCAACCGGCCGAGGCCGTTGCGGGTTTCGGTATTGCGGTCGGAATGACATTGCCGTTGCTGTCCATTCCGCAAACAGTAATCAGCAGCATCGCAACCGCCCTGGTTCCTGACCTTGCCTCGTCAAGCAGCTCGCGCGATACAGAGCGCACTAATCGTCAAATCAATTCCTGTATCCGCGCGACTCTCCTTATAAACTTTATGCTTATCCCTGCCTTTATCGCGATTGGCCCTGGGATAGGTCGATTCCTCTTTGCCAACGAGATGGCCGGAGTTTATTTGGCCCAATCCGCGTGGATAATGATACCCATGTCGCTGTCTCTGATTACCAATGCGATTTTGAATTCCTTGGGTGCCGAAACCCGCGCGATGATGCATTATGTCATCGGGTCGGTTGCACTCTTTGCCTGTGTATGGATTCTGCCGGGGCGCATTGGTGTGGGCGCGTTGATTGTCGGCCTGGGGGCCTGTACGTCTATTGCTTCTGTTTTGAACATACACCTGATTTCAAAAAAGACAGGTACGGGTTTGCACATTATACGTGGCTTGGCCGGATTTGCCGTTGCCTGTGTCCCTGCGGTCATTATCGGGCGCGCGCTTTTTGACATCTTTGACACGATACCGCTTTTCTTTAACCTGGCAATCACAGGAAGCATCACCGTAGGAGCATCACTAGCCATGGCGTATGTGATGAACCTGGTTGACCTGGAACACCTGCGAATATTCCGAAAAAGACACAGGAATTTGACCCGATAACCCGCCCTTTGTCCACATCGAGCGAAACTTATCCACATTTGCCTAATTTTATCCACATTTTCATCACAATGGACATTGCCTATAGAAATTTCCTATGGGCACATTCCACGATGGAATAAACGGCACGGTATTCAAGCAGAATATAGAGATGTTCAATATAATGTTGCGCGTAGCCATAATTTACTTCATTGTTATCTTCCTGATGCGCCTGATGGGCAAGCGTCAAATAGGAGAAATGGAGCCTTTTGAGCTGGTCATAACCCTTATAATAGCCGATTTGGCAACAATTCCTATGGCGGAACAAACAATTCCCATATGGTATGGAGTAGTACCGCTGGTCGTTATATGCCTGTTGCATTTCATTATCACATTCACGACCCAAAAGAGCGCGCGCATAAGGGACATCATCAGCGGAAAGCCCGTAATCGTCATCGACCAAGGAAGCATTGATTTCAAACAGCTGAAAACCCTAAACATGAGCAGCGACGAGCTGATCGAACAGCTGCGAAACCTAAATTTTTTCGATATCGGAGACGTGAATTACGCGATAGTAGAGAGGAACGGAAAAATAAGCGTCATCCCAAAGGCGGAATCAATGCCGTCAACGCGCGAGGACATGAAAATAGAACCAGAAGAGTCGGAAATCTTCTTTTGCATCATTGAAAACGGGAAAGTCATCAAGCGCGGGTTCCAGGAATTGAACCAAACACACAACATCAAGTGTATTACCTCTGACATAATACACAAGATGTTGTGCAGGGAAAAAGACCTGGCGTTTGCCAGTTTAAGCGAAAGCGGAAACGGATATGTACAAAAAAAGGGTGACGGCACGATGGAGTCAATCAAAATAACGATGCCACCACCACAAGAAACACAGGAAAAGGAGCCAGAAGAATAATGAGACGCCTAGTAATCGTTATAGTTTTGGCCGCCATATTGGTTGCGGCCGCCATTGTCGAACAACGCGCCATCATGGGCGCATACGACCGTCTAGGCAGGGACAACGAAGCCCTAATTTCCACCATCCGAGGCCAAGAGAAAGTCGACACACCCGAGAACATCAAGCTAATCAACCATATGTATGATTATTGGCAACGCAACGAGCGGCGATTAAGTATGATTACACGGCATTTCGACCTGGCCCAGGTCAGCACTAACATCATATACGCGAAGAATTTCATCGAGTTCGACAACAAAGAAGAAGCCATGGTGGGCCTTCTTCAAACACGATACCTTATCAGGGTGCACACATTCAATGCAGGCACGCACATCCAAAATGTCATATAGACTATACCGTATATGGTATTTCGCGTGACATATTACACAATATACAGCACCTATAACACCTTCTTCAAGAATCTTCCTGTTTCGCTGCCCTTGCACGCCGCTATTTCGTGCGGAGTTCCCGTAGCGACAATATAGCCACCCTCGTCACCACCCTCGGGCCCCAGGTCAATTATATGGTCGGAAACCTTTATCACATCCAAATTATGCTCTATGACCAATACGGTATTCCCCCCGGCGACCAAGCGCTGCAAAATGTTTATCAATTTTTTAGTGTCATAGCTATGCAGACCCGTCGTTGGCTCGTCCAGAATATACAGGGTTTTCCCCGTTGACGTTTTTGCCAATTCTGTGGCCAGCTTCACTCGCTGGGCCTCTCCGCCGCTCAACGTCGTGGCCGACTGCCCCAACTTTATGTACCCCAAACCAACATCCTGAACAGTTTTCAGCCTCTTGAAAACCTGTGGAATGTGTTGGAAGAAATCACACGCCTCGTCGACCGTCATCTCTAACACGTCGTGGATGCTTTTACCTTTGAACTTGACCTCTAGGGTCTCTTTATTAAACCTCCGCCCTTTGCACACCTCGCACTGGACATAGACATCCGGCAAGAAATGCATCTCAATCTTGCGCACGCCATCACCCTCGCAATGGTCACATCGGCCGCCTCGCACGTTAAACGAGAATCGTCCTTTTTCATACCCACGCTCTTTGGCATCTTTGGTCGCGGCAAACAGGTCACGAATAAAATCAAACACATGCGTATAGGTCGCTGGGTTAGACCGCGGCGTCCGCCCAATCGGCGATTGGTCAATGTCAATCACCTTGTCAAAGTGCTGGGCACCCACAATCTCGTCATGCTTGCCCACCTTGCGCGCACCGCGATACAACATATTATGCAAGGCAGGATACAAAATCTTGTTCACCAAACTTGATTTGCCGCTGCCCGAAACACCCGTCACAGAGGTCAACAGACCCACAGGCACCCGCACATCGACACCGCGCAAGTTATTTTCACGCGCACCGCGAACCTCCAACCACCTGTCCCCCGCCTTGCGATATTCTTCTGGCAATGCAATTTTTTCTTTCCCAGACAGGAACCGCCCAGTCAAGCTAGCCTCGCAATCCTTTACGTCTTGCGGCGTCCCAACAACGACCAACTCGCCGCCGTGATTCCCTGCCTTTGGCCCGATGTCAATAATCCAATCGGCCGCCTCTATCGTTTCTTCGTCATGCTCAACAACTATAAGGGTATTCCCCAAATCTCGCAACTTGAACAATGTGCCCAAGAGCTTCTCGTTGTCACGTTGGTGCAAGCCAATACTTGGCTCGTCCAATATATAGAGGACGCCGACCAAGCCGCTACCTATTTGCGTTGCCAGGCGTATTCGCTGGCTCTCTCCCCCGCTCAATGTATCCGCATTGCGCGCCAAAGTCAGGTAATGCAAGCCCACATCAACCAGGAATTTACACCGCGCCCGAACCTCTTTCACGATTGGCTCTGCTATTTTAACGGCTTCAGAGGCCCCCAGATTCAATTTACCAAAGAATTCGTACGTTTTGTTGATTGGCATAGATGTCATTTCTGCGATGTTGATGCCGCCGACCTTGACCGCCAGCGCCTCCTTGCGCAAACGCCGCCCACCGCACTCGGGACAGTTGGTGTTAATCATCAATTTCCCAATCTCTTGCTTCATCCAATCACTCGACGTTTCCTTGTACCGACGCTTCAGATTGCCGATTATCCCCTCCCACTTTCCATGGAACGGAAAATCAAAGGCCCCAGATGCGTATTCGTATTTCAGCTTCTCTTCACAGCCATGCAACAACTTGTGTACAATTTCTGGCGCAATCGTCTTGACCTTTTGGTTCAACGATATCTCAAATGTTGCCGCGAACGCCTTTAACATGATGTGGGCAATCTTGCCACTCTCCATGTTCCACCCGCTTGCGACTATCGCCCCCTCTGCCAACGTAAGCTCTTTATTCGGCAGAATCTTCTCCTCGTCAATTTCCATGGTAAAGCCCAAGCCACTGCAACGAGAGCAAGCCCCAAACGGACTGTTGAACGAGAACGAGCGCGGCTCTAACTCCTCGATATTTATCCCGCATTCGATACACGCATATTTGTTTGAAAAGACTTTCTCGACCGCATTACCCTCTGCATCCGTGGTGGCCGCGACGACCAAACCGTCGCTCAAACGCAGGGCCGTTTCGATTCCCTCGCTAATTCGCCCCACCTCTTCCTGGCATACCGTTATCCTGTCCACAATAATGCTGATAGTATGTCTGACATTCTTGTCTAATGTTATCTCCTCGTCCAGGGTATAGATACTGCCATCTATCTTTACACGGACAAAACCGCTCCGCTTCCACCCCTCTATCTCTTTTTCAAACCTGCCTTTTTGGCCGCGCACAACCGGCGACTCTATCATCACCATTTGGCCGTCGTACATCGCAACAACCTGCTCGGCGATTTGGTCAACCGATTGACGGGTAATTTCCTTGCCACATTGGGGACAGTGCGGCTGCCCCACCCGCGCATACAACAACCGCAGGTAATCATAAACCTCGGTCACCGTACCAACGGTACTCCGCGGGTTGTGGCTAGTCGTTTTTTGGTCAATAGAAATCGCGGGCGACAAACCCTCTATATACTCCACCTTTGGCTTGTTGGTATTCCCCAGGAACTGCCGCGCGTAACTGGACAAACTCTCCATAAAACGCCTCTGCCCTTCGGCAAAGATGGTACCAAAAGCCAAACTGCTCTTCCCGCTGCCCGACACACCCGTGAACACCACTAACTTGTTCCGCGGAATCGTCACGGAAAGATTCTTCAGGTTATTTTCGGCCGCGCCCTTTATAACAATATTTCTAAGCATAACCTTATAGTATAACACAAGCACACCAGCTTTTTCAACATGATAAATCCGCCCCGCAAGTGACCTGCTATACATATCACACAATATCTAGTGGTATGTCACGCAAGGTGCTACAATTTCTTCAATCTGGCGATTTCTTCGCGGAATTTGATTGCCGCCTCGAAATCCAAGGACCTGCTTGCCACACTCATAAGGGCCGAGAGTTTCTCTATCTCATCCTTGGCCTCTTTCTTGGTCATCTTCCTGCCCTTTGCGGTATCCTTTTCCGACACATAGAGGGTGTTTTGAATATCACTGAACACCGTTTTAGGGGTAATTCCATTGGCAACGTTGTGCTCGTGCTGCAGGGTGCGCCGCCTGTTGGTTTCGACAATAGCAAAATCCATACTTGGTGTCATTTTGTTGGCATACAGGATTACCCGCGCCCTGGAATTACGTGCTGCTCGGCCAATTGTTTGAATCAACGCCCTTTGGTTGCGGAAAAGCCCCTCTTTGTCCGCATCCAAAATCGCCACCAAAACAACCTCTGGAATATCCAATCCCTCACGCAGGAGGTTAATCCCCACAATCACATCGAACTCGTCACGACGGAGGGCGGTTATCAACTCTACCCTGTCCAGGGTATCAATCTCGCTGTGCAAATACCGCACCCTTATCCCCTCGCCCGTCAAAAAGGCGGTCAAATCCTCGGACATTTTCTTGGTCAACGTCGTAACCAAAACTTTTCCGTTGATGTTCTTGCCCTCTATACCCGCACTCTGGCTGGTAACATTCCTAATCTGGTCAAGTAAATCTAGGACTTGGGTCTCCTGGCTCCGCACCTCTATTTCTGGGTCAAGCAACCCTGTGGGGCGTATAATCTGCTCTACCACCTCTCCGCCACTCTGCTCTACCTCGTATTCGGCGGGGGTCGCGGAAACATACACCGTTTGGCCCAATCGCTCGCAAAACTCGTCAAAATTCAGAGGTCGGTTGTCATACGCACTGGGCAACCTGAACCCGTACTCTACCAATGACTTTTTCCTGGCCCTGTCCCCATGATACATACCGCGGATTTGCGGCACGGTGATGTGACTCTCGTCAATGAACACCAAAAAATCACGCGGAAAATACGACATCAAGGTATACGGTGGTTCGCCAGGAACCCGCCCATCAAAATAGCGGCTGTAATTCTCGATACCGTTGCAATACCCCATCTCCTGCATCATCTCGATATCGTAATTCGTCCTTTGGCGCAACCTATGTTCCTCAATCTGTAACCCCTCGTTACGGAAAAGGTCCAACTGTATATCCAGGTCCCCCCTGATGTTCTTAATCGCACTTTTCAAGGTCTCGGTTCCGACCGCATAGTGACTGGCCGGGAAAATCGCGACATGATTAACCACGGCAATCAGGGTCCCCGTCAAGGCATCAATTTCGGTAATTTTTTCAATTTCATCACCCCAAAACATCACACGAATCGCGGTGGCCGAGGTACTGGCTGGCATAATTTCTACTATGTCTCCCTTTGCGCGAAAGGTAGAACGCTCCATCACGTCGCTGGCCCGTTTATATTGTATCTCCGTCAAACGCCGTATCAGGTCATTCCTAGACACCTTGTCACCTGGCCGCAAACTGACCGCCAGGTCGTAATACTCCTTCGGCGCGCCCAAACCATAAATACACGACACCGACGCCACGATTATAACATCGCGCCGCTCGGCCAATGAACTGGTCGCACTGTGGCGCAATTTATCTATCTCGTCATTAATACTCATGTCCTTTTCGATATAGGTATCGGACGACGGAATATACGCCTCGGGCTGATAATAATCGTAATAACTGACGAAATACTCTACCCTGTTGTTCGGAAAGAACTGACGGAATTCATTACACAATTGGGCCGCCAACGTCTTGTTATGCGCAATAACTAACGCGGGACGACCCGTGCGCTCTATCACATTTGCCATTGTAAAGGTCTTGCCACTGCCCGTGACACCCAACAGAGTCTGGCGCGCAACACCACTTTCAATATTTGTAACCAAGCGTTCAATAGCCTCTGGTTGTGACCCCGCAGGTTTATATTTCGATACCAGGTTATATTTTACCATCTGCCCAAGAGCCTGCCCAATGCGAATGTAATTATAAACGTAACAATACCCAAACCAATCTTGAATGCAATACTGCGCACGATTTTCTTCTTGGCCTCTTGCCGCTCACGCTCGTACGCCTCACCCTTTAGCTTCAACGTGACGACATAAACCAACGACCCTTGCTTGTCGCTGTTCTGCACGTCAATATACCCATCCAGGGCCAGGTTTTTCATAATAGCATCCAGCTGCTTTGCCGTTAGTTCGTACTTTGGTAAAATCGCCTGCAAGATTTCTTTCGGTGTTAATAAAACCGTTTTCTTGCCGCGGCACTTCTCGAACAGGTAATCCATAACCTTTGCTTCTGCCTTGAACAACATTTTCAACCCCTCCCCTACACTTTCCTATTACTGGAAAAGACTCCTTATAACTTCGCTGAACGCCGCGCCCAGGACCGCCCCAATAAAGCTGCCCAAGACTATCAGGAACGCTAAACGTCTGTTCACCACGCCCTCGTGCTTTTTTGAAACTATCGTCTCCTCGTGCAATCGTCCCTTTGGTAATATGGCTATACAATAAACCTTATCGTCACTGTACTTTATGTCGACAAGCTCCATAGCCGCCAGGAACTTCATAATATGCCCCAAATTCTCGATATCCATTTTTTGCTTCATACCATTTTGCAAATCACAAATTTCCAGAATTTTATAGGCACCATCCTCGCCACACATGTGCAGCAACAGGTCCATCAGGCGGCGCGAACGTTTATCAAGCATACAAATAGTATACCATTAGTCCAAGACGAGTACAACAAAAAAGCAGGGTTTCCCCTGCTTTTGCTTGGTTTATGTACCTTTTCCTAGACCTGGTCTGGCTTGTCTTCGGCAATTTTCTTTACGTTGCCCGATGTTTGGAACTTTGTTTGACGGCCTGTTCTGATGAAGTAAACAAGCACGGCAAGGAACAATCCACTAGCAACAACGATAAGAATCCATCCCCAGATTTCTCCAGCTTCCCAATTGCGCGGTGGTTGTTCTGTCTCGACTGTGATGGTACGGAACAGAGTTGTTTCAACACCCGCCTCGGAACGGATACGGAATGTAAAGCGGTATTCACCGGCCTGGGTCAGGTTTACATCCCAACGCTGACGACCTTCGCGCCAACGGATGACTTCACCTGCTTCATCAACATAGTTCGACCCGTTTGCATTTGCGCCCAGGGCGTTACCAATCCAAGGGTCACTTGGGTTAGTCGGCTCCTCGAGACTGTACCATTGACGAATGTCACCGGCTTCCCAGTCTGGGCCAACAATAGCAGCGGTACTGTCTGGACGCAGGACTTCCATACGCAGGTTGCTTGCGATATAGAATGGGCTAAAGTCTGTTTTACCACCGTTTGCGTGAACAACTACAAAGTTGGTGTCAAAGTGGAATGTACCACGGTCACGGTCGCCAACACGGTACGGACGGTTAAAGAGGTCGTATTGTTGCTCTTCCGAGAGGGTGAAGTCAATTCTTGGCATTGCAACGTCACCAATCAAGATACGGAATTCAACGACGGTAACAACGTTTTGGAATGACGCGGTGTATGTAATCACGTACTCGCCGTCAACATAAACGTCGGTGTTCAATGGCCAACGGTCGGCCTGTGAAAGGTCGCGCTGTCCTGCTGGGAGGTCGGCTTGGGCCGCCGTCAAACGCAACAATCCTTGTGGGCGGAAGAAGTGCAAGCGTTGTCCGCGTGCGTCTTGAACCCAGTTGGTCTCGTCATCGTTACGTGTGTCAAGGAGATAGTCATCGGCACCCGCACGCGGAGCACGAACAGTCACGTGTGTTTCAACGTCGGTGTCAAAGTTAACAGGAGGGGTCAAGCCAGCCGCCATAAGCACTTGCCAGTCAGGGAGGAAGAACACGCCGTATTGGAATACGCGGTCTGCCGCAGGGCCTACTTGCTCCAATCCCAAACGCAATGTGTTGTCCGAAACGTTGAAACTTGTTACGCCTGTACCCGCTTGTGAACCCACCAATTGTGGCAGAATGTTGTGTTGGTGAATACGGTCAACATCCGAATCACCCGTTACAACGTGACCACCAGCCACAGGGTTGTCATAGAAGAAACGGAATTCGTCGCGCATAAAGCCAATTCGTACGTCACCTTCGTTAAGTTGTGATACAACGATGTCGAAGGAACGCTCGGCGATGATGTTTTCGGTTGCGATGACACCCGCCATTTCCGGCAACAATGGATTGTTCGTCAAAATGGTGTGGTCAATTGTAATGATGAAGTTGAATGTGTAACGACCCGCAAAGCTTGGTGTGAAGTTGTTTTGGGTCATTGTTACTGGTGACTGGTTGTCGGCAAATGCCTCTATACGGTATGAACCAACACGTACCTCGGAACCAAAGTCCGCGATAACGTCAAAGTTGTTGTTTGTACGGAATGACATGCCGTTGATTGTCACAACAACGGTTGGCAACGATGCGGTTTCGGCAACACGCATTGTGTCTACCCCGCCGACGATTCCAACGCTGAAGACTGCTTGCCCACTGACCAAGATGTCCGCAACAAAGATTGTTACGTTTCCACCGGCGTTGGTTACGCGGGCGATAACGGTGTGAACACCAATTTCGTTAGGGATAAAGAACAACGAGTTGTTTGCGCTACCCTG
Source organism: Bacillota bacterium (assembly GCA_009784555.1). GTDB lineage: Bacteria > Bacillota > Clostridia > Christensenellales > UBA1242 > WRAD01. Next base: position 67,316 of record WRBO01000003.1, on the reverse strand, counting down.
GCCGCCGCCCATACGTGTAAAGTGTTCTACCACAGGTGAACCGCTGACCATTGGGTCACGACGAATCAAGTCGTGAACGCTGCCCGTTGCACCTGGACGGTTTGACAATTCTGGCGCACGCAATCCAAGTGGTGCGGTTGTTGGGTCAACAGGAACCTCTACGCCCCATACTGGAACTTGTGTAGACACGGTCGAACGGTTAAGGCCGAGGCGACGTCCGCTCAATGGTTGGATTACCTCGAATTGAATGCTGGATGCCAATCCACTGTCCGCGATGTCCGCATCCATTCCAACAAAGTACTCATAGAAGAAACGGAATTCGGGCAAGTATACGCGACGGTTTTGACGAATCTCACCAGTTGGGTTTGGATTTGTTCCCGTTGTGATTATATTAGCTGCCGTCAACGATTCACTCCATTGGTGGTCGTTTATAGCGCGTCCAAAATCAGGACTTGCCAGGTCGGCACCCGCGATTGTTGAGGCGTAACCGAAATCAAGACTGTAGAGACGGAATGTCGTACCGATAAAGTTAATACCAGCAGGAGCATTGTCAAGGTCAATAGGGTCATTTGGGAAACCATAACTGGCCAGGTCAGCATGCGTAATCCCATTGTGCATTGCAAAGAAGTTACGTGCAACAACAACCAATCGGACTTCCATGAACCCGCCCGCGGCCTCCAATTCGGCCAGCAGTTGGTCGGCGATATCGCTCTCGCCTGCCTTCAATACCAAGGTCAGGTTACCGCCCGCCTCGACCAGGTCTTCTGTAACATCAACCAATTCGGTACCAAAACTTAACCAGTACGCTACATCAATGTTACGGTCGTCGGTAAAGTTGTCGCTGACGTTAACACGACGGAAAGAAATTGTGTCGTCTTCATAGTACGCGGTTTGGCGCATTTGAATTCCGCCGTGGAACTCTGGACGGCTCTCGTCCATTGTGAACGCGGTGTCACGAACAACGTTAAAGCTGTACAGCAATTGAACAGATGGCAACCCCAAGATTCCACCCAAACGCTCGTCACGTGCGAACACGGTGATGTCATAGAAACCTACGAACGATGCATCGGAACCGGTTACACCACGCATAAGCTCGTCCAATGAACCCGAGAACACACCATTGGTCCATTCCCCTTCTTCAAAGTCCAATACAAGTCGGCTTGTTGGGTCGTATGGCATTTGTGGCCCTGTGTTACCCGCACCCGCGGTAACGTTGGCGTTTGTCGATGCCCATGTGATGCTGTGACGGTGTTGAACACCCTCTACGGTACGACGAATTGTAATGTTGTAAACCAAACGGTTTGATGGGGTTGCGTTGTCATGTCCCATCAACGCTGGCAATATCAACTGGTGACGGTTGTCGCCGTGGTTTGCTTGCAAACTTGTTGCGATTTCGGTACGGCTGTTTGAACCACTGCCCGGCAGGTAGTTACTGTGGTCTGGGGCCTCGAATGGGTTGATTGGTGTGCCACCCGCGTATGGTGGGGTTGCACCTGGGTCTGGACGGGTTACTGGGCGCATTGGCGCGGTACCCGCGGTTCCTGTCCAACTGTCGGTAACACCTGGGATTGCACCCCATGCGTATTCTTCGGTCCAACGGATTGTTGGTGCAACGGTGTCTGTACGAACAAACAATGGCTCGAATGGGTTGAAACGGATAAAGCTTTGTTGCCCTGCTGCTGGACGTTGTTGCTCGATGATGCTTGAACTGGTTGGCCATGTTGCTGTTGCGCCTGCTGGCCATGTTGCTGGGTCACGGACAACTTGGTCCATCAATGGTGTGTGGTCGAAACCTGCACCAAATACGGTTGTGGTAAAGTACGTGAAACGGTACTCGCCCAACTCGGTTGGAATAAATGTAAAGTCTTCTACACGGTGAAAGAACGAACCTGGGAACGCGCCCACGTTCTCGCCGTGTTCTGGACGCCATTCTGGGGTACGTGCCAAACGCCATCTTGGGTCGTTTGCATCCGCCGCCCCGTCCGCAATACCAGGCAGGATTTCAACACGAACAAAGCTAAACGCGGTGAATGTTTCTTGGCTGAAATCTACTCTGTTGAATGCGCGGCTTTCTGTGTCTGTTTCGCGGCTGATGTTTACGGTCGCGCCTGGCAGTTGAACTTCCATGTTCAAACGCAGGTTAGATGGTGTAAATGCAACGCTTGGGTTAAACTCAAAACGGATTTGGTTGCGGCGTTGATTGTCGGCACCTGCGTGCGACCCAACATCGTTCCCCATAATTTGGTTCAATGGAATACCAACATTTTCAACGATGATGTTGTTTGTACGGTAACTTGCAACCGTTACGTTTCCGCCATTGTGGTTAAATGTGAACTCGGCGTAATAATTGTTTGCGGGTTGTGGTGGAATTGTAAATGTACGTGTGCGTGGGTCGGCGATACCTGTCAACCCTGTTACGTTTCCGGCTTCGGCTTGGCTCTCGATTGCACCATCGTTACCAAAGAACTGAACTGTCATGTCTTGGAATACGCGGTTACGCAATGCGCCAAGGTGTTCCAGGTCTGTTGCCGTTCCTTGGGTTACCGTTGGGTAAAGTGCCTGCAGTTGCTCCAGGTACGGTGCGTAAAGGTTCAAATCTGGGTCACGACGAACGGTGAACAGGTCACGTCCCGAACGGTCAATAAATGAACTTGGCAATGGGAATGTAATTTGTTGGCCTGGCACAACGATATTCGGAACAAAGTCGGCACTGTTCTCGGGAAGGGTCATCAGGAACTCGTCCTGCATTACTGTGATGTCGTGTGTGTGAAAGTGACGGTATGTAGAAATGTTCTCGCTGTTACGTTCGTGGATTGCCATTGCGCCATTTTGCAATGTTGCAAAGTCATGAAAGAAACGGTATTGGAAAACACCTGCATTTTCAAACGTGGTTGTCCCCTCTACAATCAATGGCAAGGTTCCAACTGGGTGGCTGACCCCTACTACGAATGCGCCCGAACCGGATGAACGAACCAATGCGAAATACGCCGCATCGTTTGTATTACCCTGGCGCGGAACGCCGACCAGGTCGCCCAACGATACATTACGCCGTGGCAGGCGTGTAATCGAATAATTCGCCCGAACACTGTGCGATGATGCACCGCCCGATGCGCGAACGTTCGACATGTGGAATGGGGATAACATGACGGCCATAATCCCAGAAATAGCAAGGACGGCAATCAAAGCAACAACGGTAAACTTCTTCATTAGCGGTAAAACTCCTTAAAGACAGACTTATCCCCCATAATACCAAAGGGGCATGTCTCTGTCAATTAGTATCTGTAGACGAGGACTCTATTATAAGTATAAAAAAGGCGAACCATGCTCGCCTTTTTTGGGCATTAATGTTAAACCATTCACGTCGGCATAGCCGACAAGCCATAAAAACCTATTTACATCATATTGGACATCAAGGTTGTTACCAGGACAAAGTACACGGTCAACCCGACCATATCTTTGATGGACGTTATGAGGGGACTGCTGCCCGCCGCCGAATCGAACTTTAATTTCATAAGGACGAACGGCACGATGAATCCAAGCATAGACGCCAATGTCGATGTTGTCACCAATGCCAATCCGACCGCCAGGCCTAACATCGGCATCCCCTGCCACACCCATGCAATCACACCCGTAACCGTACCGACTATTACACCTATACTTAAACCGACCGTAAATTCTTTACCCAGATGTTTCCAAAACTTTTTCGCCTGGATTTGCCCCAACACCATCCCTCGCACAAACACGGTGGTCGATTGTGTACCGACGTTTCCGCCCATGTCCATGATGATTGGAATGAACACGGCAACGACGGCAATGGCCTGCAACGTTTCCTCGAACCCATCGATGATAAGACCACTGGCCAACCCCGCAACAAGGGTTATTATAAGGAAAGGCATCCGCACCTTCCAAATGGCCCATAACGAACCATTGACCAACACCTCACTACGACTGGTTTCGCTTCCCGTGAAATTTGCCAAACCCGCCTTGTCGTAAATGTGGTCGGTGGCCTCTTCCTCCAATATATCTACCGCGTCGTCAATAGTAACGATACCGACAATTAAACCCTCGCGGTCGACAACGGGAATTGCCAACAAATCAAAGTCCTTTAACGCCTTTGCGACCTCTCTCCTGTTGCTGTCTGTTTCGACCTTTATAACCGCCTCACACATGATGTCACCGATTTTGACGCCCTGTGGAGCTATCAGAAGCTCTTTCAGGGTCAAAACCCCTTGCAATCGTTTGTGTTCGTCGGTCACGTACAGGGCGTATATGGTTTCCTTGTCCTGGGCTTGGCGGCGTATTTTTGCCAATGCGGTGTCAACATCCATGTCGCGGCGCAAGGTAATAAATTTCGGTGTCATGATACGTCCCGCGGTATCCTCGGCATAGCCCAGCAACAAATTCGTCACCCGCCGCTCTTCCGGTGATAACATACCCATTAACTTCTTTGCGAAACTGGCCGGCAATTCTTCTAACAAATTTACCCTGTCATCCGGGTCCAACTCCTCTATCACCTCGGCCGCATATTTATCGGTAAAGGACTCTAGCAACTCGCGCTGTAACCCCGTATCCAATTGTTCAAACACGCGGCGGGCATTGTCCTTGGTCAGGAGTCGGAAAATCAACGCCTTTTCCTTTCGCGTAAACTCGCTCTGGATTACGTACAGGACCTCCATCTCCTCGGCCTCGGCCAACAGGGATTTCAACGTCCGCACGTCCTTGTCTTCTATCAGGGCCAATATTTGCTCTTGGAAATTACTTAACACCGCTTGTTTCTTTGTTTGTTTCATCTGCCTCCCTCCGAAGTTGCTCTGCCCTCTCTTGTTCCATTTCGCGCATTTGTTCCGCGGCCATCATTGCATGTAACATCTGTTCTTCACGTTTTTTAATGTTGAATGTTTTGTTAAAGATATTCAATATCGTGCGGTGGTAAACCATCAACAGGACGATGTTTATAAGCAACACATTCACGACCAAGATTTGCGTAACGGTATCCATTTGTTGGAACACGTCGGAACCCAGGATAATCGGATAAAGCAACAGCAACGCAATTTCAACCGGACGGAACACAAAGACGATTAATACATATTGCCAAAACTTCATCTTTGCGGCACCACATGTCACACACATCAGATCGGTCGGGAACATAGGGATAAGGAACAGCCACGGCACACCGCGCGAACCATTACGCGCAAACCAATCTAACCGCTTATCCAATGTATCCTTGCTGAACAACCAATACAGCAACTTTCGCCCGCCATATCTGCCCAAAAAATACAAACCAATAGATGCCAACAGAACGGCGGCAACCACCACCCCGTATATTGCGAATATGTTATCCTGGCCGCCCAGCATCGTGAACGCAATACCGCTGACGAATACCGTTGTTGTCCCTGGGATTAAATTCAACGTCATGGCCTGGATAAAATACAAAACGATGAACAGGATGGCCAGGGTTGCGAAACGGCTGTCCCCACTGCCTGGTGCGCTGCTCTCGGCATCAAATATGTTAATCCCAAACGCGCGGAAAACAAACACCATCCCAACGGTAAATCCCGCCAACATAAACGCAACCAAAATCAACTTCTTTATCTGTTCACGGCGAGCCAATCGGATTTTTTCCTTCAACCGCAAAATCATCGACTCTTTCTTTTGGTCGTCCGTTTGCGGTGTTACGATGTCTTTTACTTCTTCACTCATGGCTGTACCCATCCCTGTATATCAATTATATTCAAACGAAGAAAGTATAGCACATTTGCACAAATACTTCAACAAGTTGTGTACGTCGCCCTTGGGATAATTTCTTCGTAATAGTTCGGGCCGAGGCCGCGAGAGCAGCGTTTGGCCCGAAGCGAAGCTTGGGGGGGGTTTTCCATTTTATATTTTCCGTTGGGGGGGGTTTTCCATTAATCCGTGAACTATGTTCACATTTATAACACGTGGTCCGTGGTTTGGTGAAATTACGAGCGTAACCGTCCTCCAGTTGGAGGTAAGCATGTTAAACGGTGTTAAATATTTAGTTTTCAATTTTCAGTCATCCAAAAACATGGACGAGGGCGAGGCGCGCCAGGCAAGTCTTTCTGTACGTCGAGGACTCCCCCATATCTGGCGGATATAACACATCTGATTTATCCGCAGACGAAAGAAAGACCTTGCCTAGGCAGCCGATGCCTTTGCACCCTACAGTAACATGGAAATTTGCATAGTCAAGATGCTTGCTGACAAAATTATGCCGCGAACTGTGAGTTGTACAATTCGGCATATACGCCGTTTTTGGCCAGTAACTGGTCATGCGTACCGCGTTCAACAATATCGCCGCTTTGCATTACCAAAATAATGTCCGCATTTTTAATGGTGGACAATCGGTGTGCAATGATGAACGACGTGTGCCCCTTTGACAACCTGTCCATGGCCTCTTGAATTAAAACCTCTGTCCGTGTGTCAACAGAAGACGTAGCCTCGTCCAGTATCAACAACGGCGCGTCCTTTATAAACGCACGCGCAATCGTCAGCAATTGCTTCTCCCCATCACTTACCGATTCCTTTTCACCCAACATGGTCTCATAACCATCCGGCAATGTTCGGATGAAATGGTCAACCCCCGCCGCGGCACAGGCACGGTCGATAATCTCCTGCTCTTGCCCCTCGGGCAAGTTCATATTATAAAGCAAGTTTTGGCGAATGGTTCCCTCGAACAGCCACGTGTCCTGTAACACCATTCCAAACAAGGCCGACACATCCGCACGCCGCATGTCCGACAGGCACACGCCGTCGACCTTTATTTGACCGCTGTCGGCCTCGTAAAATTTCATCAACAGGTTGACCATCGTCGTCTTGCCCGCACCCGTCGGCCCAACAATCGCAACACGCGAACCCGCGGGTATGTCGATGTTGAAACCCTTTATGATTGGCTCGTCCTTTTTGTATCCAAACTTGACATCGATAAATTCCACGCGGCCGCGAATGTCATCGACCTTGCCCGTTAATTCCGATTCGTCCGTCAATTCCTCTTCGTCCAAAAATTCAAACACGCGTTCGGAACTGGCCGCCGCCATTTGCATGTGTTGCGCGGCCTGGGCAATTTCCGCCAATGGATATGTAAACATGTTTACATATAACATGAACGCCGCGACCACACCAAAACCGATTGTTCCGTTGAACGCCAACACCCCGCCGACCACACACACGGCGATAAACCCAAGGTCACCTATCGCGCCCATAATCGGCATGACCAATCCGCCGTAATATTGCGCGTTCTTGTCACTGCTCTTTAATTTGTCGTTCAGTTCGTCAAATTCCCGACCCACCACGCCGCGCGCGTTGGACGTCTTCATTACCTGGTGCCCTGTGTAATATTCCTCGATATGACCGTTCAGGTCGCCTATGCGCTTTTGTTGGGCCGTAAAGTGCTTTTGACTTCGTGCCATTACCATACCCATGATGATAAAGCCGATGAAGCTGCTGCCTATTGCCACCAATGCCAAAATCCAGTTCGTCCAAAACATGAACGCCGCCGCACCGATAATCATGGTGCCACTGGCGACCAGGGTGCTGATGCTGAAATTCAATGATGTTTCCAGGGTCGTCACGTCATTCGTAACACGCGACAACACATCACCCGTAGATGATTTGTCATAATACGATAACGGGATTTTGTTTATCTTGCCGCTGATGCGCTTACGTAATGCATACGCGACCTTTTGCACCACCGACACGGTCGTGAAATCCCCCGCATACATCATGACGAACATAATACCAAAAAGGATTGCCAGCAATGTTCCAATCCGCACCACCGAATCATGGTCGCCCGCAATGATGTATTCAACCATCGAGCCGACCTGGTCAACACCGACCAGACGTATCACAACACCGCCCGCGGCCAAAACCACGGCGATGATGATTGGAACCGTCCAAGGTTTACAAAAACGCAACAGACGCCCCCATGCCGCCCGAAAGTTCTTTGCCTTGCCCTCTTGGGCTTCTGGCGTTGCTTCATCTTTCTTTTCCACTTCTGGGGTTGTTTCTTGTTTTACTTCTTCCATTATTTCTTACCCCCTTTGCGGAGTGCCTCCGCTGGCAGTTTTGGCTTTTTTGCGGGCAGAGGCCTTGCCTCTCCACCTTCTAGCTCTTCTTTACTTAATTGGCTTTGGGCGATTTGTTGATAGACCTCGTTTGATTTCATTAATTCGTCATGCGTTCCCGAGCCGACGATACGACCTTTGTCCATTACGTATATCCTGTCCGCGTTTTTGATTGTGCCAATTCGTTGCGCCACAATCAAGACGGTTGCGCCCGAGGTTTCCTCTTTTAACGCCCTGCGTAACTCTCTATCCGTTTTATAGTCAAGGGCACTGAACGTATCATCAAAGATAAATATCTTTGGACGGCGTGCGATTACACGGGCGATAGAGAGTCTTTGTTTTTGACCTCCACTTAAATTACTGCCTTTTTGTGCGACATCCGATTCAATACCCCGTTCCAATTCGGAAACGAATTCCCATGCCTGGGCGGTTTTCAGGGCCACCACAACATCGTCGTCGGTTGGCGCACCGTTAAGTCCCTCGCCGAACGCGACGTTGGATTTGATTGTTCCTTTGAATATGACCGCACGTTGAGGGACATAACCGACGATGCTGTTCAATTGTTCCAGGGTCATATCGCCAATGCATGTTCCGCCGATTTGAACCGAGCCGTCCGTTGCGTCATATATTCGCGGGACGAGGCCGACGAGGGTGCTTTTCCCGCAACCCGTACCGCCGATAAAGGCCACAGTTTCGCCAGGTTTGATTTCCAATGATATGTCGGACAGAACATTGCCCTCGGCCCCCGGATAACGGAAGTTTACGTCACGCATAACAATACCGCCAGCCAGGTTTGCGGGTTCGATAACCGTTTCCCCGCCCATGACGGTTGATTCGGTGCTGATGACCTCCATAATACGGCGTGCGGAGACGAGCGTGCGCGGGAACATTACAAAGACCATGATTAGCATAATGAAGCTGAAGAGTATCATCATGCTGTATTGGCCGAAGACCATCATATGACCAAAGAACCCGATTGGGTCGTCCGTACGGCCCGTGGTTATGACCCAGCTGCCTACCCAGTAGATTGCCGCGCTCATCGCGGACATAAGTAATGTAAGGAAGGGCCAGAACACGGCCATTGCCCTGTTCACGAATAAGTTGTTTCGCATGAGGGTTGTGTTAGCGTCGCTGAATTTCTTTTGTTCAAATTCCTCGGCGTTATAGGCACGGACGACACGCAGGCCGCTGATATTTTCGCGCGTGACCAGGTTTAATTGGTCGGTCAGTTTTTGGATACGGTTGAACCGCGGCATAACAAGGAATATCAAGACGGTCAGGATAACCAAAAGTGCACCGACCGCGATAAATGTTACAACCGATAGTTCCCACGATGTATCCAAAATTCGCATGGTTGCCCATATTGCGAGGATTGGGGCCTGTATCAGAACTTGGATTGCCATGGCGGTGAACATACGAACCTGGACCACGTCATTGGTGCTGCGGGTAATTAAACTGGGTACCGAAAACCGTTTCATTTCGGCGGTAGAGAAATCCCCCACACGATTAAATATCGTATGACGTATACGCGCCGCATGGTTTGCCGAGATTGTCGCCCCAATCCATGCCACAATGATAGATGTAATCATCCCCCCAATAGCGAAAGCGAACATATAGCCGCCCTGGACCCAGACATCGCCTATTGTACCGTCCCTGTGTGGGTTGGTCACCAAGTCGGTGATTTCCATAAGGTATTCCGGCACAGCCAAGGCCATCCATACCCCAGCAACAATAAAGACCAAGGCGATAAAAAAAAGCACCCAGTCGCGTGCCGAGAACAGCAAGAACAACTTTAACATTACTATCTATCCTCCGATTTCAACCTATAAGAACGCTACATAATATATACAATTTGCCACACATTCGTCAATAGATTTGGTGCATGTCCCCATGGTATGCATGACATACTAGCCCCGCATACGTGCGATTTCGGCCGCCCGTCCGTCGGAATCCAGCGGAAATACATTCGTTGCGGTACGCCCGCCCTGTTCACACTTTTGTATTAAGAAGTGATTATTCGCAACCGCGGCAATTTGTGCCAAGTGCGTTACACATATGATTTGGCAGTTTTGGGAGAGCGTTGACATTTTCTCGGCCAGTTTGTGCCCCATCATTCCCCCTATGCCAGTATCAATTTCATCGAATACGACCGTACCGACCTTGTGCACGCCGCCCTCGCCCACACCGTAGGTGATGGATTTCAGGGCCAGCATGAAGCGACTCATTTCCCCGCCGCTGATGATTGTTGCCAGGGGTCGCAATGGTTCGCCCGCGTTAGCACTAAACATAAATTCCATATCGTCCGTTCCGTCAGCGCGTGGAGACACATCCCGAAAATCGACCGCAAACGTACAGGATGGCATGCCCAAGTCGGCGAGTTCAGCAACAATTTTTGCCCGCATTTTGTCAGATTGGGCACAGCGCGCGGCCGAAAGTTCCGCAGCACATGCCTCTAGACGCCGTAATTTGGCCTGTATTGCGTTTTGCACCTCTGTGATGTCTCTTTCGCTGTTTAACAATGCGTCCAGTTTTGTGCGTGCATCGGCCAGGAATCGCAGTACTTCGTCGACGCTGCCGCCGTACTTCCTGCGCAAGGCTTTTATCTCGTCCAGGCGTTTATCGACACGTGCAAATTCCTCCTCGTCAAATTCCATATCATCCAAGTAGCCTTGAAGTTCGTCTTCGACCTCGCCGAGTGCGTAGCCTGCTTCCACCGCCCTGTCGTAGATTTTACCAAGGCGTTCGTCAAAGCCAGAGACAGAGCCAAGTGCGGACAGGGCCCGTTTGAATAGGGACACCGCCCCGCCGTCGTCACCCGCCAGATACGCGACACCTTGGGCCAAGTTGGTCGAAATTTTTTCAAAATTTTGCATTGTGACCTTTTTTTCGGCGAGGGCTTCGTCCTCCCCCATTTGTAAGTCAGCCAGTTCAATTTCCCGAATTTGGAATTGGTACAAGTCGACCAACCGCGCACGTTCCGATTCGTCCCCGCCCAAGGATTTAAGCCGTTTTTCCAGTGCGCGCCATTCGTCATATTCATGTTTATAGGCCGTGAGCAAGGGTCGAATTTCCTTTGCGCCGAAATCGTCCAAGATATCAATGTGGTTTCGGGGCTTGAGAAGAACCTCGGTATCGTGTTGACCGTGAATGTGAACGAGCATACCCGCAATTTCCCGCAACATTGCCGCCGTAACGACCGAGCCGTTTATGCGGCACTCGCCCTTTCCATCCGATTTCATAGTTCGCGATAAAATAACCACCCCGTCATCCGAATCAATGCCACAGGCAGTGGAAATTTCCACCAGTAAAGCGTCATCGGCAGAAAAGACCGCATCAACACGAGCCGATGCCGCCCCGCTGCGCACCATGCTTTTACCCAGCTTTTCGCCGAGGATAAAGTTCAGGCTGCCCAGAATTATACTCTTTCCCGCCCCCGTTTCCCCAGTCAGGACATTAAATTGGGGGCCAAATTCAATTTCGGCCGATTCGACAAGTGCGACGTTTTGGATTCGCAAACTCTGCAACATAATGTCATATTGTACCATATCAAATAGCAACAGACAAATACATACAATGCCACGGCAAACTGCACTGATATCTCACACACCACAATATCTTGTATGTATGCGTGACACACCTACAAGATATCCACAAACGAATCGATGATATACGTGGCCTGGGCATCAATCTCTGTACGCTGCCCCGCGCTGTGCCGTTCGCGAATGACACAAACGTCCATCCCAGCGGCCACGCCAGAACGCACGCCATAAATCGCATCCTCGAAAACCAGACACTCGCCTGGCTCTATCCCCAGACGTTTTGCCGCGAGTAAGAAACCGTCCGGATGTGGTTTTTTCCGGAAGCCGTCATCGGAGCTGAACACAAATTCGCCGAAAACATCATTTAGTATAACCTCGGACATCATGTGCGGATTTTTATTCGAACATATATCTATGACAAATCGCGGGGACAGGGTTACGAGCGCCATCTTCCGTCCCACACCTTGCCAATGCCGCAAGAATTCAGCAACACCCACCCCAAACCGAACATCCATATAGAGTTCGGCCAGAATTGCGTCACGTTGGGCCAGAGACTCTGCCCCGCTCAAGCCCTTTATCCCGTAAGCCTCGTTCAGGTGCGCCATATGCACCTCGTTCATATTTACCGCCCCATCGGCCTTGGCAAAAAACCCGCCTATTTCAGCATGAAGGTCGGCCGGTGAACACGGAACCTTTCCATGGCGGCGCAGGTATTCCGAATACGCCTCCATCCACACGCCCAAGGAATCCACCAGCGTCCCGTCCAAGTCAAACAAAAAGGCCTTGTAACGCCCAAGGTCAGGCAATGACTTCTTTTCCATAGAACGAGCCTAGCACACACGAACACCCACAGACAAGCAAATCACCCCACCGAGAACTCTAGAACCTCGCAATTACCCACACGCGGCAACACCGCATAGTTGCCGTCGAAATCCTGGCCCGCTATGACACCACGCATCGTGCGAGCTACACTGCCGTGAGTTATCACCATGACCGTTTTGCCCGCATGGCTTTCGGCCATGTCGCGCAGGAAATCCTCTACCCGTGCGCGAATGGCGGTCAGAGCTTCGGCCCCATCATACATGATTTCGTTGTTCAGATTCCAAAATCGCAGGTAGTCGACTTCATCAAAGGAGGCACCTTCCTTTTCGCCGTAACCACGCTCGGTCAGACGTTCATCGACAAGGATAGCCCCATTCCACAAAATCTCGGCCGTTTCAAGACACCTGTTCATAGGAGATGATACACACACATCCACCGTACGGCCAGACAAGACCGCCCGCAGCCCCTCTGCCTGGGTTCGCCCTGCCTCGTTAATCGGCAACTCCACATTACCGAAAACACGCCTTTGTAAATTTCCATCCGTTTGAGCGTGACGAACCACGATTATTGTGCAGGGGTTTTTCTTCATGAAGCTCCTCCATCTTTAGTGTCGATATGTGTGAAATACCACAATATCTGGTAGGTGCATCACGCAAACCATTGTGGGTTGATGGGGAAATCGACCTTTTTCAGCAATCGCCGTAAAGTAGGCAGATACAGGCCCACCACGTTCATAATCTCCCCTTTCTTGCAATCGATATACCACTGTATCGCGCCTTGGGTCCTGTACCCCGCCGCGAGGAGAGTTGCCGGTTCGTTTGCGACCTCGTCAATTACCGCGGGAGGCAATTTTGCAATTTTCACCCATGTTGTTTTTACATTGCTGGCAGATTTACCGTTATAGTAAACCGCCATCGCGGTGACCGTGTATGTCATTTTTCCGCTGACGAATTCGTGGCACTCCACACACTTTTCGCGTGTTAACGGCTTTTCCAAGATTCGCCCATCACACCACACAACCGTATCACACGTGACCACCACACCATTGCGCACCCTGCCCCGAAAGGGCTTTTGCTTTTCGTTGACCAGCATATGGCAATAGCGTTCCGCGAACCGCCGCGAAACCCCCTCGTGCGGGATTTCGGCATTCAACAGCTCCTCGTCAATCGGAACAATCTTTTTCACGAAAGGTATTCCCGCGTTGTCCAGTATTTTCTTGCGCGCAGGCGAGCCCGTGGCCAATACAATCGTTGGGGTGTCGAACTCCATTTCCTCGCACATTTCAATTATGGGCATGGCCTACTCCTCATCTTCGGTTGCGTCGAACTTTATCTCGCGCTCTATTGCGCCGTCTATGTCACGGATTATTTCCGTCACCCTTCCCCGTTCTTTTCCGACGCCCTCTAGGACATCTTTTACCAAGGTCGCCGCCTTCGTGAATCTGTCCAATGTTTTGTCAAAGGACTTTTCCCCTTCGATTTGTTTTGCCAGGGCCTCTAGTTCGGCCAATTTTTTGTCGACACTCATTTCACTTCCTCCACCCTTGCCTCTATTTCTCCATTATACATCTTTATCAATACTACGTCACCTATCGAAACTTGGCCCACCTCTGTGACATCATCCTTTCCCGAGAACACACGCCCGTATCCTTTGCGCAGGATGGCTAGCGGATTGGCTTCCTCGACATAGATTGCCAGCTCTCGGCCGCGTGCCTCGGCCCTGTCGACCCTGTGCGTTGTGGTAGTTCGTATGACAGACCAACGAGATATTGTGGCCTGTATGGCATTTTTGTGCGCATTCTCTGTGCCCGAACGAATATCACCCCAAGTCATTTGGATGGTTGATTGTACGGCCGAGAGCTTCTGCCCCGTCATATATTTGATTAACCGCCATGACTGGATGGCCTTTTCCTTTCGCGTTAAACTGGTCGGTACGATAATTTCCGCGCCCGCCGACGGTGTTGGGGCACGCAAATCGGCGACCAAATCCAATAGCGACCAATCCGTTTCATGCCCAACCGCGGAAACAATTGGAATGCTGGACGAGAATGCCGCCCGTGCGACGGACTCCGAGCTGAAGGGTGCTAGGTCCTCTTTACTGCCCCCGCCGCGCGCGACCATGATTATATCTACGGGGTCGATTAGATACTCCCCCTTGGCGACAGCGTTAAAAAATTCTATGCCATCGGCGATTGCCCCCTCTGCCCCGATGCCCTGGACAGTAACGGGATACAGGACAATGCCAACAGACGGATTGCGTCGATGTGCGACACGAATGATGTCGTGGATTACCGCGCCAGACCGACTGGTGACTACGCCTATGCGTCGCGGGTCGGTTGGAATTGCCTTTTTACGGCCGACATCGAACATCCCTTCTTTTGCCAATTTCTCCTGTAGCTTTTGAAACTCTATGAACAGCTTGCCCAGACCAAAGGCCTCGATATGGTTGACGGTGAAGTTTATCTTGCCCGCTTTGTGCCAGTAGCCTACCGTTCCGCGAACTTGGACATTTGTGCCATTCTCAATACCTTTTAGCTTGCTAGGGATATAGCACACACATGGGATTGTTGCGCCCTCGTCACGCAGGGAGAAATACACCGCATTGCCACGGATACTTATCCCGTCGATGTCGCCGACTACGGTGACGTTATGCAGAAGCTCTTCCGCCTCGAACACCTGGCGGATGTAGTTATTCAGTTGCGAAACGGTGATTGCGGAAAGAGGCATTTTATTTGCCCTCCACGCTTCCCAACACCCCATTCACAAAGGTTACGGACTTTTGGGTGCTGTATTTCTTTGCTAGGTCGATAATCGTACTCATGACCACCACGTGCGGCGTGTCCGTGTACCGCATTTCAGCAATCCCCAACCGCAAGAGGGCCAGGTCAATTCGGAACAAACGTTCAAAGGAAAAATCGCGCGCCTTTGCACGGATGATGTCATCAATTTCGGACAGGTTGTCAACAACGGTGCGAAAGGTGTCTTGGATGAATGCGAATTCGGGGCCCTTTGGCATTTCATCAGAGACAAGGGCCAGTTCCTCTGTCCCTAGCTCCTTCTCCATCTCGGCCTCGAAGCCCAAACCGTATACCAGTTTGAATACCGCCTCGCGTGCCTGTTTTCGACTTATGCTCATATCGCGGTCACCAGGTCAATTTCACTGGGTTGAGCCGCCGCAGCACCACAGATACGAACGTCCACGCGCTTGATACGTTTGTCCGTCAGCGATTTGTTTTGAGCTACACTTAATACCGCTTCTTGAACCCTGTAGCTTAAATCTGCACTGGAATAACCAATCTCGCACACGAAGCAAACCTCTATGACAATTGTGTTGTATCCCACAGGCCGAACGACGACACCGCGCCGCCCCATACCCCGACGTAGCAGGTTCCGAAGCACGAACCAAAAATCGGATTTAAGGCGAACGACACCCTCGACCCTGCCCGCCGCGGCCGCGACGGCCGAGCAAAGCAATGTTTTGGAAAAATACATACTGCCCGTATACACACCGTTTTCGTAGTGCGTATACTCTCCTTTTCCTACGCGGATGATTTCTTTCATGTAAATAGTATATCAAAAAACCATCCAGATGAAAACATGTATTTTTGTGCACGCAAGCACAACCACACCACCCGTTGCGTACACTGACGTAGGCTTGGATATCTCACCGCTTTCACCCTTCTTTATCCTCACAAAAGATGGCGCGCCGGGGAGTAAGTGATGAGACGTACAAACCTCTTGATGCGGGTTCTTGGAGGCCTCCACCTGTGTCTTGTGAACATAACCTACAAATCGACTTGTGGCGGTCTGTGTGCCATACCTACGACATATTGTGCTTTGCGTGGCAAAACTACCACTACTCTGTCAAGAAAACCAAAAGGAGAATACCAAAATGTTGGGAGAAATTTTCGGTCGTGGCTGCGGATGTCAACCACGCGAGCGCAAGTGCACACCACGCATGGAGAGTTGTGACATCATGTGGATTATCATCCTGTTGATGTTGGTCTTTAACGGCGGACTCTTTGGCCTGGACCTATGCACTATTGTAATCCTGCTTGTTGTTTTCGGCGGACAATTTTTCTGTCGTGACAAGAAAGAGAAACACTGCTGCTAACCAGGGGTGACCCCTGGACCGCGATACGCGAACAGCACCAGAAGAAAAAAGAAACTGGCCCCTCGCGGACCAGTTTTTTACTTTGATTATTTTTTCTTGGTCTTTTTTCGACGGGCTTCGATTTCTTTTAGCTTGGTCATAACGTCTTGGGGTGTTGTCGCAATAGTAAAGAGGTCTTTTGGGTCGATTTTGTACGGTGCCCCTCCCTTGCCTATTTTCGTAAAGCCTTGGGCATATATGAACCCATAGTGCGCCAATTGATATTGGTAAAAATCATCGTAGTTAAGCAGGATGATGTCGAAATCGTACTCTTCTGCCCTGCGGACCTCTACCGCCGTCCAAAATTCAAAAATTGTTCCAATTCCACCAGGCATAACGACCACAACATCGGATTCGGCCAACATCGCCTCTGCCCGTTCGCAAATGCTCTCGGTTTTTAGGACTTTGTCTGTTTTCATTGTTTCCAAGTCTTTTTCATAGGCCGTTGGCATTACCAAGGTATTAGGAGCGTTCTTTTCCACATATTCCTTGTGAATTTGGGCCAAAACGCCGTGGGAATTCCCTCCCCACACCTTTTCATAATTGGCGGCAACCAGCAATTTGCCCATTTCCTCGCCTACCGCGAACCATTTTGGGTTTGTTGCGGGGTTTGTTCCGCCGAATACGCAAACCTTCATAATACAAAACCTCCTTTATACTTTCAAATTTTGCTCGATGAACTCTGTAACAGCCTCGGGTGTTTTTAATTTGGCCAACGCGTTCTTTGATTTGTTGTATTCAGGTAACACGATATCACCACCGACAGCAATTTTTTCAAAGAGAATAGGGAAAACATCGGTCACATGCGCCAAGACCGCGTCCACCTTTTGGTTGTGTTGGGCGGTTTTTTCACTCTCGCCCTCTTTACGCATTTTTTCCACTTTGGTGTGCATGTATTCGGCAAAGAGCAATACGGTCGCAATTGCCCGCAAACGCGGAGCAATCGAATTCATAGCCGACAGGTGTGCCGGGGTCTTTGTGCGAAATTCCTCTAACAATATTTGTTGGAGGTCATACCATCCGATTTTCAAACCAGTAAAGCATGACTCGGCAAAGTCCTTTGACCCGAAGAGTTTTGTAAAATGCTCGACCGCGTTAGGGGCGGGAACCAATGGCCGCGCGACCACCACTTCCCCGTCCTCTTGGTCATCCAATTCGGCGTTACTGTCTCCGCTTTGGTCAAAGGTAAACAGGTCGCGATATTGGGTTTGGTTATATACATAAAAGTCGTTATATTCCCGGAGCAACTCGTCCGCGTCCTTTATCTCGACGCGTTCAAAGATTTTATAGTCCAGTACAAATGGGCATTTAGTCATTTGTCCCCCGCAAGTAAGATTTTTTTAGGTACCATAGGTACCATCTATCATAGCATTATGCGCAATGAGGGGCAAACACATTTTGCACTCTATTTGGAAATACTTCCGAACCTGCGATTCCTTCCTTGGTAATTCAAGATACACTTGTCTACCTTTCGCGCATCCATGTCCGGCCAGTGCCAGTCAACAAACAAAAATTCCGAATATGACATTTGCCAGAGCATGAAGTTTGAGACCCGTTGCTCGCCACTCGTCCTTACGACCAAGTCGGGGTCAGGCAGGTCGCTGTTATACAGATATCCCCCGAATTCAGCCTCTGTTATTGATTTTTTGCCCGTGTTGATGATTTCGTTCACGGCCTGGACGATGTCCGCCCGTCCGCCATAATTGATACACATGTTCAGAACACATTTGGTGCCATCGCGGGTACGGTCGATGACCTCGACCAATTTATCTTGCAGGTCTTTTGGGAATTTGGTTATGTCCCCACTAGCCACCACCTTGACGCCCATTGCAATAAATTCTTCGGCATCGCGATCCATGTTTTCGCGGACGATGCGAAAGATTTCATCCAATTCATCCTGGGGACGTTTCCAGTTTTCGGTTGAAAAGGCGTAGACACTGACCACTCCTATGCCCAGTTGGACGCACCGTCGCAGAACGCCAACCATCGCACCGTAGCCCCGTTGATGCCCATAATTGCGCGGCATACCTCGAGCCGCAGCCCAACGTCCATTTCCATCCATTATAAAAGCCACGTGCCCAGGCACACGATTCAAATCAATACGCTTGTTAATTTTCACCACACGCAAAAGCCTCTTTTTCAGTTTCTCTTCTTCTTTTGCGCTAATTATCATATGTTATATTTCCAGGATTTCGGATTCTTTTTTGGCCAGTAGCTTGTCAACACTTCCCACGTAATTGTCTAGTAGTTTTTGTATATCCTTTTCTATGCTGGCTTTTTCGTCCTCGCTTATATTATCATCTTTTGAAATCTTTTTCAGACTGTCCATTGCGCTTCGACGTTCGTTACGCATTGTTACTTTGCCCTGTTCGGCTATTGTGCGAACTTGTTTTACCAATTCCTTTCGACGTTCCTCGGTCAAGAGAGGGAAAATCATTCGTATCAAACGACCATCGTCGATTGGGTTTGCGCCCAGCTGCGCAACCGTCAGAGCTCGAACGGTTTCGCGTAAGATTGCGGTGTCCCAAAGACTTATGACTATGGTGCGGCTGTCCGAACATGAGATGTTTGCCAATTGGCGCATTGGCGTAGGCGTTCCAAAGTAGTCAACCATTATGCGCTCCACCATAGCGGCGTTAACCCGCCCCGCACGAACCATCAAGAATTCGTTTGTGACGTGGCCAGCGGCCTTTCCCAGCTTCTCTTCAAATTCGAGCAGCATCATATTTACGCGGTCGTTTAGATATTCCATGCAATTATTATACCATCACAAGCGAAACAGGGGCAATCAATATTTCGAGCCATTAAACACGCATGTCACGTAGACCACAATATGTAGGTAGTCTGTGTGGCATATTACCACAAAAAGGAGCGCGGGTCAGCACTCCTTTGTTGGCTTGCGTGGAGCAGGTTAGCCCCTCTGTTGGTTTTGCGTGGAGGGGGTTGGCACTCCTCTGTTTGATTTTTGTTGGTATGATTATTTCTTTTTGGCGGCGGGTTTTTTTGCGGCGGGCTTGGCTTCTTCTTTTTTGGTGCCCATTTGTTTTGCAACTTCTTCGGCGAAGTTGTCTTCTTTTTTCTCGAGCCCCTCGCCCATTTCAAATCGTGCAAAGCGGCGGATAGAGATTTTCTCCCCTATTACGGCAATGGTTTCGGTGACGATTTGTTTGATTGTTTTTGATGGGTCTTTTACGAATGGCTGGTGCACCAAGCAGATTTCTTCGTAGTATTTTTTGACACGACCCTCGACCATTTTTTCGACAACGGCCGCTGGCTTACCTTCGTTGAGGGCTTGTTTTTTGAGGATTTCTTTTTCGGCCTCTAGCTCGCCCGTTGGCACCAGGGTTTCGTCCAGGTAAAGTGGTTTTGCCGCCGCGATGTGCATTGCGATGTTTTTTCCGAGTTCGAGGAAGGCCTCGGCCTTTGCCGCGAAGTCGGTTTCACAGTTGATTTCGACCAGCACGGCGATTTTTCCGCCCATGTGGTTGTAGCTGAAGACTGCGCCTTCGCTGTTTATGCGGTCGCTGCCCTCTTTCTTTGCGGCTTTTGCTATGCCCCGCTCTCGCAGGAGTGCAACTGCCTTTTCATAGTTGCCGTTGGTTTCGGCCAATGCATTTTTGCAATCCATCATTCCGGCCCCCGTGGCATTTTTCAGCTTCATAATGTCGTTCATTCTTCTTCTCCTTTATTTATATTTTCTTGTTGAACATTTTTGGCGGCCATTCGTGCGGCAATTACGAATAGTACCGCACCGACCAGGATGGCCGTGATGGCAATGATGGGCAGGTATATAGTGCCCCATGCGTCAAAGAATTGGATAAACAGTAACCCGAACAACCCCACCATGTGTAGTGCCGCGCCCGATGCACCCATCGAGCTGCGCAATACCATTCCCAGGGGTGTTTGTTGTTGCATTATTTACCCTCTTCCATTGGTTCTTCTTTTTTGGACTTTTTCACTGGGACTTCTTCGGATTTTTCCTCGTCCTTTGCGTCGTTGTTTTCCATTATCGCCTTTGCCGCGATTGCATCCGACATGGATACAGATTCGTCAAAGTTACGTGCGCGGAGCTCAACGCCCTCTTTTGCCTCGATAACAGCGTCCGCGAGTGCGGTCAAAATCAATGTAACCGAACGGATTGCGTCGTCGTTAGCAGGGATGATAACATCAACGTCGTCAGGGTCACAGTTTGTGTCGATGATGCCGACCACCGGGATACCCAGTTTGCGGGCCTCTTTGATGGCGATGTGTTCTTTTTTGCTGTCCACGACAATCATTAGGCCAGGGACTTGGGTCATTTCGGCGATACCGCGCAGGTATTTTTCCAGTTTGTCGCGTTCGTCCATTAACTTGATGACTTCTTTTTTTGGAAGGTAGGCGAACTCTCCTACTTTTTCCATTTGGTAGAGTTTGTTCATGCGATCAACGCGGCTGCGGATTGTTTCAAAGTTTGTAAGGGTTCCGCCCAACCAACGGCTGTTGACGTAGTACATGCCGCAACGGTTTGCTTCGTTTTTGACGGCTTCTTCGGCCTGTTTTTTTGTTCCCACGAAGAGAACCTTTTTGCCCATGCCGACCTGGTCACGAATGAATTCGTATGCGCGGTCGATAAGGACGGTTGTTTTTTCCAAGTTCAGAATGTGGACATTCTGGCGCGCCGTGTAGATGTACGGCTTCATTTTTGGATTCCATTTTTGTGTTTGGTGGCCGAAGTGAACCCCCGCCTCCAACAGTTGCTTCATCGAAATTACGCTCATTAAAAAACCTCCTGTTTTTTCACCCTCTTTCCGTTCAAGCTCCCCTGGCCCACCCCGTATGGGGCAACAGGCAAGGAATCACCGAAAGAGTGATTATACCAATAAGTATACACCATGTGCCCTCCCGAAATCAAGTGTTTTGTGTTTGACCGAGCGTTTGGCCCGAGGGCGAAGCCGTGTGTGATGCGCACGCAGTGCAAACCAAATAGTTCGGACAAAATTCGAAGAATTTTCGTTTGGTCCGAAGGCGAAGCCTTGGGGGGGGTTTTTTTACTTTTGCGTTTTTTGTTGGGGGGGGGTTTTCGGAATTCCGAACGCGGACAGGTGGCGTTGGGACGAAACATAGTGGACAAATGAATTTTCTTGGCCTGTGGAGGCGGAAAGACCACCATGGTCATAGTGAAATGAGCTTCATTTGTGGGTAGGCCGTTTCCGCTTGTCCTCGGCCTGGCGAAAATTATTTGCTCCATATGTTTCGTCCCTCCATGTTACAGTAACATGGAATTATTTAGGGTCAAGAGGGTTACTGACATTTGTTGATAAGTTATTTGCGAGCATACAGTCAATATAACCATTAAGGTAATCGACCAGCCAGCGGGCGGGGGTGAAATCAATGTACATGGATTTGAGAGGGATGCCTAGGGTATTGGCGATTTCTTCTACTCTGTTTATATATAGTGAAAACTCGTGCAAGTCTTCCGTGTATTGTTCCAGTTCGTTCATATTTCCCCCGTTCGCCTTTCCGAATAAAACATTTTATCATTCGGAGTAGCGAACATGCAAGCGATTTGTTCGGTATAGCGAGTAATATCAAATATATGGATTTGAAAATATTTTCCGAGAGGTTGAAAGAGTTAAGAGCAGAGAAAGGTCTGTCGATGAAAACATTGGGAAAAGCAATCGGAGCAAGCAGTGCCTCGGTTTATGATTGGGAGAATTGTAACAATATGCCATCGGCGGATGCAATTTACAAATTGGCGAAATTCTTCGGCGTGTCGGCCGACTTCCTTATAGGGTTGGAGGATTAATGCGCATGTAGGGGCCTCCTTCTACCCTTGGATTGTTGCGTTGTATAGGTCGAGGATTTTTGTTGCGAGGGCGTCGTCTTCGACCGCGGTTAGGGATTCCTCGTCCTCGGTGTCTACCCGGAACACCGCCGCACTGTCTTCGTCCGCGTCGATTGGGCGCAGGATTGCATAGAGTTCCCGATTATATGGAACCATGCCGACCTGCTCCAGTTCGACCTCGTCCCCGTTTTCGTCGAACAGGATTATGTTTTCGTCGTTTTCGTCATCAAGCAATCGGGTTAGGAGGGTTAAGTCCTCGCCCTCTTCCATTATTTCGTCTTTTTTTGCCATTGGTTGTTCTCCCTCTACTCTGTTACTGTGTCCTCGATTATTGCCGAAACCGGGCACATTCCCATACATGTTTGGCAATATGTACAGTTTTCGGGGATGACCTCGTGCTTTTCGCCGCTCTCGGCCTCGCGGATTGCATCGAAATCACACACCGATGCACATGCCATACAGTTAATACAGTCGTTTGTTATTTTTGCCACTTTTCGCTTTGCCATTGTTTTATCTCCTTGTTGTTTTATTGCAGTCTATATATTCAGAAAGTATCATATAGGCCGCCATCTTGTCCACGATTTCCGCAATTTTCTTTGGATTGCGTATGCCCAGGGTGTTTTTGATGTGGTCTTCTGCCCTTTGGCTGGTGTGACTTTCTTCCCAGAAGGTGACCGCAACCCCCGTTTCCGCCAAGACCGCGGCGAATTCACGCACGGCGGTGGACATGGGACTTTCGTTACCGTCGCGGTACAGAGGCAGGCCCATGACGACCAGTTCGACCCCCTCCCGTTTGATGAGGTCGGCGAGGGCGGCCGCGGTTTTTTTGTGACCGTGGTTTGGTATGACAGCCAGAGGCGAGGCAAAAGTGCCGTTTTGGTCGGTCACAGCAATACCTATGCGTCGCATACCATAGTCGATGCCCAGAATTTTCCCAGGGGTGACCCCTGGACCGCAATATGGCTTGTCTTCCCCCATACTTACCTCTACCTCTTTGTTCTTTGGTGTACCCAGCCCTCGACTGGCTTTAGGTTTGGTTTTAGTGGGAATTGGCGGAATTTGCCAGTACGTTCGGTCAACGGGATTTTTTCGACCGGGCATGATGCGACAGCGCCCTCTTCCGTTTTGACAACGATGTCCTCGTCACCGCGGGCGATTGCGCCGAAGATGATTTCTTCGTTTTTGTCCAAGCCGCCGAATTGCAGGCCCTTTCGGTAGCGAACCATTTTTTCAATGCCCTTTACCGCCGTACGTTTTACGTTGCCTTTGTTTGTGACGGCGACCAAGAACGTGTCCGCACCCGCGACCGCGTTACATGCACACCATTCGGTTTCAGTGCCGAAGTTGATGCCCTTGACACCACCGGCAATACGTCCCTGGACAGGTACGTCCCCCGTTGTTGCGTGCAAGACCATGCCCGTTGTTGTTAGGAGGAGGATTTTGTCCCCCGCCCTGAACTCGTCCACCGTTAGTATTGCATCGTCGTCGCGGGTAAGTTTGCCGCATTGGAATACAGATTTGATGACGCCGCAGCTCTCCGTCCATGTTGAGCGTTTAATCATTCCGTATTTGGACAGCCATACCAGTTCGGGCGACAGGCCCGGGCCTTTTTCCTTTTTGGCTTTTTCTTTTTTGTCTTTGGATTCGTCTTCTTCGGCTGGGAGTTGTTCGTGTACGATTGCGTAGACGGATACAGGCAGTTCGGTTTCGGGTGCACCCTTGAACAGTTGACCAAGTTTCAGTCCTTTGTCACGCAGTTTACATTCAGGGATATCCCCCGCGTCAATTTTGTAACAGTTGCCAGATTGGGTAAAGATATAGAGCAGTTTGTCAGTTTGGGTTGAGAGGATGTTTGTATGTGTTTCAAACAGGCCCATGCCGTCTTTGAATTCGGTTTGTGACATTGAGAAGTGTTTTGCCGACATGCGTTTGATTGTGCCGCCCGCGGTGAGGGCAATTACGACCTCTTCCACAGGTTTTGCATCGTCGTCGGCCGTTACAATTGCGTCTTCGATTTTGGCGAGGATTTTACTGCGCCTCTCTACCTTGTGCTTGCGCTTGATTTCGAGCATTTCTTTTTTGACTTCTTCGTATTGGAGGCGTTTGGATGCGATGATTTTTTCCAACTTTTCGATGAGTTTTTTGAGTTCCTCGAGTTCTTGTTCCAGTTTGTAGACCTCGAGACTGGTCAATCGAGCCAGACGCAGGTCGAGGATGGCTTGGGCTTGTTTTTCGCTTAATTCAAATGCCTCGCGCAGGCGGCCACGGGCCTCGGTCGTGTGTTTACTGGTCTTTATTATTCGCACGACTTCGTCGATGTTTTTGATTGCGACAAGGAGCCCCTCGAGGATGTGTGCCCTTTCCCGTGCCTGGTGCAGGTCGTGGATACAGCGTTTGAGGATGATTTCGCGTTGGTATTCGCAATAGTATTGGATGAGTTGCATCAGGCCGAGCAGGCGCGGTTTCCCGTTTGCGATTGCGACCATGTTAATGTTGTAGTTACATTGCAGGTTTGTGTGTTTGAACAGTAGTTCCGAGATTGCGCGGGCATCGAAGCCGTTTTTGACCTTTATTACGACACGCATACCTTTACGGTCGGATTCGTCCCTTATTTCGGATATGCCTTGGAGAATGCCTTTTTTGGCCTCTCGCAGGTCGGCGATGTTACGTTGCAGAGTTACTTTGTTGACCTGGTACGGCAGTTCACTTATCACTATGTTCCGCCTGTCACCCGGTTCAATTTCAATATGCACCCGTCCACGCATGATGACCTTGCCCTTTCCCGTTGTGTAGGCACGGACAAGGTCATCGCCCGTTATGACGAAACCAGCCGTTGGGAAATCGGGACCCTTTATTATTTTCATAATTGCAGGCAATGTAATACGCGGGTTGTCGATGTAAGCAATGTGGGCGTCGATGACCTCGGCCAGGTTATGCGGTGGTATGTTCGTTGCCAGACCAACCGCGATACCAGTTGCGCCGTTTGTGAGGAGGTTTGGGTACCGTCCAGGCAGAATGTCAGGTTCGACGTTTCGGTCATCGAAGGTGAGGGAGAATGGAACCGTTTCCTTGTCAATGTCGCGTAGGAGTTCGAGGGCGAGGGGGCTTAATTTAGCCTCGGTATAACGCATAGCAGCCGGTGGGTCACCGTCTTCCGAACCGAAGTTACCCTGGCCAATTACCAGTGGCATGTTCATGTTGAATGGTTGGGCCAAGCGCACCATGGCATCGTAGACCGAGGTGTCGCCGTGCGGGTGGTATTTACCAAGACATTCACCCACTATACCAGCCGATTTTCGATATGGTCGGTCGGGAAGCAATCCCATATCGTGCATTGCAAACAACACACGCCGTTGTACCGGTTTTAGGCCGTCCTCTACCCGCGGCAAAGCACGGTCGAGTATGACATATTCGGAATATGGAATCATGCTCTCGTGCATGACTTGGGATAGGTTTTTGTAGATGAGAGTCCCACCCTCGTCAGTTGTGTGTTCTTCGGGTTTTTCAAATTCGCTGTGCCCGTGGTTCTTTTTAGATTTTGCCGGGCCGTAACCGCGGAATGCCCCGCCCTTTGCATCGGCGGGGTCGGGGATGTTTTTATCGGCCTCGGCGATTTCTATGATTTCATCCGCGTTTGTTATGATATGGTCTTTTTTGTCTTTTCCTTTGTTCTCGTCCATCTTACGCCACCTCCCCGCTGGCCGCTGCTGGGATATCAACTTTTTGTTTTACGGCTTTTGTTGCAAAGTTTTCTTGTTTATTAAAGTTTGCATGTTTTGAGATGTATTCTTTCCTGCTCTCTATATTATCGCCCATTAGGGTTGTTATGAGTTTTTCCGCCATTGCCGCATCGTCCAGAGTGACCTTGCAAAGTTTTCGTTGTTTTGGGTCCATTGTCGTTTCCCATAGTTGGTCGGCGTTCATTTCACCAAGACCCTTGTACCGCTGGATAGTTCCCTTGTTTTTGGCGGTTAGGGTGCGCAGTTCCTCTTCGTCGTAGGCGTATGCCGAGAAGTCTTTTCGGTACAATTTATACAATGGTGGCATTCCGATGTAGACATGTCCCTCGGTAATAAGTTGTCGCATGTAGCGGTAAAAGAATGTCAGGAGGATTGCGCGGATGTGGGCACCGTCCTGGTCCGCGTCGGCCATGACGATGACTTTGTGGTATTTTAGGTTTTCGAGGTTAAAGTCCTCGCCTATGGAGGTGCCGAGGGCGGAGATGATTGTTCGGAATTCCTCGTTATCCAGAACCTGGTCAAGGCGTTTTTTCTCGGCATTCAATGGTTTACCGCGCAGGGGCAAGATGGCCTGGAAAGACCTGTCCCGTGCGACCTTTGCCGTTCCACCCGCAGAGTCCCCCTCGACGATATACAGTTCGTTCATTTCAGCGCGGCGTCCAGTACAGCTGCTTAACTTTCCAATAAGAATTCCGCCATCGATGCTGTTTTTTTGCCTTGCTATTTCCTTTGCACGGCGGGCCGATTCACGAACGCGGGCCGCACCCTTGGCTTTGTTTAGGATTGCCTCGAACAGTTGTTTCTTTTTCGGGTTTTTGTCAACGTCTTTGAAGTGTTCCAGGATGTTTGCGTAGGCGAATTGTTCGACCTCGCTCTTGGCCTCGGGGTTGCCCAATTTTGTTTTGGTTTGACCCTCGAATTGAACCTCGCGCATTTTGATTGCGAGTACGGCCGTCATACCCTCGCGGTAGTCTTCGCCGAGCAGGGCCGTTTCCTTTTCCTTTACCATTCCGTTTTGTTTGGCGATTTGGTTGAATGCACGGGTCAGGGCCATTTTGAAACCAGTTTCGTGTGTACCACCCTCGGACGTTGGAATGTTGTTTACATAGGAAAAGACCGATTCCGAATACGAGTCGTTGTGTTGGATGGAGAATGCGATGGCTATACTTGGCCCCTGGCCCTCGCATAGGAATGGTTCGTTGTAAATAGGGCTCTTGTTTTCGTTCAGGTATCGAACAAAGTCGGAGAGACCGCCGTCGTATTTGTAGACAACCTCGGCTATTTCGCCGTCTTCGTTGTCTTCCACGTCAACGCGTTCATCCGTGAAGGTGATTTGGATGCCTTTGTTTAGGAAGGCCAGTTCCTTTAGCCTTTTATTAACCGTGTCGTTGTTGAAAGTTGCGCCTTTGAACATTACGCGGTCGGGGAAGAATTTCACCCGTGTACCCTGCTTGTTTGTTTTGCCCAGTTCCTTGAGCGGAGCCTCGGCCGCGCCGTATTGCATTTTGTCGCCGACCTGTTTCGGGCTGAACCGAACAAAGTACTCGCGCCATTTTTTGTAGACCGAGACCTCGCAATATTCGGAGAGGGCGTTTGTAACCGAGGCACCGACACCGTGGAGACCGCCGCTGTAGCTGTAGTTATCGCCGCCGAATTTGCCGCCCGCGTGCAGTTGGGTGAAGACGACCTCGACCCCGCTGACCTTTAGTTGTGGGTGGGTGTCGACGGGGATACCGCGGCCATTGTCCTCTACTGAGGCGGAGCCGTCCCGGTGCAATGTTACAGTCATTTCGGTTCCAAAGCCGTTAGCCAGTTCGTCAATCGCGTTATCGACAATTTCCCACAGGAGGTGATGGAGGCCTTTTGTCCCTGTGCTGCCTATGTACATACCTGGGCGCATCCGCACGGCGTTCAGGCCCTCGAGAACCTGGATTTTAGATGAGGTATACTCTGCTGTCATAATCCACCCTAGCACAAATTTCGTCCAATGACAAACGGATAGCACCAAAAAACACCGATGAACATTGACCGTTTACGGTATGCGTACAAACTTTTGCGTCCAGTATGTCGGAGAAATGGCCAAGCCGCCAGGCCGTCGTTCGATGTAGCCCACGCCCATATGTGTTGAGGTCACGCGCAGGATATTGTCACGGTGTCCAGGCGAATTCATCCATGCGGCGACGACATCTTCGGGCCTTATTTGGCCACGGGCGACGTTTTCGCTCCACCCCGTTGCCCATGTTATTCCCGCCCGTTCGATGCGTTGGCGCGGAGTTGTGCCGTCCGAGCCCGTGTGGCCGAAGATATTGTTCCCCTCCATATCCAGGGAATGGTCACGGGCCGCCGTCCATAATGTGTAATCCCATATCAGGGGGTGCAAGCCATGAAGTTCCCGTTCGATGTTTGTTAGTTCAAACACACGACGTTCAAAGTGATGGACGTTGGGCAAATCAGGCCCGACATCAGGCGGATTGTCGGGGGTACGCGACGCACAGCCCACAAGAGATAGTGTTATGACACATAGAAGCAACACAATTACGAGTGATTTGCCCCTAGAACCCACGCAGTAGTACCTCCCCCACACTCTCCCCTATTATATCAGCAAAACCCTGGGCCATGGCAAGTGTATGTGGGAACATAATGACAGATTGGTCGTTTGAGAATTCGTTTGGAACGAATTGTTGGATTTGGTAGGTTTTCGCCCCGCGGATTAGTTCGGCGATTTCGGCCATATCATCCGCCCCCAGAATTGGAGCCAAGGTTGTTCGGAACATGTAGTTTACATTATCCTGGCCAATTAGAAATTGTATCGATTCGCGGATTTTGTCCATTGGGTTTTTGACCATGGTTATTTGGTCGTATTTGGTCGGCCCAGCCTTTATATCCATTGCCACGTAGTCGACCAAGCCCTCCCCCACCAGTTTTTTCATCAATCGGGGGTTAGTGCCGTTTGTGTCCAGTTTCACGAGCAGTCCCATGCCTTTGATTTCCCGAATCAGTTGTTCCAAGTGCGGGTATAGGGTTGGTTCACCGCCGCTGACTACCACCGCATCGATGAAACCCAGTTGGTCGCGGATTTGCGGCAATATGTTGGCGAAGTCGTGGGTATTCGA
This sequence comes from Bacillota bacterium, assembly GCA_009784555.1. Lineage (GTDB taxonomy): Bacteria > Bacillota > Clostridia > Christensenellales > UBA1242 > WRAD01. The sequence goes on along the minus strand of WRBO01000003.1, from coordinate 38,045 downwards.
CGAAGAACACAATATGTTGTAGTTATGACAGTAATAACACCGCATATTACAACCGCCAAGAAAGATAACCGAAGCTATCTTTCCCGGAAAGTCTATGAAACTGTTTTTTTGGAAACCTGCAATTTTCATGCCTGCCCCGCCCCCTCTTTAGTTGCAGCTACCTGAAACCTTGTATTTTACCCTGTCTTTGTATTCTGTGCGCTTTCCTGCGTTATAGTCTTGGACAGGTCGTAGGAAGCCGACGACGCGACTCCAGACCTCGGTGTCGCCTTTACATGTTGGGCATGTCCATTGTTCACCCTTTAGGTAGCCGTGTTCGGCGCAGACACTGAAGGTTGGGGTTAGGGAAACATATGGCAGAGTGTTCGAGTTGAAGATTTTTTGGATGAGGTTTTTCGCGGTTTCTTTGTCCTCGAGACGTTCGCCCATGTAGACGTGCAACACCGTTCCGCCCGTGTACAGGGATTGCAGTTCGTTTTGCATCTTGACAGCCTTGAACACGTCGTCAGTGAACGCGACCGGCATTTGGCTGCTGTTGGAGTAGTATGGGGTGTCGCCGCCCTGGGTGATGATATCAGGGTAACGTTTTTTATCGATGATTGCAAAGCGCGGTTGAGTACCCTCCCCTGGTGTGGCCTCTAGGTTGTAGACGTTGCCCGTTTCGGCCTGGTACTCTTGCATTTTGCCGCGCAGGAAGTTAAGGATTTTCACGGCGAAGGCGTTGCCTTCTTCCGTGTCTAGGCCCTTGTCCGCGCCCAGGAAGTTCAGAAGACATTCGTGCATTCCGACCAGACCAATTGTTGAGAAGTGGTTGGCCCAGTACGCGCCCTTGCCGTCTTTGATGCCTTGGAGATAGTATTTACAGTATGGGTACAGGCCCTTGACCGTTTGGTCTTCGACGATTTTTCTCTTGATTTCGAGACTGTTTTTCGCCATGTTAGCGATGCGTTCGAGGTTTTCAAAGAACTCTGCCTCGTTGTCGGCTTTGTACCCCAGACGTGGGAGGTTGATTGTGACGACACCGATACTGCCCGTCAATGGGTTGGAGCCGAAGAGACCGCCGCCCTTTTTACGAAGTTCGGACACGTCCAGACGGAGACGGCAGCACATGGATACGGCGTCCTCGGGGTCCAGGTCGCTGTTCACGAAGTTTGCAAAGTACGGTGTTCCGTATTTACATGTCATTTCCATAATTGCGTCCATGACGGGTGATTTCCAGTCGGTTGCGGTGGTGATGTTGATTGTTGGGATTGGGAAGCTGAAGACCCTGCCCTGGGCGTCGCCGGCCAGCATGATTTCACAGAAGGCCTTGTTGAACATGTCCATTTCCTCTTGGAATTGAGCGTATGTTTCGGCCTGGGGTTCCCCGCCGATGATGACGTGTTCGTTGGCGAGGGTTTTTGGGCATTTTAGGTCGAGGGTGATGTTGCTGAATGGACATTGGAAGCCCACGCGGGTCGCAACGTTCATGTTGTATACGAATTCTTGGAGAGCCTGTTTAACCTGTTTATAGTTTAGGCCGTCGTATTTAATGAACGGTGCCAAGTAGGTGTCGAAGGAACTCCATGCCTGGGCCCCCGCAGTTTCGCCTTGGAACGTGAATGTGGCGTTACAGATTTGGCCCAATGCGGTGCGGAAGTGTTTTGGTGGTGCGGACGAAATCTTGCCCGGAACGCCCGTGAAGCCCATCATAAGGATTTGTTTGACGTCCCAGCCCACGCAATATGCGCCGAAGAATCCAAGGTCGTGGATGTGGAATGTCGCGCTGCGGTGAGCCTCGGCGATTTCAAATGGGTATACTTCGTTCAGCCAGTAACGCTTTGTAAATTCTTCGCGAACAAAGTTCATAAGTCCCATAACGGATTTTTGTTGGTTCGCGTTTTCCTTTATAGCGAAGTCATCGCCGCCCAGGTACTTTTCAAACGTTTGGATGGTTGCACCGATAAGGGCATTTTCCTCTCGCGCGCCGCGGCGTTTTTCACGGTAAAGGATGTAGGCCTTTGCAACCTGGTCATAGCCCGCCTTTATCAGGTGACGTTCGACGATGTCCTGGACCTGTTCCACGTTTGGGATTTTGCGGCCAGTAAAGTTCTCGGTGATTTCAACCTCTACCGCCTCTGCGATTGCCTCGCATGGGGCACGGTCACTCCCCCCGCATGCCTCTACCGCTTTGTAAATCGCGTCCGCAATTTTCTTTCGGTTGTACGCCTGTCTTGTTCCGTCTCGCTTTAGCACCTGCTTTGCCATGATTCCTCCCTTTGGGCCATTGCCCACAATATGTGTATGTGTCTAAACTACCAAACCACAACATATTGTGCAAGCAAAATTTCTCTATACACAATATATTGTGGAAAGTGCCTAAAAACTCCGTCAAAGTGCACTAATTATGTGCTCTTTTCCAATCAAAAAAGCAGGCAAACCACAAGCCGATGATTAAAAGGGAAAACAGCCACCACAGATTAGGCGGGTTGCGAAAACCGACGTGAACATTCCATGTATTGCCGTCCGTCACAATCGCGATGGCTCCTGAGTCGGCGGTGATGAAGAGGTTTTCCCGCGTTACCCCATTTCCGCGAATTCGATTGATGGCGGTGGCGGACGGCAGGGTTTCAAACCGCGTGCCGACGCTAATGCTTGCGGTGGTTGGTTGGATTAGACGGAGGAAGTCGTTGCCTGTGCTGCCGTTACTTCCATGATGGCCGACATTTAGATGCACCGTGCGGTCGCGCCGCCCCGTTCCAAACATATAGCGTGCGGTGTCGGTGAGAAGGAAGTCGCCCTCGGCCATGAAGCCTGCGTCGCCCGTGAACACAAAGATTTGATTGCCAAATTCCAAGGTCATAATCGGCGACATTTCATTCATATTCGCATGGCGCATTCCCGCCCATGTCCCATCAACGGTAGGCGTATGAAAGAACATCCGCCAATATGGAGTTCCGAAATATGTTCCCGCGGTGGAAATCCGCACGTCTTCGGCGTTGGCATATGTGGCATAGATTACATCCGTATATACGGGGTGTGGGGTTTCACCGCCCATGAATGTAACCGTGCCGTTGTTTGTGTCGTGGGTGCTTTGACTGCTTATCAATGGCCTGTATACTACCCCGATATCGAAGTTATTTAGAATTTCGGTCATGCCACCCATATGGTCCAGATGCGGATGTGTTAGCACAACCCAATCAATCCGACCGCGGCGACCAGTTACACGGCGGCGAAGATAATCGGAAATTCGGCCCGTATATCCAACATCGCCCGCATCAATCAACGCGACACGGTCGCACGGAAAACGAATTGCAATCGCGTCGCCATGCCCCACATCGATTGTGTGAACGGCCAGCTCCCCCGTTGTATGGCGGAAAGCCGAGCTGTCGCCGAAATAGTGCGCACGAATTGCATCACCAAAAACGGCAACAAGAGTTAGCGCAATTGCCAACCCAGTAAACAATACGCCCCGATAAATAGAGAATATGAAGAACCGCCGTCTCACCCTCTTAATATAGCATTTGTTTCGACAAAATCCCCAACAAAAAACCCCCTTTCGGGGGTTCTTTGGTTGTTACTCGGATGCGGATTGGGTCTCGAAGAATGAGATTGCTTTTTCGTATTCTTCGATGTCCGAACGGATTTGACGGTTTTGTCCGCGCAATACCTTGTCCAAGTTTTCCAGAGTTGGGAAACGGTCACGGTTTTTGTGCATGATGTCTTCACAGTTCGCGACGGATTGTTGCAGACCAGTGAGTTGCTGAACGTCTTGTTCGAGTTTTTTGACGCGCTCTGGGTCCAGGGTTGTGATGTTGTTGACACCGTACACAAGAACCTGTTGACGGGCGACGATGGCCTCACGTTTGCGCAGGAGTTTCATGTCGCGTTCAAGGGTGTCGCGAATTCGGCGCAATGGGATGAATTCCTTGTTGTTTCCGCGCAGGGCCTTTTCGTTTTCACGCAGACGTTCGCGCAGTTGTTCCAAGCGGCCTTGGTAGTCTTCCACGATTTTCACACGTTCATCGGCGGTGTACACGCGTTCGGTGATGAGGGTGTGGATTTCGTGACGTTCCTGCATTACGCGTGTTTCTTCGTTCGTGATTTGTTGTTCTTTTAGTTCCAATTCACTTGCACGGACGGAGAGTTGTTCTTCTTGACGGCGCAGGCCGACTTGCAGTTGTTCGTAGCGGGCGCGCAGTTCGGATTCTGTGCGTGTGTGTTCTTCACGCAGGCGGGCACGTTCAGCCTCGACCTCTGCCTTTAACTTGGCTTTTTCCAGTTCAAGTTTGCCTTCGTCGACAACCATCACGGTGCCAGGGTTTGCGCGCATTTCCTGTACCTGTTCGTCTTTTTGGACGAGCAGTGCGGAGATTTCGCGAACCTCGGCCTCTAGGCGGGCGCGTTCGGCGGTCATGCGTTCTTGGAGCTCGCGCTTTTCTTCGGCGAAGCGACGTTCGGCCTCTAGTTTTTCAAGTTGCAGGCGGCGTTGGTCTTCTGCGGAGGCTTCTGTTCCAACTTGGCTCATCATTCGTTCGCGTTCGGCGGCGATGAGTTTCTCGCGTTCGAATTCGAGTTGTTGTTCCAGCAGTCTGCGTTCCTCGACCAGGCGGGTTTCCAATGTGAGTTTTTGCTCTTCGAGGCGGGTGCGTTCCGTTTCCAAGAACATTCTGTCCTCTTCCATCTTCTTCATCAGTTCGACTTCTTTTTGACCTTCAATTAGAACTTTTTCTTTTTCCAGGCGCAGTTCGAGTTTTGCCTTTTCGCCTTCTAGACGTGCTTCGATACGTGCTTTTTCGGCGTCAAGTTTAGCGCGTTCGACCTCTAGCTCTAGCTCCATGCGTTCTTTTACCATTGCACGTTCTTCGGCCAATTCGTCTTTTGCCAGTTTGAGTTGCTCTTGTTCCTCACGAATGCCTTCTACGCGGGCTTCAAGGTCTACACTTTCCTGTTGCAGTTGGGCACGTAGTTCAAGGTATTTTTGGTTCAGACGTTGTTCGTTGGCCTCGTACTCGGCGCGGATTTGTTGTTGCATACGTGCGCGCTCGGCTTCCATTTCTGTGTTTTTCGTGTCGCGCAGTTGCGCCATGTCGGCAATGAGTTGTTCGTTACGTGCGGCCAGTTGCTCGGCCTCTTGTTTCAGGGCTGCCGATTCGATTTCAACAATCTTTTCGACCTCGACCAGTTTCTCGACCTCGACGATTTTTTCAACCTCTACGAGCTTCTCTACTTCGACAAGTTTCTCGACCTCTACCGGGCGGTCGACCTCGACAATACGCTCGATTTCAACGATTTTTTCAACTTCCACTGGGCGGTCGACTTCAACTATTTTCTCTACTTCCACAATCTTTTCGACTTCGACTTCTTTCTCGACCTCGACGATTTTTTCAACTTCGACCAGTTTCTCTACTTCGACGAGTTTTTCTACTTCGACAAGTTTCTCGACCTCAACGAGCTTTTCAACTTCTTTTTCGACGATAACTTCTACTGGTTTTTCCACCTCGACGATTTTCTCGACCTCGACTATGGTTTCAAACGGACGGTCGACCTCGACAATCTTTTCGACTTCCACAATTTTCTCGACTTCGACAATGCGGTCAACTGGCTTCTCTACCTCTACTATCTTTTCAACTTCGACAAGTTTTTCGACCTCGACCAGTTTCTCTACTTCGACGAGCTTTTCAACTTCTTTTTCGACGATGACTTCGACAGGTTTTTCCACTTCGACGATTTTCTCGACCTCGACTATGGTTTCAAATGGACGGTCGACAATCTTTTCGATTTCAACAATCTTCTCGACTTCGACGATGCGGTCAACTGGCTTTTCTACCTCTACAATTTTTTCAACTTCAACTAATTTCTCTACCTCGACCAGTTTTTCGACTTCAACGATTCTTTCGACTGGGCGGTCGACCTCGACGAGTTTTTCAACAATCTTTTCGACTTCGACCTCGACAATGCGGTCGACAGGTTTTTCAACCTCGACAATTTTTTCGACGACTTTTACCTGTGGTTCAGGTTGTTGATATTGGTTTCCGTAAGTGTTGCCATATTGGTCAGGTTGGTATGGGCCATATTGTTGTTGGTGTTGCGGGCGTTGTTGTTGCTGGTAACCATATGGGCTTTGCGGGCCGTAGGCGGCTTTTTGCAGTTGCTCGTGCTCCATGCGTTTTAGCTCTTCGGCGCGTTTTGCCGCTTTTTCTTCTGCGTCGACGATGGTTCTTTCGAGGCGGGCACGTTCCTCCCCTATTGCCGACATCATTTTCTCACGCTCGGCAAGCAGGTTTTGTTTAAGGGCGGACAGCTCTACGCGTTGGCGTTCCATTTCTTCTTCAAACTTGCGCTTTTGCTCTTCTGCCTCTTTTCGGGCACGCTCTTCCTCGGCTTCGCGGCGCATTTGTTCTTTCATTGCCTCGAACTCGGCACGTTGTGCGTTGCGTTCGTCAGCCAGGGCCTGCATTTGTTTTTCCATTTCACGGCGTAGCATGTCGTGGTCGCCGTTTTCGCGGTCGATGCGTTGTTGAACGTGTTCACGTTCCGAACCGTGTGCTAAACGCGCGATTTGGTCTTGGAGGTCAGCGATTGTTTGGTCGTTGCGGTCTTGCATTTGGCGCAATGCATCAGTGTATTTTTGTTGTTGTGCATCGAAAGCGGCTTGACGTTCGCGCTCGGCCTGTTCACGTTGCATGCGCTCGCGCTCTTTTTCCATGTTTCGTTGCATTTCGGTAATTTGTTGTTGGAGTGCCGCGACCTCTGGGTTTTGGGCAGCGGCGGCAGGTGTTGTCATGCGGCGTTGCATTTCTTCCATTTCCTGGCGCATTTTTTCCAGTTGGGCGTTCTTTTGGTCAAGTTGGGCTTGGGTTGCCGCCTGTTGTGCATCGAATTGTGCTTGGCGTTCGCGCTCGGCCTGTTCACGTTGCATACGCTCGCGCTCTTTTTCCATGCTGCGCTGCATTTCGGCGATTTGTTGTTGGAGCGCCATCATTTCTTGGTTTTGGACAGGTGATGATGCCATAGGAGATGATGTTCCAGCGGCCATGCGGCGCTGCATTTCCTCCATGTCGCGACGCATTTGTTCTAGTTGTGCGTTCTTTTGTTCCATTTGGGCTTGGGCCGCGGCCTGTTCACGTTCGCGTTCCATACGGCGTTGCATTTCTTCCATCTCGCGGCGCATTGCCTCGACCTGGGCATTTGAATTGTCTTGTGGTTGTTGGTGGTGGTTACGAGCATCCAATTGTTGTTGCATTGCGGCAAAGCGTTGGTCTTCGGCCGCGCGGCGTTGGTTTTCTTGGTTTTGGCGTTGGTCCTCTTGGGCTTTTCGCAGTGCCTCGGCCTGGGCCGCGTTTTGTGCCTGGAGTTGGTCCAGGATTTTGTCAAATTTTTCTTGGGTTGCCTTGTCCCCTGCTCCGTTTTGCGGTTGTTGCATCATTTGGTTATTGTACGGGTTTTGTTGCGGTGCAAACGGAGATTGTTGTGGTTGTTGTTGCGGGCGTTGTTGCGCCTGTTGGGCAAATGGGTCATTTTGTCCATTTCCAAATGGCGAGCCCTGTTGTTGGTTCGCCGGCGGACGGTATTGCGGTGGTTGTTGTGGCTGTTGCTGTTGCTGTTGGGGGCGTTGTTGTGGCTGTTGCTGATTTGCTGGGGGGCGTTTTGGGAAAATCTCTTGGTCTTCTTTGTTCATTTCGTCAAAGAAGCTCCGACCGCCTGCTGGGCGGTTTGGGTTTGATGGTGGTCTGTTCCCCGGGTTTGTTGTCACTTGGTTTGTCCTCGCTTCTTCTGCTTTTTGCCTTGTTGCTACTTCGTTTCTTGTAAAGTCACCGAATGCTTCTTTTTCTTGGGGCTGGGATTGCGGAGCTGGTGGTTCTGGTTTTTTCTCCTGTTCTTTTTTTAATGCTTCTTCGCGGTCTTTTAATTCCTTCTCGCGTTTTTCACGCTCGGCCTGTTCGCGTTCACGTTGTTCTTGTTCTCGCCGTTCCAAATCCCGTTGTTGGCGTTCGCGTTGTTCCCGTTCACGTCGTTCCAAGTCACGTTCGCGTCGCTCGGCGCTTCGGTCGCGGCCGCCACCCTCGCCATTGCGTCGTCCGTTTCGTCCATTCCATAAAGAGAAGAAGTAGACGATTGCGGCTATTAAAAAAACCCCGACGGCAATAATAGCAATGACCAGTAGTATGTCAAGTGCCAAGTTGTCTCCGCCGAGAAAGCCAAAGTTACCAATACGATTAATTATCATGAGTTACCCCCATACCATATAATGGGCATAGTGCCCCCTACATAGTATAAAGATAACATTTATCGTGCAATTCTGTCAATAGGGAGTTTTAATATTAGGTATCAAATTTACTGCTCTAGTCTACCATTTTTGTCAGCAGTTCTTTGAATTTTTCCAATTCCGTAGGTGATGCGTTTAGGGTTACGTCGTCGGAGCTTTGGGCCATTGTCACAAGTTTTTGCAGGTTTGCAACGAATAGTTCGTTGGTGTCCGGCTTGTCTTCCTCGGCCGCATAATTATCGCATGTGCCAATCTTTACGCGCACCGGACAGAGTAAGTACGGAAGCACACAGAATATGACCAGACCGATTACAACAATATCCATACGCGAGAACATTATATATGTAAACGCCCCGAACACGAATGCGAATACAGCGATGAAGAATATGAAGAAGGTTGCCCTGCCCTGGCTTCCCCGAGTGTCCCGCTTGAAAAACCCTTTTGCGAAGTAGAGGCCCATAAATCGCACATTCGCGGTGGCCATGGATGTGTTGATTTCCATATGGTAGATTTTTCGGAAGAATCCCAGCGTCGCCCCCGCAGCAAATCCCAAAATTAGAAACGAGATAACGGGCGGTGCGGAATATTGGAATAGCAACGGATAAAGGATTATTGGAACGATGAAGACAGTCCAGTTGTAGAAGAATTGTAGTTGTTTGTTCCGAAACATCTTGTAGGTATAGAGTGCGAACACCGCCCCGAACATAAAGCCGAAGAGTAGTCCGAGGTTTTCCAGTAGTGCTACCCAATATCCCGAACCGAGGTTGATACCCATCCAAACCAAGTTGCCAGTTTGCGCGGTAATCATTGCATCCAAGTCATATGTATGTAATGAAAGCGCGTTCAGGTATCCCATGATGAATAGGGACGAGATGGTTAGGGCCGCGACCCGTCGAGTGTTTCTTTTGCAATTTTCATCCGCGACAAGCATGTTTATTCCTTTATAACCATTCTATTTGGCCGTTTGCAACATTATATATACATCCATATACGGGAACGGTGATGCCTTTTGAGTTTTTTAGTATCTCGACCTGGGCCCGTGTATTCATTTCTAGACTTTCTTCCCGTGTTTTTGCCCCCTCGACTTTGCAGCTGATGTTATTTAGGACGTATTGCAGTTCCTCTAGCTCTACTTTTGTCCCGTCTTGGGCGTTGAAGACCGCGCCGCATTCGGTGTGTCCGACGACCACAATTATTTGCGCGCCCAGGACATTGGTTGCGAATTGGAATGAGCCAATGGCCTCTTTGTCCGCGACATTGCCCGCGTTACGGACGACGAAGAGGTTTCCGATTCCCTGGTCAAAGTGGATTTCGGGGGCGCAACGGCTGTCGGCGCAGGCCAGGATTGCCGCGAATGGACTTTGTTGAGTTCCGGTTTTCATTTTCGACAATGGGTGGTTTGATTCGGCCAATTCGTTTGCCAGAAATCGTGCGTGACCGTCTTTTAACAGTTTTAGTGCCATGTCCGGGTTTGTTACCTTTACCGCTGGGCTGTGGTGTGTTGTCATTTTATTTTCCTCCAATTTTCCAAGATGTATTTTACATATATCACAGTTCGAGCAAAATTCCGAAGAGTTTTCCGTTCTGGGCCTTGGGGGGGGTTTTTACTTTTTATGTTTTTCTGTTGGGGGGGGGTTTTCGAGGCGCGCCCGAGATGTGTTTTTTGTCTTCGAGGACTGGTACACCTACAGTATGTAACATCCACAGTGTATCCGCAGAAGATGAAAAACATATCTCGTTGGCAGCCGAGAAACCAGACATACTACCCTCCTTTACATTTTAGGGTAGCATGAGATTTTTGGGCGTCAAGGGGGTTGGTGACATTATAACCAATATATTTGCCGTTTAGATGGGGCATGTAGTATAATTGGTTCATGCGAAATATTAGATGTCATATGTTCTTGGTAGAGTTAGCGGACAAGAAAAATAGGCCTTTTCGAGCCATTCGTTGCGGACATTATAATGATGATAAATCACGCGTGAAATTAATGACGTGCGGTACCATTGTTGATGCGGCCAAAGCCACGCCTATGATGCGTTGGTACAACTTCCCCGAGAGAACAAACCAAGGTTGGGTTTCAAAATGGTATCGGGAAGACAAGTCTCCATTTGCACCCCAAGTTGGGACAGAGACACAAGACCGACTTTATTATAACTGCCCTGTTTTAGGGTCACGTGTTTATTATCCGCCGCCAAATTGGTATAACAGATTAACATATGGTTTTGTCGGGAGAACATATCCGATGCGTTTTGACATGGGGAATGCCGATGAGGCGGCAATGTACAACAAGGTAATTGCCGTAAAGGCATATAAACATGCGGAAAAACTTTTGACTGCTTCGTTTGAAACAGTCAGCCAAAACAGTATTGATGCAGCAAGGCGCGGTGCGAATAGCGGTGTAACTAATTTTTAGAAGATTTACTCTTTTTTTAAGACCTAGGAAATATCGTCAGATATTTCCGTGTGATTTTTTGGATTCATTAATGTCCAAAAAAGTCGGGACGCGTGTAACGCGCGCTGGGCGCGACTTTTTTATTGGAAGCGGCGGATGATTTCGTGGAGACGGGAGCGATAGACCACTCCCCTCTCGCCCCCTATGTTATTGTCGAGGAAGCAGAGGGGTGGATAGACCACACACCACCAGTTTTCGCCGCGGGCGAGGCCGAGTTCGATTATTAGGGCGTCATAGTTTCCCGCGGGCAATGTGAATCCATGGTATGTTCGCATTGGGAAGTATTCGGAGCGCAGGAACGCGCGAGCAGTGTATGATTTGCCGTTTGCGTGCAGGACGTTGTTTGCAATTCGTTCCAGGCGGGATATGTTTCCCCCCAAGGTTGTCATTGCCATTTCGCGAGATGTTACGCCCGAGAAGATTGGGGTGAATTGGTTTAGGATTTCTTGTTTTATTAGGTATTTGACCTCTTGGTCGGAGGCGGTGTTTGAATTTGCACGGATATGAAACCGCAGGAAATCGTCGACACCAGCATTAGGGGTACCGAGAGTAAAAAGGCCGCCAAACGCAAGTATGACGACCGATATTAGAACGAATACCCCAGCAATGACTACTTTCATGTGTATATCATTGACAGGGATTTAGAAGTTGATAACATGTTGGCGGTAGATGAAGATTTTGTCGCCCGATTTTAGGTTTTCGCCCATTTCAGGGTTTTGGCCAGTGATTTCGGCGGTTGGAACGGCGATACGTTTGGCAACATCCCATAGTGTTTCACCGTCCAGAACGGTGTATATAAGGATGGCAGATGTGTCGCGCGGAATCTCGGCCCCCAGGGTGATGTCGGTTACGACCGCGGTTTCGACGTTAGATACCCCAGAGAGTGATATCGCCACCCGTGCATCGACCATGATTTCGCGGCCGCGGCGGGCCTTTACACGGCAAGCCAGGACAGTTACCGACAATGCGACGTTGTGGGCAGTTGTCAGTCCGTCAACACGGGTTGCGACCGAGAATGGAACGTTGACAGTGTGGATGTGGATGCCGCGTTCCTCGCACTCGTAGACTATTTGTGCCGTAATCATGCCTTCGACAGTTGCACGGTCAGTTGCCACGACGATGTTAGTGCCGCTGACCCGAGCACCGCTGACGGAGCAGATGCGTGTTATAAACGGCGCATTGGCAGGCATCGTTAGGTTACCCTCGACCTCTAGCACCGAGTTGTGTTGTGGCAATACGGATGTGGTTTGCGCCGTTCCGCGCACAAAATCCAATGCATTTGTGTACGAAAATGCGTCGGTGATGGATTCGGCCGTTTCCGTGGTTACGGTGTATCCAACGAATATTAGCTCGGCGACCACGGTTAGTTGAGGGCGTTCGCGGTTGTCGGTGCGCATTGTTACCGCGCCCACCGTTATGCGTCCCGTCATTTTGTCATCGATTCCCAAGTCACGGTGCGTCAATGTTTTGGAGAAGTCGAATTCGCGAACCTCGGCGTGGACGCCGCCCGCGCGGACGGAGATTACGTTTGCACTCATGACGCCTTTTAGGACTACCTTGCCGTCGCCAATGATTACATCGCGCAGGCCCGCAACGATATCCGTGCCCAGTACCCCGTCACAGTCTTTGTCCAGGTCGATGGTTTCTTCGATTTCAAAGCGGGAGGTCATTTGCGCGCCGAATGACGGTAGAGCCACCGTTTCGCGGCGGCATTCGACATCGCCACGCAGGTCGGCGACAAAGCGAACCTCTCGCGTTACCAGTCCCATCATGACGAGTTCAATCACGTTGATTACGTCGACCATTCCCCCGCCCGCGTCATTGTGGCGAGTTTCCATGACATGAACCATCGGCGCGACCGAGGTTATTGTTTCGTGGTTTTGCAGGTTTACCTTTTCGGTGAAGCTGTCCGTGCGTTCTTCACTGTTATACATGTCTGTTTCGTCTATGAAAATGACACGGGTTGTTACGGTGCCACGCATTGTGACCTCGGCCTCGGTTCGTTCGACCTCGGTCATAAAGCACCGCGCGGACGTTTCGAGTATCCGTTTGGCGGGCGTTTTAAGTTCGATACGGCCCTCGACACGTATCTGTGATTTCATAATTTGTTCTAGGCCCCTTGGTCTTTTTTCTCCATGCACCACTTCAAACGACATTTTGCCCCCTCCCCAATAAGTTGTTAGTCTAATCTATGAGGGTTTTGGCAATAAATAGAACCAATGACAAAGAAAAATGGTTTAACGATTGATATGATACGACAGAAGATTGATGAGATGGTGGGCCAAGATATTAAAATGCAGGTTTGTCGCGGACGTAAGCAGGTGCATAATTATCGCGGTGTTATTGAAAATGCCTTTTCGCGGGTGTTTGTTGTGCGTATTAATGATACGGATGCCCTGACGTATTCGTATAGTGATATATTGTGCGGCGAGGTTCAGGTCGATGCGATGTAAGTTATTTTTAACGGCATAGAAAAAAGGGTCAAAGCCCCTTTTTTTAATTAAACCAATTCGATGATTGCCATTGGGGCATCGTCGCCCTTACGGTTTCCGAGTTTCATGATACGTGTGTATCCCCCGCCCTGGCCCAGTTCTTTTGCGCGTTTTGCGTAGCGTGGTGCAAGTTCGTTGAAGATTTTTTCAACGAGTGGGTGGTTGATATTTTTTGTACGTTTTTCAAATGAGCGTTTGGTTTCCTCGGCCGATTTGATTTCGTGCAGGTCGTAGACCTTGGTCATGATACGACGGCGAGCAGCCAATTTGGTTGGACCGTCTTGCATAACGTTCTTTTTAACTTTTACACCTTTTGCGTTGACGACTTCTTTTTCGACCTTTACGGTGTCGGTGTAGGTGTTCATCGCCATGGTAATAATCTTTTCCGCGATTGCGCGAACAGATTTTGCCTTTGCGACAGTTGTTTCCAGGCGACCGTTCCATAGAAGGGTGCTGACCTGGTTACGCATGATTGCCATACGTTGGTCGGTTGGTTTTCCCAATTTTGCTGGTTTTGCCATTTTTTAGTTCTCCTCTTTTAGTAGTTTACCGAGCCTCTCGCTCTGGCAGTTATACTGCCCCGCAACTTTTCTATGCTGCGGTCCTGGCCTTCAGGCCTGGTCGTCTTCTTGGCGGAATCCGTGCCCAAGAAGGTTTATCAATTTTTGTTCAATCTCGTCAAGAGATTTGCTGCCCAAGTTGCGGACGCGCAACATTTCAGATTTGGTTTTGCGTGTAAGGTCATCAATTGTGTTGATGTTTGCACGTTTTAAGCAGTTGCTTGAACGTGGGGACAGTTCCAGGTCTTCGATTGACATTTCAAGGATTTTGACTTTTGCGTCTTCTTGACGGTCAATCAATGTAACGATGTTTGTCATGCCCGATACCAGGTCGACGAACATTTGCAGGTGGTCTTGGATAAGGCGTGCGCCGAGGGATACGACTTCGCGGGCCTCTACACTGCCGTTTGTTGTGACTTCCACAACCAGTTTGTCGTAGTCGATTTTTTGGCCGACACGAGCGGCCTCGACATAGTAGTTTACCTTTTCAACCGGTGAGAAGAGACTGTCTATTGCGATTGTTCCGATGTTTTCGGTTGCGCCTTTGTGGTCTTTTGCAACGACGTAACCGCGGCCACGGCCGATGATTACTTCCATGTTTAGCTCGTGCCCACCATCCAAGGTACAGATGACCATGTCAGGGTTGCAGACGGTGATGTCGGACGAGAATTCAAAGTCCTTTGCAGTTACGACGCCAGCTTTTTTCGATTTGATACGCATTACGCCGCGGAAGCCAAGGTCCGAAGATACCGTTTTAACAACAAGGTTTTTGAGGTTAAGGACGATGTCAGTGACGTCTTCCACAACACCAGGAACGGTTGAGAATTCGTGCATCACGCCTTCGATTTTGATGGCAACAACAGCCGCACCAGGAAGAGATGAAAGAAGAACACGGCGCAACATGTTTCCGAGTGTGTTCCCGTAACCGCGTTCCAGCGGTTCTACGGTAAATTTTGCTGACCTTTGGCTGGCGGATTCGGTCATGTTAATCCGTGGCTTTTCAAGTTCCATTTGCATAATGCACCTCCAAAATTTGTAATAGTCCCCAAGTTGTAACTACAGCCCCTTGGTTTAACGGCTGTAAAGTTCGATGATAAGGTTTTCTTGGATGTTCAGGTCGATGTCGTCACGTGCAGGCAGGTCGAGAATTGTTCCAGTAAGTTTGTCACCGTTGAATTCCAACCATTTTGGCATGATAGGTTTTTGGTTTTTCAGGTCTTTGAACATTTCAAGCTCGCGCTTGTTTTCCTTTATACCGATTTTGTCGCCTTTTTTGACGATGTATGACGAGATGTTGACAGGGCGACCGTTCACGGTGATGTGACGGTGGGAAACGATTTGACGGGCTTCTTTACGGGATGACCCGATACCCATACGGTAAACGACGTTGTCCAAACGACGTTCCAACATGGAAAGCAGGTTTTCACCAGTAACGCCTTTCATGCGAACAGCCTCTTCGTAAAGGTTACGGAATTGGCGTTCAAGGACACCATAGGCGCGCTTGACCTTTTGCTTTTCACGCAATTGTGTTCCGTATTCTTTTTCTTTGCGACGCATGAGGCCGTGTTGTCCAGGGACAACTGGGCGGCGTTCCATTGCGCATTTTGGGGAAACACAACGCTCCCCTTTTAGAAAGAGCTTCATGCCTTCCCGACGGCATTGTCTGCAACTTGGTCCTGTTTCTCTTGCCATGTGTATCTCCTTATTATAAGTAGTAGTTGAATTGAATTACTTGCGGCGGCGTTTTGGTGGACGGCAACCGTTGTGGGCGACGGGACTGACATCTGTGATAGATGTGACTTCCAATCCCGCGGTTTGCAGGGCACGGATTGCGTTTTCACGGCCGTGTCCAGGGCCCTTTATCATGACGTCGACTTTTTTAACGCCCATGTCCTTTGCGGCGGCCCCTGCCTTTTCGGCGGCGGTTGTTGCCGCGAACGGTGTTGATTTACGGCTGCCTTTGAAGCCGCTTGTACCCGCGCTGGCCCATGTTTGAACCGCACCCGATTGGTCGGTGATGGTTACGATGGTATTGTTGAAGCTGGCACTTATGTGTGCTTGACCCTGGGCGATGTTATGGGAAACCTTCTTTTTGCGTTTGGTGGTTGGTTTCTTTTTCATCGTTGGTTTCGGTTTTGCTGCTTCTTTCTTTGCCATTATTTCGATTCTCCTCTACTCTGTCTTCGGTTTATTTCTTATTTCTTTTTTGAACGTGTGACGTGTTTCTTTGGCCCTTTACGTGTACGTGCGTTTTGTTTTGATGATTGTCCGCGGACAGGCAGGCCTTTTCGGTGGCGGACACCACGATAACACCCGATTTCCATCAGGCGTTTGATGTCAAGAGCCACGTCACGGCGCATGTCACCCTCGACCTTGACGTTTTTATCAATATAGGTACGGATTGTGTTGATTTGCGCGTCCGACAAATCCTTTACCCGTGTTGTTGGGTCGATTTCGGTTGCTTCGCAAATCTTTTTTGACATTGGTTGTCCAATGCCATGAATGTAACAAAGCGAGTACATTACTTGCTTGTCCTTTG
The DNA here is from genome assembly GCA_009784555.1 of Bacillota bacterium. GTDB lineage: Bacteria > Bacillota > Clostridia > Christensenellales > UBA1242 > WRAD01. The sequence goes on along the minus strand of WRBO01000003.1, from coordinate 21,753 downwards.
GAATGTCGATTCCCGCTATCCGTGCCATATTTACCTCTCCTTATATGTGGTTAGATTAAAAAATTACCCCTGGGTTTGTTTGTGTTTTGGGTTTTTTGGACAAATGACCATGACTTTACCTTCGCGCTTGATAATTTTGCACGCGTCGCAAATCTTTTTAACTCCTGCTCTTACTTTCATTGTCCTCTCCTTCTATTGTTGCGGTGGTTTTGGGGCCTCGCCCTTTGAACGCCATACGATTCGGCCTTTTGTCAGGTCGTACGGTGAGAGTTCGATTTTCACCATGTCGCCTTCCAAGACCTTGATATTGTTTTTGTACAGTTTTCCAGATAGATAAGCCAGGACCACGTGCACGTTACCACTGCGGGCGTTTTTGACCTCGACCTTAAAGTTGGCATTCCGCATAACTTCAACCACTTTTCCTTCGACTTCGATTGCGCCTTCTTGTGCCAAGTGCCCTCCTCTCTTTATCCTCTTTGGACTGCATCAAGTATGGCAACCAGTTTGAGGTTGCCGCCGACCGGCTCGTGATTTAGGAGTCTTTCGACCTCTTCAACCCTGGCCCGTGTCACATACAGATGGCGAATGTTTTTACGTTTCGGTTTCGCCATTGTGCGATTCCGTCCGTTCGCCACCCCGACATGGTTTTTGTCCAATTCCCGTACAATAAGATAGAACATGCCCTTGTCGTGACCGGCCCGCGATATACATATCGTACCAACAAAGCCGTCCATATACCCGACCATTTTATCATATATTTATGGGGCTATTTATACTTGTTTTCTATAGACGATATCAAGATTTATCATGGATTGTAACGACCTCTACCCCATCCGCAAGGATGATAAGTGTGTTTTCATAGTGTGCGGATAGTCGGCCATCGGCGGTTGAAACAGTCCATTTATCATCGGCCAGTTTTACATCCGCGGTGCCAGCGTTTATCATTGGTTCGATTGCGATTATCGAGCCAATGGGCAGGCGCGAGCGCACATGTGCCTTTAGTCCGACCTTGGATTTTTTGTCCAAGCGGTAATTAGGGATTAGTGGGTCTTGGTGCGGTTTTTTGCCGATGCCGTGGCCCAAGTATGTTCGTATTATCGAGTATGTTGTGTTTTTTTTGATGTAGTCCTCTATCCGTGCGCCGATGTCACCGACCTTTGACATTGCCTTTAGGCCCCGAATTGATTCCCAGAATGATTGTTCGGTGTGTTTTATTAGGTCGAGGGCCTCGGGACCTACGTTACCGACCGCAAAGGTTCGCGCCGCATCCGTGCAGAAACCATTGTAACGTACCCCGACATCGACAGAAACGATATCCCCGTCGGCGATTATTTTGTCGGCGCGCGGCATACCGTGTACGGCTTCGTCATTTATTGATGTGCATACGGAGAATGGGTAGTTGTAGGTGCCTTTGAAACTGGGCTCGCCACCGTTTGCGCGGATGAATTCCTCGGCAATTTGGTCGATTTCGAGGGTGGATATTCCAACCCGTAATGATTTTTCAATCAGTTGCAATGCGCCCGACAAAATTCGGCCACCGTGGCGCACGTGGTCAAGTTCGGCCTCGTTGTATACCTCAATCCCCATAGAACTCCTCTAGTTTTTCTTTTATTGTGTTGTAGTTGTCGATTGGCAGGTCAGAAGGTTTTACATGAACAACAAAGAGTTTGCCCATGTCACGATAAAAATCGGCAATTTGTGACGCGTATTTACGGTAAGATGCCAGGCGGTTTCGGATTGCATCATCACGGTCGTCGTTGCGTTGGAACAACTCGCCGCCGCATTCTTTACATACGTCTACCGAATCAAATCGGCGGTTGTGAATTGTTCCGCAACCACGGCACATAAAACGTCCGCCCAAACGGTCGATGACGATTTCATCCGAGACGTCCAGTTCGATTACCAGGTCGACGTTGATTTGTTCGTTTAGTAAATTGGCTTGGGCCATAGTGCGCGGCACACCGTCGAGCAAGAACCCATCGGCGACATCAGGTTGGCCCAGACGGTCGAAGATTACCTTCATTGTGATTTCGTCGGGTATCCAATGGCCGGCTTTCATAAAGCCCTCGACCTCGCGCCCCAGTTCCGTGCCCCGCCGCAGGTGGTCACGAAAGATATCCCCCGACGAAACGTGAGGGATACCATAGTCGCGTGTTATAAATGCGGATATTGTGCCTTTACCAGCCCCACTGGGACCCATAAAAATTATCTTCATACTGTGTTCCCCCTGTTGGGGCGACCTGCCCCGCGGTCTACTTTAGAAACCCTTTGTAAGACTTCATGAGCATATTTGCCTGAAGCTGTTTATCGAATTCGAGGGCAACCGACACAACAATCAAGAGTGCGATAGATGTAAATGCGTTGGTCAATGCGTTTTCCCCACCCATGACGGCGACGAATATAATCGACGGAACCAAGGCCATGAACATAAGGAACAATGCCCCAAAGAGTGTGATTCGGTTGTGCACGCGTTTCAAGTAATCACGTGTTGGAATACCAGGGCGGAACCCGAGAATGAAACCACCGTTTTGTTGGATTTGGCGTGCGACGTCGTCAGGATTGAATGACAGGGATGCGTAGAAGTAGCTGAAACCCAAAATCATGAGAGCGGTTAGCACCATGTTAGCCCAGCTGCCCGCACCCAAGTGTTGGGAATACCAAACCATGGCGTTGGATTCAGGAGCGAAGATGCTCATGAGGAGTTGCGGGAATGTAATTAAGCTGAACGCAAAAATGATTGGAATAACACCGACGGCGTTAATTTTAATTGGAATGTTCGCCGATTGTCCGCCGTACATTTTGTTGCCCTTGACCTGTTTCGCGTATTGTACGGGGATGCGACGTTCAGCCAAGTCGACAAATACGATAAAGAAGAAGATGATTGTCAAGGTTACGATGAACACGATTGGTGTTGAGATTGCGTTGATGTCGTCGAATACGGCGACGATGCTGCTGAAGAATGCGCCGACACCCGTCGAGATGATACCGACGAAGATGAGCATGCTCATACCGTTGCTGACCCCATGCTCGGTGATTTTGTCACCAATCCACACGGTAAACATCGAACCAGCGACCAAGACCAGAACAACAATCATACTTACGACTATGCCAGGGATATCCTCGCCCAGAAGGTTAGATTTAATATTTTGTCCCGCGCCGAGGGAGACGACAATTGCAATGGCCTGGGCCAATGCCATGAACAATGCAACGTAACGCGTGTAAACCGCGATTTTGCGGCGACCCTCGTCACCTTGTTTTGAAAGACGTTCGAGGGATGGGATTGCGATTGTCAGAAGTTGCATGACGATGCTGGACGTAATATATGGCCCAACACCCAATGCCAATATAGCACCGTTTGCCAATGCCCCACCTGCCAAGGATGACATGAGGTGGAGGAAGCTGGAGGCTGCGCTGTCATCTATAGATGCGCGGAACAATGTCGGGTCAATACCCGGGATTGGAATCCATGCACCAACACGAAAAATGAAAAGCAAAAGCAACGTAAAAAGAATTTTACGCCGCAAGTCTTTCATTTTCATTGCTTCGACTAATGTTTTAAACATTATACCTGTTCCGCCTTTCCGCCTGCTTTTTCGATTTTCTCTTTTGCTTGCTTTGTGAACTTGGCTGCCTTGACGGTCAATGCAACCGTGAGTTCGCCATCACCAAGGATTTTAAGACCGTATTCTTCGATTTTTGAAAGAACACCAAAGTCTTTTAGGAACTCGGCCGTGATTACGGTACCCTTTTTGAATTGGTTCAATGCACCAACATTCACAGTAGAGTATTCCTTTGCGAAGTTGTTCGTAAACCCACGTTTAGGCAAACGACGCAAAAGAGGCATTTGACCACCCTCGAAACCTGGGCGAACGCCGCCGCCGCTTCGGGCCCATTGACCTTTGTGACCTTTACCACTGGTTTTGCCTTTTCCCGAACCAATACCGCGTCCAAGACGTTTTGCGCGTTTTTTCGCGCCCGGTGCCGGTTCCAATTCATTAATTAACATAATGTACTCCTTTTGCTGGGCCCCCTCGGCCCCACCCCGCATTACTGGGTGAATTATTTTGTAACTGGCTCTACCTTGACCAGGTGAGCAACGAGTTTGCACATCCCGCGGATAGCAGGGTTGTCTTTGTGCAGTTTGGTGTCTCCAACTTTTTTCAATCCAAGAGCTTGGACAGTGCGCAGTTGACGTTTTGTTTGTCCTTGCAAACCGCCAGTCAATGTTACATTAACCTCGCCAGTTGAAACATATGGAGCCTCGGCCTTTGCTGGTGCCTTTTTTGCTTTTACTTCTTTTTCAACTTTTGGCGCAACTGGTTTTTCAGCTTTTACTGGCTTTTCTGCCTTTGGTGCGGCTGGTTTCTTTGCTGGTGCCTTTTTTGTTTCTTCTGCCATGGTTATATCCTCCAATTATTATTGTCGCATTATAATGCATGTGGTGTCAAGTTAAGTATCGATTAGATGGTTGCCCGTCCGCGCAGGTATGCAACTTCTTCACGTGTGCGCAGTTGTGCAAGTGCGTCCATAGTTGCCTTTACGACGTTTGTACTGTTGGTCGAGCCGTAACATTTTGCGGTAACGTCTTTGTACCCCGCCAGTTCCAGAACGGCACGGACGGAAACGCCCGCAACCAATCCGTTACCCTCGCGGGCAGGAAGGATTTTAACCTTGCTGGTAACAAATCTTCCGATAACCTCGTGCGGGACGGTTGTTCCGCGGATAGGTACGGTTTTGAATGCTTTTTTTGCATCTTGCTCGGCCTTGCGGATTGCCTCGGTGACCTCGCGAGCTTTTCCCGAACCGACCGCAACGCGCCCAGCCTTGTCACCGACAACAACAACGGCGTTGAAACGCAATGTACGTCCACCCTTTACCACCTTTGTGATACGGTTTACGCCGATGAGTTTTGATGAAATCTCGCCAGCGGCCTGTTCCTCGCGCTTTTGGCGTGGTGCGGCCTTTGAATACATAGCCTTGCGCGCGGCGTCGTTTGCACTGGCGCGGTGGTCTTTTGCACTGGATTTCAGGGCGGCATCAGCAGAGACAAGTGTCCCTTCGGTTGCACCGTGTTCCAACGCAGCTTCCCCACCCGCGGCAACAACCTCGGCGGTTACGTCTTCGATGATTTCTTTGTTTTCTTCCATCTCTATCTCTCCTTATTTATACCCTAGAACTTCAGACCTACTTCACGTGCGCCTTCGGCGACTTGGGCTATGCGCCCTTCGTACACATAACCATTACGGTCAAAGACAACTTCTTTGATTTTTTTGGCGAGAGCCAGTTTCCCGGCTTCTTGGCCAATGATAAAAGATTGCTCTTTTTTGGTTTTGCCTTCGAGCTTTTTTGCCATTTCTTTTTGAAGGCTGTTGACCGCCACCAAAGTTTCGCCCGTGTCATCGTTGATGATTTGGGCATATATTTCGGATGTGCTTCGGTACACCGAAAGACGAGGACGTACGGCGGTACCGTGAATGTCACTGGTACGCTTTGCCCTTTGTTTCCTTGCCTTGTTTTTGTCTTCTCTGATAATCATTTCCTGTCTCCTTGATTATGTGTGCGGATGTTAATTACTTCTTTTTACCTTTTGCGCCCGACTTTGACTCTTTGCGTAGTACGCGTTCGTCACTGTAACGGATACCGTACAGGTGATATGGTTCAACAACGCGCAGGTCACGGATTTTTGATGCAACCGAACCGACGAGTTCTTTACTTGCACCCGATACTTGGACGACTTGACCGATACCTTCTTTTCCAAGGTTCAGGGCCGCGATTTCCTGTGGCGTGCAAACCTTGAATTTGACACCCGCAACCGCTTTGATTTCGGATGGGTGGCTGTAACCCAGGTTCAGGGCCAAGTCTTCGCCTTTCATTGCCGCTTTGTAACCGACACCGTTCAAAATGAGGGTTTTTGTAAAGCCTTGGGACACACCGATAACCATATTGTTAATAAGGCGGTTGTACAAACCGTGGAGCGCACGGGCTTGGTTGTTTTCCGCACCGCGCTCTACCCTTACGGTGCCTGCCTCGACAACCACGGTAATTGGCGTTTTGATTTCTTGTTTCAATGTGCCATTTGAACCGCTGACGGTCACGATACCATTTGCGAACTCTACGTTCACACCGTTTGGAATTGTGATTACTGTTTTTCCAACTCGACTCATGTTCTTTCTCCTAAAATTTTTCTCGTAAAACTTCTAACTACCGTTTGCCCTACCGGGTCCAGGGGTCACCCCCTGGCTACCAGATGTAAGCCAATACTTCGCCACCCAATTTTTGCTCGCGGGCGGTTTTGTCCGTCATGATGCCTTTTGAGGTGCTGATGATTGCAATCCCCAGACCAGAGAGAACGCGCGGAAGCTCGTCGCTCTTTGAATAGACACGCAGGCCAGGTTTTGACACACGGCGCAGGCCCTGGATAACGCGTTGTTTACCCTCTTGGAGCTTGAAAGTCAGGCGAATCATTTTGCGCCCAATTTCGTCCGCCACTTCCTCGACGTTTGCGACGTAACCTTCCTCGAGCATTATTCGCGCGATTTCTTTTTTAATCTTGCTGCTTGGTACGTCTACCGCCTCGAAACGTGCCCCGATTGCATTACGCACACGGGTCAGCATGTCCGCGATTGGGTCCGTTACGACTGTGTTCCTTGCTTTTTTCATCAGGTCTTTCTCCTTTAATATATCAACTGTTCAATTTATCTTTTTTGATTACCAGCTTGACTTGCGTACGCCTGGAATCTCGCCCTGGAGGGCTTTTTCACGGAAGCAAATACGGCAAATCCCGTACTTTTTCAAGACGGCTTTTGGTCTGCCACAGATGCTGCATCGTGTAACTTCGCGCACTTTGCATGGCTTGCCATTCAGACGTCCACCTCTTTTGTGCGTTTCTTTTTTTCCTGTCTTTGCCATTATTCAAATGCTCCTTTTTACTTCTTGAATGGGAATCCCAATGCCTTTAGTAACTCTAGACTGTCTTCTTTGTTCATTGCGGTGGTTACCACGGCAATGTCGAACCCACGGATTTTTTCGACTTTGTCGTAACTGATTTCCGGGAAGACAAGTTGTTCCTTTATCCCCATTGCGTAGTTACCGAATTTGTCGAACGATTTTGGGTTCAATCCCGCAAAGTCACGAACACGCGGCAATGCGACCGAGATAAGTTTGTCAAGGAAGAGGTACATTTTGCGGCCGCGAAGTGTGACCTTTGCACCAATTCGTTGTCCCTCGCGCAGTTTGAAGTTAGAAATAGATTTCTTTGCCTTTGTGATTACTGGCTTTTGACCGGTGATTAGGCCCATTTCCTCGACCGCGCTCATGAATTTTTTGGTGTCATCTTTGCAGTCACCCAAACCCATGTTCAAAATAATCTTGTCGATTTTTGGCACGGCCATAATGTTGCCATATTTTGGCATGAGGGCCGGAACGACCTCTTGCACGTATTTTTGGTGCAGGCGGTTGTGAAATTTAGGAGCGGTAGCCTCCTTTTTTGGGGCAACAGGCTTTTTGGCCACTGGCGCTTTTGGCGCCGCGGCTTTCGGAGCTGTTGCTTTTTTCTTTTCTACCTGTTCTTTTTCCATGATTCTCTCCTCGATGGTTTATGTTCTTTCCCTGGTTACGCTCCACCAGTTTTTCTTGGAAGGGCTACGGTTGGCTTTGCGCTGGCGGCTGGTGCCTTGACCTTTGACTCGGCGGTGTGTTTTACCTCACGACGCTTCAGCGGTTGTTTCTTCTCGGCCGTTGCTTCTTTGTCGGTTGCCTCGGCCTCGGTTTCTTTCGCCTTTTCTTTTACCTTGGCGAATTTTTTATCCAGGACTTCGTTACAACGAACACATACACGAACATTTTTGCCGTTGACGGATTTGTGTCCGACACGGGTTGCCTTGCCACATTTGCAAAGAATTTGAACGTTTGAAATGTGGATTGGGCCAGCTTTTTTCTCGCGGCTGCTCTTTTGTTGCGCGCTGCGTGCCTTTTTGTGTTTGATAATAATGTTGACACCCTCGACGATACATGTACCGTCTTCTGGGTTAACCATCATCACTTTACCCTTTTTGCCCTTGTCCTTACCGGCAATTACAACGACGCTGTCGCCGCGGCGGATATTTGTTTTCACTTTGTCCATCTTGTTTCTCCTATATATATCGGTTCAAATGCCTACAACACTTCTGGTGCCAGGGACACAATTTTCATATAGCCCTTTTCACGAAGTTCCCTTGCCACCGGGCCAAAGATACGGGTTCCCTTTGGGTTGCCCTCTTTGTCGATAATAACGGCCGCATTGTCATCAAAGCGGATGTGTGTACCGTCGGCACGTTTTTTTGTTTTAACGGTACGGACGATAACTGCCTTTATGACATCACCCTTTTTGACCATGCCACCAGGTGTCGCAACCTTTACAGATGCAACAACAACATCGCCAATACCGCCACTGCGACGGAAAGAACCGCCCAAGACACGTATCACCCCGATTTGTTTGGCCCCGGTGTTGTCGGCCACATTCATTCTACTTTCTGGTTGAACCATCTCAATAATCTCCTCTATCTAGTAGTTACATGCCTGCTTTGATTACTTCGCTTTTTCGATTATACGAACAAGGCGGAAGTGCTTGTCCTTGGAAAGTGGCCGTGTTTCCATGATTTCAACGGTGTCGCCGATGCCACATTCGTTGTTTTCGTCATGAGCCTTGAACTTTTTTGAACGGGTAACCGTTTTACGGTACAATGGGTGCGGCTTTTTTTCCACAACCAGGACAACGATTGTTTTGTCCATTTTGTTGGAAACTACCTTGCCCTCTCGGGTTTTGCGTAGGCTACGTTGTTCTTCTGTTTGAACTTTTTCCATTATTTGGCCCCTCCTTCATCTTTTTTAGCTTTTTTGGCTGGTGCCTCTTTTTTTGCGGCTGGGGCGGTTTTTGCCGCTCCCCTCTTGCCTGGGTTACGTGGAAGTTGCTCTTCACGTTCTTTTAATACGGTCAATACGCGAGCAATGTCCTTGCGCACTGTGTTCAGGGCGAGAGGGTTTTTCAGTTGCCCTGTGCTGTGTTGGAAACGAAGATTGAAAAGCTCTTGTTTCTTTGATTGGAATTCGGCGCGCAATTCAGGCGTCGTCATGTTGTGATAGTGTGCAGCTCTGTTCATTATTCTGCTCCTCCTTCAGTTGGAGTTGTGGCAGTCGTTGCTGCCTCTGGCTTTTGTTCATCAAGGTAGATGACCTTGCCCTTTACGTAACGTTTTTCGCGAATTACGTCGCGTTTTATAAATTTACACTTACATGGAAGTTTGTGCATACCAAGACGAAGGGCCTCGCGCGCGACTTCCTCGGACACACCCGCCAGTTCGTACAGGACACGGCCAGGTTTCACAACCGCAACCCATTTGTCCGGTGAACCTTTACCCGAACCCATACGGGTTTCGGCAGGTTTTTTTGTAACCGATTTGTGCGGGAAGATGTTAATCCAAACTTTACCGCCACGTTTTGTGTATCGGGTCATAGCAATACGAGCAGCCTCGATTTGGTTGCTTGTAATCCAGCATGGCTCGGTAGCGACAAGTGCATAGTCACCGTAGGTAATTTGATTACCACGGGTGGCCTTTCCCGTCATGCGGCCGCGGTGAAGTTTCCTTCTCTTAACTCGTTTCGGCATTAACATGGTGTGTGTCTCCTATATATCTGTTCTTGGTTAATTAGTTAGCGGGTGTGGTTGGACGTGGTGCCCCGCCCTCTGGCCGTGGTGTTCGTGGGCGATTTGGGTCAAACGGTGGGCGCGGACGGTTTGGGTCGAATGGACGGCGTTCGCGGTCACCGAATGGTGGTTTACGATTTGGGTCGAATGGACGACGCTTGTCACCGAATCCACCTGGGCGACGGTTGCGCTCTTGGCTGTCGCGGTCTGGGCGTGTGCTTCGGGTTACTTCCCCTGTGCGGCGTGTCTTGCCTTTGATTTCGCCATGGCATATCCAGCATTTTACCCCGATGATACCGAATGTTGTTTTTGCCTCGGCAAATCCGTATTCAATGTCACTGCGCAATGTATGCAATGGCAGGATACCGGTTTGGTAGTGTTCACTGCGGGCTATGTCCGCGCCGTCAAGACGGCCACCAACCATAACCTTTATACCGCGAACCCCTGCTTTCATGGCTTTTTGCATTGCCATTTTCATCGCACGACGCCATGCGACACGCTTTTCCAGTTGTGTTGCGATAGATTGTGCGACCAACACTGCGTCAGCGTCGATGTTCTTGACCTCTTTAATGTTCAGGTCAAGTGCCTTTACGCCAACAACTTTTTGCAATTCGGCCTTGATTTTGTCGATACCCGCACCTTTTTGGCCAATCAACATTCCTGGACGACCCGTGTATACGTTGACCGCAACGCGCCCGCTTGTCCGCTCGATTGTGATTTTCGAGATAGAACAGTTGTTCGCGCCAGCTTTGTTAGAGTAATTGTCCATGATGTGCTTGCGCAATTCGTGGTCTTCTTTGATAAAGTTCGCAATGTCCTTTTTCGGTGCGACCCATGTGCTGTTCCAGTCTTTGTTGACTCCTACGCGGAAGCCGTGTGGATTAACTTTTTGTCCCATTATTCGGCGACCTCCTTCTTAACTGTTTCTTTCTTCGGTGCTGCCTTTGGCTTTGGTGCGGCTTTTGGGGCTGTTGCTTCTTTTTTCGGAGCCGCGGCCTTTGGTGCTGCTGCCTTTACTGTGGCTTTTTTTGTTTCTTTTTGCACAACGGCCTTATCACCCGCGGGGGCTCCCCGCTCGTCAAGAATTACTTTGATATGTGCGGTGCGTTTGAAGATTCTGTCTCCGCGTCCTTTTGCACGTGGCATCATACGTTTCATTGTTGGGCCTTGCATTGCAAAGCACTCGGCAACATAGAGGGTTTCCTTTGGCATGTTTTGGTTGTTTTCGGCGTTTGCCCCAGCAGATTGCACAACCTTTAACACAGGTTCACAAGCCGATTTGTTGGTTGTCGACAGGATGTCCACAGCCTCTTGGTATGACTTGCCACGGATAAGGTCCAAAACAATCTCGACCTTGCCGCCCGAAATCCTGATATATCGTGCAACGGCAAAAGGCCTGCGGTCGCGTGTTTCCGCCCTTTTCTTTGCCCTCTCCCTCACATTTGTTGCCATGTTTTTACTCCTTAAAGAATCTTATCAATATTGCCCGCGGGGGCTCCCCGCTTAACCTTTTTTGCCCTTTGCCTTGATGGCCTTTACCCCGCCGTGGCCAGGGAAGGTACGTGTTGGCGAGAATTCACCAAGTTTGTGACCGACCATCTCGCTCTTGACGTATACGGGAATGAATTTGCGCCCGTTGTGAACCTGGATAGTATGTCCGACAAAAGATGGCAGGATAGTTGACGAACGTGACCATGTTTTGATGACCTTGCGCTCGTTTTTTTCGTTCATTGCCTCGACGCGTTCCGCCAATTTTGCGTGGACGTATGGGCCTTTCTTTATACTTCTACTCACTTTTTTCCTCCTAGAAATTCTTTCTGTCTGGTCCTACTGGGTCCAGGGGGTCACCCCTGGCTACTTTGTTCTGCGCTTGATTATAAATTTGCTACTTGGCTTCTTTTGTTTGCGGGTCTTTTTGCCCAGTGCTGGTTTTCCCCATGGGGATACTGGTGCAGGCATACCAACTGGGCTCTTGCCCTCTCCACCACCGTGTGGGTGGTCAACAGGGTTCATAACGACACCACGTACGGTTGGCTTTACACCCATGTGGCGTTTACGGCCCGCTTTACCCAAACTAATCAATTCGTGGTCGACGTTTCCGACGCGTCCGATTGTTGCATAGCATTTTTCAGGAACGCGACGCATCTCGCCCGAAGGCATTTTCAATGTTGCATATCCGTCCGAACGACCAGCAAGAAGTGCATAGTTCCCCGCCGAGCGTGCGATTTGTCCGCCCTTGCCAGGCTGCATTTCGATGTTGTGAATTGTTGAACCAATTGGCATCGCCGACAGTGGCATTGCGTTTCCGACTTTCACCTCTGCGTTTGGCCCTGCGGCAACTTTGTCACCTTTGGACAATCCAAGAGGTGCCAAGATGTATGCCTTTGAACCATCTACATAGTGCAAGAGTGCGATGTTCGCGGAACGGTTTGGGTCATATTCAATACCATCAACAACCGCAGGCACATTGTGCTTTTGACGTTTGAAATCGATAATACGGTATTTTTGACGGTTACCACCACCGATGTGACGGGTTGTGATTTTACCTTGAAAGTTACGGCCGCCCGTTTTCTTTTTGACGGTTGTCAAAGACTTTTCTGGTTGCTTACTCTTGTCGGTAATCTCTTCAAAAGTAGACATCGTTTTGTGTCTTGAACCCGGACTGGTTGGCTTAAATCGTTTGATACCCATTTGCTTTTCTCCCTAATTAATTCAGTTGGCTGTTGATTACCCGAAGGGCAAGGTTCTCGCGAAGCGAGGTTCTTACTGCAATCCTTCAAAGAATTCGATTGGCTTGCTGTCTGCGGAAAGTTGTACGTATGCTTTTTTCCAATCCGCGCGCTTTCCTTCTGTGCGGCCTTGACGCTTTGGCTTGCCTTCGTAACGTGCGGTGTTTACCCTGTCAACTTTTACCTTAAAGATTTCTTCGACCGCGCGCTTTATCATTGGCTTTGTCGCGTTCTTGTCAACCTCAAAGGTATAGTGTTTTGATTGGATGCCGTCAAAGCTCTTTTCGCTCAAGATTGGTCTCTTGATGATGTCATAAACGTTCATTATTTCACCTCCGCCGCGGCATATGCCTCGTTGATTGCTTTGATTGCGTCGCTGCTTGCGACCAGGTATTTGTTGTTAACGATATCCATAACACAAAGTTGCTCGGCCGTTTGAACTTCTACCTTTTCGATGTTATTTGCACCACGCAGGAAGTTGTCGTCTTTGCCTGCGGTTATGAACATAACGCGCTTGCCGTCAAGTTTAAGTGCCTCCAAAATTGCAACAACATTTTTTGTCTTTGCCTCGGCCAGATTAACGTCTTTCAATACAACGATTTCTTGGTCGGCCAATTTGCCGCTGATTGCACTTTTGAACGCCGCTTCTTTTTTCTTTTTGTTGATTTTGGTTGAAAAGTCACGCGGCTTTGGTGCGAACGCAACACCACCACCTGTGTGGTGCGGTGATTTTGTCGAACCTTGACGCGCGCGGCCCGTGCCCTTTTGACGGTAAGGCTTTTTCGCGTGACCGCGAACCTCTGGACGTGAAAGAACGTGTTTTGTTCCTTGGCGTTGGTTGTTCATTTGGGCAACCGCAACCTCGTGGATAAGGGCGTCGTTGCGCTCTACTCCGAAAACAGATGGCGAAACGGTGATTTCCCCTGCTGCTTTACCTTTTTGGTCTATTACCTTAATTTTCATCGTGCTACCTCTTTACCCTTTTCCTTACTTCGCCTGGATGCCTTTTTTAACGGCCCATTTAATTACAACAAGGGTGCCTTCCGCGCCGGGAATGCCACCCTTGACCAATATAGCGTTTTTGTCTGTGTCGACTTTTACAACTTGGAGATTTTGGATTGTCACCTTTTCGTTACCGTATTGACCGGCCATCTTTTTGTTTTTGAAAACACGGCTTGGGTCGCTGTTTGCGCCCATCGAACCAACGTGACGGTGAACTGGTCCCGCACCGTGGGTCATAGCAATACGGCTGTGATTCCAACGTTGGATAACACCTGTAAAACCACGGCCCCGTGTTTTTGCGGTTACGTCGACAAAGTCCCCCGCGTTGAAAACATCGGCTTTGAACTCGTCGCCCACTTTGTATTCGTGGTTTTCGTCAACGCGGAATTCGCGAAGATAACGTTTTGGGGTTGTTCCTGCTTTTTTGAATTGACCTGCGTCTGGCTTGTTAACCAAACCTTTGCGCTTGTCACCGAACCCAACAACAATGGCACTGTAACCATCGCTTGCAACTGTCTTAACTTGTACAACCACACAAGGCCCTGCCTCGATGACGGTCACAGGAATAACCACGCCTTTGTCGCCAAAGACTTGGGTCATCCCTCTCTTAATACCAAGTACTCCCTTCATAACATCTCCCTCTCTCAATAGTTGTGATTACAAGTTAAATAGACTTACAGCTTGATTTGGATTTCAACACCCGCAGGCATTTCCAAACGTGTCAATGCCTCGACCAATTTCTGGCTTGGGTTATACAGGTCAACCAATCGCTTGTGCGTACGGGTTTCAAATTGCTCGCGGCTGTCTTTGTATTTGTGCGGACTTCTTATAACTGTTACAATTTCGCGCTCGGTAGGCAGGGGTACGGGACCCGAAACCTTGCTGCCGTTTTTTTGGGCAACATCAATAATTCGCGCCAGGGCCGTTTCGACCAGACCGTGGTCATAGCCGGAAATCTTTACCCGAATTTTTTGCTTGGTCATATTCTCTCCTCTATCTTTCAACTCACCCGTGTGTTTCTTTTTTCATCCATAAAAAAAGAACAAGTCCCCTATTCTACACCACTTGTTCTTTACTGTCAATAGATTTAACAATGCTAATTTAGCCTGCCTGCGGGATGGTTGCGGTGAAATGTGCCGCCCGTACGGACATACTGTGCCCGCCTGTCCAATCCACCCTGACTATAATAAATTCATATGTGCGCCCGCGCTCTGCCCCGCCATGTATTACCGCCCAATCAAAATCAAATCCATCATCAAATGCATTAAATTGATTTACATATATACCATCACGATATATCAATACAATTGCACCATCGTCACGATTGGTGTCCCCCCATTGGTTTGTCCGATACACGGGTACCGCATCCCAAACAATCGAATCATCCTGGATACGAATATTGGTTGCAACATCCAATGCTTCTCGCGGTTGTGGTTGCGACGGCAATGTTATTTGTTGCGGCGAAAAATCAAATGTCAACCGCACATGCGGCGGTGCCCATCCCGTGTTCCCTGGGTCAAATGTATATTCAACTGTGTGTAATCGGTTGTTCCTCGCCCTGTATCGTAACCCAACGGTATGCCCCGCAATCATCGCCGTTTCGGGAAGTTCCCTGATATGGCGCATATTGAAATACCACCATTCACCCCGCACATTAAACCAATGCGGGTTTTCACCGCTGTGGACAAAGAGCATGGTTTTTTGCCAAACATCGTTCGCTAATCTGTGCCCCATCGTTACCGCACCCAACATATTAAAATGTTCACGGTCCGATGGTTCGGACACCAAGAAACGATGTGATATATTTTCTCCGCCCGTCCATCCATGCTGCCCTATTGTCCCTGGTGCGTGATGGTATAACATTCCGTTTCCATAATGAAAGTAATCCCGAAAACCATCCCCTGGGTTTGTCGCCCATGAACCCGACTCCCAATGCAATGCATTATTTCCCGAAACAATAAATCTTTGATATGCTTCGCCGCCGAAAATGGAACTTTGATTTATACTGAAACTTGCATTTGCCCCACCCAAACGTGCACGCATGTTTGCAACAATCATACGCAAATCATCCAGACATGGCGGATTGTTCCTTGAATTGCATCCACCCAATATCCACATGGATGGCACCATCAAAAGAATCACAATCATCAAACAAGCTATTCTTTTTACCATAGTATATTATATCACAATTCCGTCTCTCCTCCATGTTTTTATCATCAGTATATGTATAGTAACGCAAAGGCCGATGATTGGCAGCTTTATATAAAGAAAGGTTCGGTCGAGGAGAATCATAGATGTTGCCAATCCGACCCAGAGAAAAACCAATGTTTGAATCTTCACCCATATTGGGATTCCCGTTTTATCCTCGTAATTTCGGATGAAATGTCCGAATATCGGAGTTCGCCGTAACCACCGATTCATCCATTTACAAGACCGAGCAAAACAGATGGACGAGAGGATGACAAACGGCGTAGTGGGAACCAACGGCATAACAATTCCCACCACGCCAATCATCAGACAAAGCAATCCGAGGATAGTGTATATTACCCGCTTCATCCCTGGGCCCAGTTTGCGTGGGAGGTTGCAGACAGGCGGTCTTCCCGTGTCATTTGCCCCAATCCCATTACCGTTTGCATGCACAATCCCAGTGCCGATGCGATTCGTGTTCCATATTCATGGTCGGCCAGGTAACAATGCGCGGCGTGACGATATTTTACGTTGTCGGAAACGATTGCAATATTGTTGGCGGTGTTTTGAATGGTTCGCGTACGTTGGTCGGGGGTCAGGGCGCGATAGTAATCCCCCGCCTGGTAAAACGTGTCGTCGGTTTTTGTGTGCTGGGTGTGGTAATCCATCGTCCCATCCAGTTCCATTGGTGGGTCGGCGCGGCCGCCCGCGTTCCACATGCCATAGCTGTTTGGATGGTATCCGATTAATGAGCCTTGGTTTCCGTCCACCCGCATTTTACCGTCACGGTGATAGGTGTGGGCATGTGCCAATGGTTTGTTAACGGGGATTTGTTCGTGATTTACGCCCAGTCGGTATCTTTGTGCATCACCATAGCTGAAGAGTCGGCCTTGGAGGAGTTTGTCGGGTGAAAAAGAAATTCCAGGAACAACGTTTGCGGGGTTAAAGGCGGCCTGTTCCACCTCGGCAAAGTAATTCGACGGATTACGGTTTAATTCCAACATTCCAACAGGGATAAGTGGATATTCGCGTTCATCCCAGGTTTTTGTTACGTCAAACGGATTGTCGCGATGGTGTTTTGCCTGTTTTTCTGTCATTGTTTGGATAAACATCTTCCAGCGTGGGAAGTCGCCCCGTTCTATTGATTCGTACAGGTCACGTTGGTGGCTTTCGCGGTCGTGGGCGATTATTGCCGCGGCCTGGTCGTCCGTTAGATGTTTTAACCCCTGTTGCGTGTGGAGGTGGAATTTCACCCATGTTCGTTCGTTGTTCGCGTTAATCATGGAAAAGGTATGACTGCCGAAGCCGTGCATGTGACGGAACGAAGCCGGCAGTCCATCGTCCGACATGACGCGGGTGACCATGTGCAGGGCCTCGGGCAGCATTGTCCAGAAGTCCCAGTTGTTTTGCGGGTCGCGCATATTTGTGCGCGGGTCGCGTTTTACGGCGCGGTTCAGGTCGGGGAATTGCATTGGGTCGCGGATAAAGAATACGGGCGTATTGTTTCCGACAAGGTCCCAGTTACCCTCGTCCGTATAGTATTTCATTGCAAAGCCGCGGATATCGCGTTCGGCGTCGGCGGCACCCCGTTCGCCCGCAACCGTTGAAAAGCGCATGAAGACGGGGGTTTCTTTGCCGATTTGCGAAAAGATACTCGCCTTTGTAAATCGCGTGATGTCGTGGGTTACCGTGAATTTTCCGTGTGCGCCGCTACCCTTTGCGTGCATTCGGCGTTCGGGGATGACCTCCCTGTCAAAGTGTGCCAGTTTTTCCAACATCCACACGTCTTGCAGTACCGCCGGCCCCCGTTCGCCCGCCGTCATCATATCATCGTGATTTGCAACAGGTGCGCCCGCGGCCCGCGTTACTGGTTTTGGGTCGACCTCGAAATGTTTATTTTTGTCCATATAAATCCCCCTGATGGATTTATATTCACTCCTCAATGCACAGGTTAATTTACCCGCACGGCGGATTTGGCGGCACGTTTATAGGCTTGGATAAGGTTGTAGGCACCGAGAAGTTCGCCGCCCCAGTAGCGCACAACAATAACCGCCACATTCTCGAGACCAGCAAGCAGATTGAGCATTGCCATTCCAACGCCACTGGGTTCCCCGTCGTTTGAATATTTTTCGCGCAGGGTTTTGTCGTCAAAGAGGCAGAGTTGGTCTCCCGAGGTATTTTCCCGTATTCGATAGGCCCAACAAAAATGGTGGGCATCGGGAAATTCGGCGCGCAAGTCGGTTAGGGCATCATTAAATTCCGATATGTTTTGCGGTTGCAGGTAAAAGCCGTGAAAGGTGCTGCCCCGCTCTTTATAAATATCGCCACGAATTGGTTCCATTGTTTGGAGGTCACGAGCGGATTCGAACCGCCGACCTCGTCCTTACCAAGGACGTGCTCTACCGACTGAGCCACGTGACCAAAACATGGAATTATAACACATGGGTGATGACAAGGCAATATAATTTGTTTCCAAAAATGAAAAAGTCGCGTGCTGGGCACGCATTTTTTAACGAAAGTGTTCTTCCATCAGGCGTTTGAGGTTGGTTTTGATTTCGTCTTCGCGGGCGTTGAATGTTTGTTCAATTCGGTGAGGTTTGAAACGAACCGACCAGTCGGGTTGCAACTCAAATCCATCCAACCGCAATTGGTTGATGAAACCAGCCATACGGATAGCAGGGGCCAAGAGCTTTTTTTGGCGTTCGGTTAGGGTTTCGACATATTCGTTGGTGAATTTGAATGTGCGGAACCCGCCGACGTCTTTGCTGTTTTTGAATGTCATGTTGACAAAGTTGTTGAACAGTTCGGTGTAGATAGCCTCTTTGATGACCATGAGTTTTTTCATTTCCTCGGCATCAGGCATCAGGGCGATTGCCTTTGTTTGGGCCGCCAGCATCTCCTTTATGAGGGCATCTAGGCTGTCATCCCCTATCGCATTTTTGACACGGTTGGACAGCTCCATCAGCAACAGGGTCGGGTTGTCGATGTTGACCTCTTGTTGCAGTTCGTCCAGAACCTTTTGTATCATTTTGTTTAGCTTGATTACCTCTTTGTCAACCTCGTCAAAGAAGAAGAGGCTGGCGTAGATATAGCCTTTTTCCATTGGACTGGTGATTGGTACCGTTTTTTCGATTTCCCCGGTCGTTGCATTGCGGACGGCCAAATGAGGCTCGTTATTTTCGGCCAGGATAAAGCTCTCGTGAATTTTTTTACAGCTTCTGTAGTTCATGTATTTCCCCCAATTCTGTGCTGTCGTTCGTGATTACCACGGGCTGGACGGATTGTTTTCATCCGCCGCAGGTTTCACGGGCGCGGGTGCAGGTGCGGCCGCGAATGGATTTGATGGTGCAGGTGCAACAGGTGCCGCCACAGCCATTGGTTTTGGTGCCATCGGTGCGGATGGAGCCATTGGCATTGGTGCAGGTTTTGGTGCCACTGGAGCCGCAGGGGTCATTGGCGCAACAGGAGGTGCGACAGGCGCGGGTGCCATCGGTGGCTTTGGTGTGGTCATTGGCGATGGTTGGTCAAAGGGACTGCTTGATGCCGTGTCATCGATAGGTGTTGGTGCAATTTTCGGTGCAGGTGTTGCGCCCGGGATGATTTCGTCTTTTTTACGTGTCTCGGCACTGTGGGCTGTCATTTTTTCCGTGGTTGTTACGCCAACGTAAGCAGGAGCGGCCGCAGGTGTGAACATGTTTTCGGCGATGTCTTCGCGTTCTTCGTCACGGGTCAATGTGTTGCCGGTTGGTTTGTCAGAGTTACGGCGTGACATCAAAAACAGGAATATAACGCCGCCGATGGCCAATGCGCCGAGGATGATGCCGGCAATTCCCCATCCGCCGATACCGCCACCGCCGTTTCCGCCGTCACCAGGATAGATTGGCGGGTCGGGGTTGTAATCGGTGTCTTCGTCTTCGTCACCAGAGCCAGGGCGGTTAGGGTCAAGCGAGCCCCAGTCACCAGAGCCAGAGCCGTCCCATTGTGGGCCGCCGTCCGGACCGATTTCCCATGGGCGTCCGCGGTCATCAACCTCGGGTGGCAGGATGTTGTCAACACCCCAGTTCAGTTGGTCAAACAGGTTTGCGTGTCCGTTGCCCAGTATCCATGTGATGCCGTATTCATCCGTGACTACGCCGGTGAGGTTTTGGTCGATGACCTCGGCTATGCTACCGCCGAATAGTACTGCGGTACGGCCGAAGATGTTGCGGACGTGCAACACAGATGTGTTTTCCAAGGATGAGTATGTTTGGCCGCCGATAATTTGAAAGCCCGCATATTCGCCGTTCGAGATAACGCCCGTGTTGAATACGTTAGCGATGTAAAATTGCGGTGTTGCGCCCGTTGTTTGACGGATACCGATTAATCCGCCGATACCGCCCGTGACCTCCATTGCCGTGATGCCGCCGCGGTTAAATGTGTTTGCCAATACACCGTCGTGAACACGGCCGAATATGCCGCCGACGTTGTGGACGCTGTTTACACTTATGTGGCCGAAGTTAGCGATGTTGACCGCGTGGATGACGTTGCTGACAAAACCTACTACCCCGCCCACGGTGTATACGCGTGCCACGGGAACGTCGATGTTCACGCGGTTGATGATACCGTCAAGACGTGTTGCGTAGGCATGCCCCGCAAGCGCACCAATACGTGATGCGTTTTGAATGTTGTAATATGTGCCCATTGTACCAATAAGTGCAAGGTCACGGATGACGGCATATTCCAAACGGCCGAACAGCCCCATGTAACGTGTAGGCGACCAGATACCCTCGGTCGGCATCGTTATCACCGTTGTGTTTCCGTCAATAATTCCGCGAAAGGCACGGCCCTGGTCTTGGCCCGTTCCAATAGGGACCCAGATACGGCCCGACAGGTCAATGTTACCCGATAGTTGAATGTGCATTCCGCCAAAGGCCTGCTCCCCGCTGTTGACCAGGACGGCCAAACCCGCCAGCTCCGCGGCCGTTCCTATTATGAACGGATTGCCACTGGTACGGCCTACCGTTGCGTCTTCCTCTTCGGTGTACCATGCCGTGTTTGCAACGTCCGACCAAAGGATTTCCGGTGGTGTTACCGAAGCGGCGGCAGGCGGCATTGCCGCGAACGAAACCACGCCCGCGAACACCGTACACATTAACATAATGATAAAGGCACCTGCGGTTGTTGGGATGCGACTCATAAAGCCCCATCTTTTCTTTACCCCGCCACCATCTTTGCCGCCCAATTCGCGGCCTGTGGCCCAGACCTTTTTGCGTTTATCATATCCGTATACTTTTGTTGGGGCGGTGTATGTGAACTCGCCCTCTGTGCCCGAGGGGCGTTCGCCGAATTCGACGGCGACGGTCTCGACCTCGAATTGTGGCTTTGGTGTTGATGCCGCGATTTCCAAAACGGTTACGGGCGCGGGTTCAAAAAACATTGGGGATTGGGTTTCCACGGGTGCGACCATATTACCCATAACAGGAACAGATTCAGGTGCCACAACGGGCTCGGGCGTATTCACGGGAAAATGTGGCTGCTCGGCCACTTTCAAGCGGTCTCGTAGTGATGTCATCTTTTGTCGCCCCCCTTGTATTTTTGGTAGGTAATCTATACTACCTTGCTAGTTTTTGCGTTGTCAAATTAATTTATCCCCGTGCGTGAAAAAAGCGACGTATTTACGCCGCAACCAAAGCCCCCAACGACAAATGCAAAGCCGGCCGCACCGCACACCAAAGGATTCCATGCGCTGAACTGGCAACACCAGCTTGACCTAGAATGATGTGGGCGTTGTTTGGGAATTGTGTGCCTTGGTGAGAACGCAACCAGGCATTTTGCCAAAACCCATTCGGGTCAAAACTGCGCTGGGCAACGGTTAAATCCCAACCATTCACCTCTGCTAATGTCGGAACCCAGATATGGTCATAAACTCCACTACAGACCGAGTGCAGCTGGATATGATTCAATAGCCCCAATCCAGTGAAATCACTCAACAGGTTCTGGCGCAGATGGCTCTTCAAGTACACAGGAATATCTCCCGCCAGATGGAATTGGCTATTCCGATACGCCCCCGCCGCCCACAACGTCACCCTGTCGCCATCCACATGAACAACCCGCCACATCAAACGGCTCAACGCCAACACATGCCCACTGCCCGTATCTGGAAACAACCGAAAC
>WRBO01000002.1 GCA_009784555.1 Bacillota bacterium | reverse complement strand
TCCGGGCCGTGTCTCAGTCCCGGTGTGGCCGATCACCCTCTCAGGCCGGCTAACTATCGTCGCCTTGGTAGGCCATTACCCCACCAACAAGCTAATAGTGCGCGAACCCCTCTTGTACCGATAAATCTTTCCCCCCTTTGCCATGCGACATTGTGGGCATATGCGGTATTAGCCATTGTTTCCAATGGTTATTCCCCAGTACAAGGCAGGTTGTTCACGTGTTACTCACCCGTCCGCCACTAGATATTGCTATCTCGTTCGACTTGCATGTATTAAGCACGCCGCCAGCGTTCGTCCTGAGCCAGAATCAAACTCTTATTAAAAAGTTTAATTTTGTTGCTCATAACAATCGTTGTTATTTCGCGTTTATTGAATTACTGTTTGTTTAGAAATTGACAAGAGAATTTAATAAAAATACTCTTGTACATTACTTTACATGACGACACATCCGAAGATGTATCATCGTGTGCATTGATATTAAGTTTTCAAAGAACGTTTTGTTGTCTCGACAAAAAGTGACGACAACAGGCCCAATATATCATATGCAGAAAGGTGTGTCAATAGATTTTATAGATTATTTTTAGAAAACTTTTCATGTACCAGTAGACACACATTAATAAAGGTTGGTAGAATATTGTTATGGCAAAAGAAAAACGAATCAGAGATGTCATATATGGATTCATCACATTGGACGAACAGGAACAAGAGATTATTAACCGCCCAGAGTTCCAACGGTTAAGACGCATTAAACAATTGGCCTTGACACATATGGTCTACCCTGGCGCAATGCATACGCGATTTGAGCATTCGATTGGTGTAATGCAAATGGCGTCGGATATGTTTGATGCAGTGATTCGGAATACAGACCCGTTGATATTAGAGGATTGTGGATTGAACGATGAGGCCGTACAGAAACACTATAGAAAGACCGTACGACTTGCTGCCCTTCTCCATGACATAGGTCACGCGCCATTTTCACATGCAGGTGAAGACCTTTTGCCCATTAACAAGAAAACAGGCAAACGTTACGAACACGAAGCGTACAGCGTAGCCATAGTCAGAGAACGATTCAAGTCAATAATTGAAAACTCTGAATACGGGAGCATTTCAACAGATGCTGTGGTTTATTTAATTGATGGAACAAGTGCATTGCCCACCGATGAGCTGTTGCCATTGTTCGCGCAATTAACATCAGAGCAGCTGGATGCAGACCGTGCTGATTATTTGCTCCGCGATTCTTATCATATTGGTGTGAACTATGGGATATACGACCATAGGCTCCTTATAAATTCCCTTCGCATTTCCAATAAATGGGGTAGCTCCCCCAGAATAGTTATAGACAAGAAAGGAATCCATGCCGCCGAAAACCTGCTTATAGCTAGATATCAAATGTTTATGCAAGTGTACCGTCACAAAATAAGATGCGTGTATAACGAACACTTGGAGTTGGCAATTAAAGCCATCCTTCTCGCCACAAAAGAAAATAAAGGATTTT
Source organism: Bacillota bacterium (assembly GCA_009784555.1). Classification (GTDB taxonomy): domain Bacteria; phylum Bacillota; class Clostridia; order Christensenellales; family UBA1242; genus WRAD01. The sequence continues at coordinate 109,525 of WRBO01000002.1, read as the reverse complement.
TCCCTCCGCCAGACAAGCTAGACAAATATCTTGAATATGATGATGTTTATATTGAGGCTCTGTTCAAAAAACACGGCGGTGAACATGGTTTGCGAATCAGAAATAGGAAACACTGGCGATGGCTTGGTTCTACAGATGAGCATCACAATGGAAAGATGGTCAGCGAATTGAAAGCAAAATACGGAGAGAACAATTTACGTATCAATTACGACAGAAAACAAAAACCCTGGTATAACGGCATGAATGCGACACTTGTTTGTGATAAAGATGGTAACTGTAATGAGCTACAATTCCAATCCGAACTTGTTAAAGCACTCAGCCAGCCCAAGAATACAACACATGTTTTCCTTAAAGAATTGTTGCCATCATAATGGGTGAATTCAAAGTTAATTCGTTTGGTATATTTGAACTGTAACTTTATATTAGATTATAAGAGGGAGATAAGATGGCAGAACAAAAAGATAGACTTGGGACAATCACATTGCTGGCAGGAAAACAAATTATGGGCGCCACTGCACTCATGAAGTGCCTTTATTTGTTGCAAGAAGTTTTTGATGTTCCTCTTGACTACGACTACACTATCTATACATATGGCCCTTATTGTGCTCAAGTTGCCGCTGACATAGACTTCTCTACTTTCTATGGATATACAGCTTGTAGGCCTTGGCAAGAGCAAGGATATTCCGGAAGAGATTATGAACCTGGAGATAACGTATCAGAGGCAGACACTTCATTTGCGCAGAAATATGAAAAAGCAATTACCACAATTGCAGAAACATTCGCGGTTAAACAAGCAAAAGAGCTGGAGCTGATTGCTACTATTGTGTACGTTCATGTATTTCACAAACGCAACAATCCGAAGATTGAGAAGAAACAAATAGTCACAGACGTTAACCGCATAAAGCCGCATTTTGATATATCCCATATTGAAAGAGAGTACGATAATCTAGTTCAGGAGAAATTCTTGAGATAAAGCATAAATAAATTAAAGTATTAAAAAAGGGGCGGTGAGCCCCTTTTACGTTTTTGTTAGGCGAACCATTCGAGGTCGCGGTTGAGAATCATGGAGATGAGGTCGATGAGCCAGAAGAATGGCCAGAAGAATGGGATGCAGTTGAGGATGAGGGGGATTAGTTTGCGCCGTTCGAGACGGGTGATAATTCCGCCGATGATGTTTGTGAGTGGGAAGATTGCCAAGATTACACAGACAATCCATGGGAGACCGAGATATGCGTTATTACTTTTTCTTGCCATGTTCTATATATACTACACTTCTCGGGGAAATACAACTAAAAAGAGGCGATTTGGGAAAAGCCTCTTTTAGTTATTGGGTGCAAGGTTGCCTTGGCTTATTTATTGCCGAAGTCGATGAATTGGTTTGGGTCTACGCGGCGGCCGTTTTGGTAGACCTCGAGACGAACGTGTGGAGTGTTAACAAATTCGACGGTTGAGGTTGTGCCTACCGTTCCGATTTTGTCGCCCGTTTGAACGCGGTCACCAGGAGCCACGGTTACGTTGCGGTCGAGCGATTTGAACACGGTACGGAGGTCGTTGCCGTGGTCGATTGTTACGGTTGTTCCGTAGATGGTGCTGCGGACACTTTGTACCGTTCCGTTATAAGTTGCAAGAACGGATGTGCCTTCGGCCGCCCCGACCACTGTTGCGCGGTGGGCCCGCCATTGGCGCAGGGTTGCATTGTATTGCAGGTGGTCGTTGTCAAAGTCTTTTAGAATTGTGAAGGTTGCACTAGATGCGACCGGCAGTCCAAAGACGATGTTGCCACCGCCGACCGGTGGGTCTTCGGTGTCGCCAGGCGGACGCGACCCCGGGTTCGCGGCGATGAGCGTGAATGTGATTGCCGCAGTAAGCATCAACATGACAATGAGGGCGGACGCCCAAATTGCCCGTGTTTTCATTCGTTCTTGTCGCGAGACGCGTCGTGTGTGTGATGGTGTGTTATGTGTTGTCATAATATCCTCCCCTTGGTGGGATGATTGACAAGTGAGGGAGTTTTATACAGGCAGTAAAATTTTTGTTCCGTTGAGGTATTTTTGGAGAACTTCTGGGATATTGACGGAGCCGTCGGGGTTTTGGAATTGTTCCACGATTGCGGGGATTAGGCGGGAGGTGGCGAGGCCAGAGGCGTTGAGGGTGTGGATGTAGTCGGTCGTGGTTGTTTTGGTGCAGGTTTCGCCAGAACAGTCTATTTTTGACATTTTGGCGCGGATGTTGGCGCGGCGGGCCTGGTAATCCCAGGCGTTGGATACGGAGGAGCATTCTTTGTAACCGAGGGATGGAATGAAGACCTCGACATCGTAGGTTTTTGCCATGGCGGCACCCGTATCTCCCGCGGCGAGGAGCATTGTTTTGTAGTGGAGGCCGAGGCCCTCGCACAGTTTTTCCGCGTTACGGACAAGTTCGGCGTGGAATGTTTGGGATTCTTCAGGCGTGCAGAAGATGAACATTTCTATTTTATTGAATTGGTGGCCGCGGATTGTGCCCCGTTCGGATGCGCCGTAGCCACCAGGTTCTCCCCTGTAACATGGAGAAAATCCCGCGTACCTTATTGGTAGTTGAGTTTCGGCGAGGGTTTCGCCGCGGTGCATGTTTATGATGGCTGTTTCGGATGTTGGGATGAGGAAGCGTTGTTGTTCCATGCGGCCGCCAGCGACGCGTCCCCGTTTTGATTTCATTACGAAGAATACGTCTTCGTCGAATTTTGGGAATTGGCCCGCGGCGTAACCGCTCTCGTAATTCAAAATGTGCGGTGGCATTATCATGGTGTAGCCATTTTGGACGTGGAAGTCCATGAAATATGACCAGAGGGCCCATTCGAGGCGGGCACCCATGCCGACGTAAATCCAATGGCCAGAGCCAGACATTTTCGTTCCGCGTTCGTAGTCGATGAGGCCGAGTTTTGTGCAGAGTTCGACGTGGTCTTTTGGTTTGAAATCAAATTTTGGTTGTTCGCCGAAATTGCGGACCTCGGCGTTGGATTCTTTCCCGCCGGGGATAACATCCGTCAGCGGAATGTTTGGGAACGTTGCGAGCAGAGCAAATTGCTTTGCATCCGCGGCGGCGATTTTTTTGTCAGCGGCCGCGATTTGGTCGCCGAGAGATTTCATCGCGTCTATCATTTGGGGGATTTGTGCATCGTTCGGGTTGTTCTTTTTTAGGCGGGCGATTTCGGCGGTGACCATGTTGCGTTGGGCGCGGGCGGTTTCGTTGCCAGCCATGAGTTTGCGCCGTGCGTCGTCCAGTTTGAGAAGAGGCTTGAAATTTGGCCGAGGCATACGTTTAGCCAGTCGGTCGGCCACCCAGTCAGGGTTTTGTCGGATTAGGTTTATGTCGAGCATTGTTTTATTCTCCTTTTGGTTTTTTCATTATTGTCAGGGCGGCCAGCTTGTCTGATGCGTATCCCAAGTTATTACCAGAGGATACCAGAGCCGCGCGTACACTTTCAAGATGTTTTATTGAAGTGTCTATTTCCCGAATTGCATCAGCGAATTTTCGTTGGGCCAGGTCTACGTTTTTGTCAAAGCCAGTTTTGAATTCGGCAAGTTTTTCCTCGAACCGTGCGACGTCCACGTGTTTGCTGCGGGCCAATGCCAGTTCGTTTTTGGTTTGCAGGGAGTTCATCGCCGCGTTGCGTAAGAGGGTTATTATTGGAATGAATTGCTGGGGCCGAATTACATACATTTTTGGGAATTTCCAGGATACGTCGGTTATTCCCGAATATAGTTCATTATCAGATTCAAGCATGGAAACGAGGATTGCGTATTCGCATTTTTTCTCGTTACGGTTTTTATCGAGTTTTGCAAGGAAGTCTTCGTTGCGTTTTTTGTTCGTGGAACCTTCCTCCTCGTTTTTCATTTCAAACATTATCGAGATTATTTCCGTTCCGTTTTCGTCCGATTCGCGGTAGATGTAGTCGCCTTTTGTTCCCGATTTGGCATCGTTGTCTTTTTCAAAATATACCCGTGGAAATGCGGTTGGGCGAAGTTTATTGAATTCAATTTCGCAATGTTGTTCGAGTGATTCACCAACCAGTTTTGTTGATTGACGGGCGCGGAAGCTTTTCAGCCGTTCGACCTCTTCATGGAGCGGTTGGGTTGCGCGGATTATTGCCAGTTCTTTTTCTGTATCCGATGCCCGCAATTTTTCGTTGGCCGCCGTTAGTTTTTCCGAGAACATTTTTTCAACGCGAACCGTTGCAAGTTCAAGGTCCGTTTGGTGTTGTTTTTTCCATTCGCGTTCTTTTACCGCGACCTCTTTATCCACCGCGTTTTTTATATCGTCCCCAATTCCAGAGAGCGAGTAGCCGCAGTTAGGACAGTTTAGTTTGTTCATCGGAATCCTCCTCTGCTATCTTTTCCAGTTCGGCTATGTCGCGCATTATTGATTTTTTGGCGCGTTCGAGTTTTTCGTCGGTTGGTTGGGGGGCGGGTGATTGTTTGGATGCGCGAGGTTCAGCGTTGGCGACCGAGCGCGTTGGAGTTGGGGTTGGGCCAACTTCGGCAGTTGGTTCGGGTGTGGATTCGATTGATGCGAGGTCAACACGGCGTGGTTTGAAGAAAAGGGTCATAATGAAGGCCGCAATCATGAAGACGATACCGTAGAGCCAGAAGTAGTCAATCCACGATGAACCGAGCGCGCCGAAGAGATATCCCGCCGCCACCGAAGTAAGAAATTGGGCAGATTGGGTGGCGATGTAGTAGATGCCTGTGATTTTGCCTATGTTTTTCAGCGAGGCCATTTCAACGACGATTGGGAATGCCGAGATGTTAACCAGTGCCCAACCAAGGCCAGACATCATGAACACGGGAACGAGGTGCCAAGTCGATGACATGAACATCGCGATAACCAAAGATAAGGTTACGATAGCAAGACCAATTAGGACGGAGTTTTTGCGGCCAATTCGCTTGGTCAGTTTGATACATGGCAGGAACGAGGCCATTGCGGAGAGTGCAAGTACGGCACCGAGGATTCCCCAGTCGGAGGTTCCGAACCTGTCCTGTTCAAAGTTTGACCCGAACGTATCGATTGCATTGAACGCGAACCAAGCGAGGAAGACGGCGGTCATGACTATCCACAAGTTGAGTTTGTCCTTTTTGGATAGCGGACGGTCGGCAACGACCTTTTCCTGGGTTTCCGAGAGGTTTTCGCCCGCCTCCATTTGTTCGGCCATTTCCGCATTAACCTTGTTCTCGCGGAATTTCCAGAGGAGGATTCCGATAACCGTTGCCATTGCGATTGCGGTGAGGAAAAAAGGAATTGTTGCGGATGATTGATACGTTGCATCGGTGTCCAGGTCGAATGACCACATCATCACAAAGAGCGAGCCGACAATTGCACCGATGTACCCCACGAAATTGATGATGGCATTGGCCTTTGGACGTAGGGGTTTTGGCGTGATGTCGGGCATAAGGGCAACGGCCGGGCCGCGCCAAAGGTTCATTGATATTTTCATGAGGCCAATCATTATGACGAACATCCAGAACGAGCCAAGAAGGAACATGACAGCCATCAGCGGGAAGAAGATGACGGAGAGTGCCCCACCGATAAGGATGAAGGTCATGCGCTTGCCCAGACGATTAACAGTGCGGTCAGACCACATTCCAAAGAGCGGTAACAAAAGAATAGCCAAGAGGTTGTCGATGCCCATGATGATACCGATGACACCGAGATAGTTGTCTTCGCGCGGGCCAAATTCGGATGTTAGAAGCGAACGTAATAATAGTGGGGTTTGGACAAGGTGGACACGCCAAAGCATGAGGATTGCAAGGAATGCCAAACCAATAAAGAATGTTCTTTTTTTATTTAACTTTAGTTGTTCCATAACAGGATTATACCATGTTGCACAGATGTTAGCCCAGTTCTTTGATACGTTGGACGAGGAGGTTTTTGTTCGGACCCTTTATTTTTAGGGCGAATTCGAGGAGCATCATCGTTTGTTTGCGATTTAATGACGGCACCGCGGTGCCCGATTTTTGACAGTATGTTTTGAATACATCGTCCAGGATTATTTTGAAGCTGTCCCCGAAGTCCACATTTTTGTTAGCAGCAACGAGGCGAAGGATTTCAGATGCAGGTTCAATTTTAGATGCCAAGATGAGTTGGGTAAGGTATGTAAGGTTTGCCCCAGTTGCAACGGTGGCGGAGTTCGTGTAAATAAGTTTTTGCAATGGCGCAGAGTCGGCCAGAAGTTGCTTTAGACGGGCATCGGATTTGTTTGCCAAGGCATCCCAAACCGCAGATTCAAGGTTTTTTGCCGTTGCCATGTGGGATAGCTCGGTCACGTGCATGGTCATTTTGTATTCCCACATCTCGACGGCCGTTTGGAAATCGTTGTTTGCGAGTTCGGTGAAAAGACCGACTAGTCCAGATTCCTCGGGCAGGGCATTTCCAATTTGGATTATAAGGTCATATTTTTTCAGTTCTTTTGCGTTCATACCAATTAGTATATAGAAAACAGCGTTTGGGCGCAAGCAGAAAGCCGTGCTACAATATCATATATGGCATGCATTTTTGTACATTTGGCGGTTGCAAAGCGATATTTGTCGAATCACAAGGGTGAGATTGAAAACGAGCAAGATTTCATCGATGGGAATGTGTTGCCCGATGTTTGCGAGCCGACCGACAAGGAAGACACCCATTACGGTATTCGTTCCGAGCGAGTGGACATATTAAAAAGATTTTCCGAGAAGATAAGTTTGCCGAATTTTTTGCGGCACAACAAATTGGATTCGGATATTAACCGCGGACGGTTTTTGCACTTGATTACCGATTGGGAGTATTATAACACTTTCCTGCCCCGTGAATATATACGGGGTGTTGATTTGGTTTCTTTTTTCAAAGACCATATGTATACGTTGATTGCACATAGTGATTACTTGAAACAAAAACATGGGGTGACATTTGACGTTACGTCTATGGAACAGCGATTGATTGATTTGTATGCAGGATGGCGGAAGAAGGATATCGAAAGATGGGGCGAGGTTTTCGAGGGCAAATTATTATTCACCACAGACGAGATTGATGGGTTTATTGAACGAATGGGTTTGGTTAATCTGGAGGATTACGCTACAATTTAATAAATAGCGTTGGGGGACGAAAAGATGGGTAAGTTACGGCATGGACGATGGGTTATTGGGATTGCTGCCCTCTTGGTTGGCGGGTTTTTAACCCTTTGGGGCGTAATGATTTTGGGACAGTTGCGTGATGGGACGGCCGAGTTTATTGGCGGCGGGTTTGGGAACAGCATGTTTGGTCTGTTGGGCTTTTTGATTACATCTACGGGATTGATGCTTTTTTTCTTGGGGGTTTTGATTTTGTTGGGCAAGCCTATGCCTTGGAAATTTGCACGCAGAGCCACGCGGGAAATTGAAGGAGTTTCACCAGATGCGACAATGTACGATGCCCCGTCGATGCCGTTATTTGGCAAGTGGAATTTTTCGCACATGATGGTTTTGAACGGTGATGTGGTTGAGGAGACAGTTCCACGGGATGTGGTTTTATCGTCTATGGGTGATTTTCACGACATGTTTTTGACCTTTACAGAGAATTCAATTATGTACGAAACGATGATACAACGTTTGGGAAACCCCATGCGAGCCGAGTACACATACAGCACGAACGGAGATAGTATTTATTTGGTTGGAACGCAAGACGCCAACACAATCAAGGGAGAGCGGATTGACCATGATACCTTGGTTTTAGATGTTAGCGGAGAGGTTGGCACGGCGGGAGCATTTTGGGTATTTACAAGGGGTTGATTTATTAGGCAGTAAAAAGGAGGGTCGCCCCCTCCTTTTTTTGTATTAACGCAGTTGTTTCATTGGGCTTTGGTGGGTGTAGAGGGTGACCGGGATGGTTGTGGCGATTAGACCGATACCAACCACGACAAGGAGGGCCGAAACAATCGAGGTGGCGTTGAGGGTGGCAACGGTTGCGGTGATTGTCAAGCCAGACATTAATACCCCGTTGACGATTGGGATGAGAATTAGACCAGCGACAACAGTGAGGGCAAATATCGTTGTAACAAGGATTGCGACCGTTGTGAAGAAGATTCCGAAGAGAGTTGTGCTGCGGGCCCCTAGGCTCCTGAAAATTCCTATATCACGCTTTTTTGATGTCAGAAGGGAGTTAACGAAGTTGTAGAGAATTACACCAGACAGGGCAAGTGCAAAGAGTGAGAACCAGAATAGGAAGTCGGCAAAAGTTGTGAGTGTGTCGGCAAGGTCGTTGACCTCGGTCGAGTGGATGCTTTGGAAACGTAGGTCCGTGTTACCCTCAATATCGTAGATGATGGATGACAATTGTGCCATGGTCAATCCCGCCGAGGCCACAGCAATACCAGATGGACGCATGCGGTGGATTTCGGCAAAGTCAGCCGCGTGCATTTCAATAATAAAGCGGTTGTCAAATTCAGGGTTGGCGGTATAGGCACCGACGACCGTGAAGCTGCGCGTTACCCCGTTAATGGTCAGGTCTATTGTCGTGTCGACGGTTGGTGCAGGCAAACCCATGTTCAGGTGGATTGCGCGGGAGACAAAGATTTGTCCGCGTTGCAGTTGGTATGCGGTGTTTGGAACACCGACCTCGCCAAAGCGTATTGCATTTGTTGGGCGTGGGTTATTTGTGTTGATGATGTCGGTTAGGAAGGATGCGCCTATAGTGGTGCTGCCCACCAATACATTGTTCACATTGCGGTCGTCAGAGACGTTGTGTTCCGCCATGAAACCTTGGGCCGCGAAAACAACCATGTATTCGTTGTCTATTGTGTGTTGGGTGATGTCGGTAGCCGTTCGGAAGTCGGTTGCAACCATGCCACCTATGGCAAAGAATTGTCCGCCGATTTGCAGGTAGCGGGTTCCGTCGATGATATCGTTAGGGTCGGTTGGAACGGATGGAAAGTGCATTCCAGCAGTGTTGAAGATACTTATATTACGTGCAATTATTTGGTCAACCAAAAAGTCGGTGACCAAGACACGGTTGTTAGTTTCGCCAAATGCGCCTTCGGTATAAAAGTCGGGAGCAGTAGATATAATTTGATGTCCAAAGCCATTGAAGATTGGACCTTGGTTTTCGAGTTCAATTATTTGGAAGCCAGTAGATGCGCGGGCATCGGTGAGAGTCCCAAAATTCGTGGTTGCCAGACGCGTGTTGACAAATTCCATATCCGAGTCAGTAAGGGCGGTTGTTGTGAATATGTTTGATGAACGCGCGGCCTCGCCCGCCATATAGGCAAGGGTGTCGGTGCGGCTGAAGCCGTTTAGACTGGTGAACCCCACGAACATAAGGAGACTTAAGGTTGTTATGAGAACAGGTATAAGGGAGCGGAAGATGTTTTTGTATATGTTTCGTACACCAGTTTTCAAAGTAAATGTGGCATGTGAAACACGTTTGGTGTTGTGGGTTGGGGATTCGGTTTCCTCTTCTTTTTCTTTTTTTGATTTGGCACCGGTTAGAACGTCTCGTTCGATTTGGCCGTCACGGAATTCGATTACCCTGTCGGCCAGGCCAAGTGGGTTTTCATCGCCGTGCGAAGTAATAACAACGAGGATATCGGCAGAAATCTTTTTTAACAGGTGCAAAATTTCTGTGTTTGTTTTGGTGTCGGTGTGAGAACCAGGTTCGTCAAACAGGATGATTTTTGGGTTTTTAACCAAGGCACGAGCAATTTCAATACGTTGTCTTTGACCGCCAGAGAGGTTTTTAACACACCTGTTTTCATATCCAGTCATGCCAACCATCTCGAGGGCCTCTTGCACGCGGTCGTTGCATTGCTTTTCGCCCGCAAAGACCTGGCCCAGGATAATGTTGTCACAGGTTGTTAGGTCGGGTATGAGGTGGTTTTCTTGGAAGACGTAGGCGACCTCTCGGCCCCGCCAGTTGTCCAGTCTTGATTGCGGAAATTTGGCAAAGTCCATACCGTCGATGAGCATTTTCCCAGAGGTTACCGTATCCAGTCCGCCCAGGATGTTCAAGAGCGTCGATTTCCCAGAGCCGTTTTCACCAACCAGCGAGATGAAGCCAGTCGAGGGAAGCTCTAGATTGATACCGCGAAGGGCGGTGACACGTTGGTCGCCGCTGTTGACGTGTACTTTTTTGACCTTTACAAGTTTTATCATTTGGTGCCTTCCTTCCATTTATGTTTGATTATTCGTCCATTTTGGCGGCCATGTCACTTAATTTTGCCATCAGGTCAGCCATAGCGTTGGCGTTACCGCCAGCGGGCGCAGGGGCCGCGGCGACGGGCGCAGGTGGGGGCGGCGGAGCCATTGCAGGAGCAGGAGCCGCGACGGGAGCAGGGGCAGGGGCTGTTTCAGGTGCGGCAACAACCACAGGGGCAGCAGGCGGTGCAATGACGATTGGCGCAGGTGGCGGAGCCATTACCTGGGGCGCGGGTTGCTCAATCACCGTTGGGGCGGGCATTACCACCGTTGTCGGGGCGGGTGCAGGGGCCGCGGGTTGGGTTATCACGATTGGTTGCGGCGCGGGTTGCGGGGCCATCATTTGGGGTACCATTTGCGGGGCCTGTTGTTCAATTACCGTTGGCGGAGGCATTACAATCGTCGGTTGTGGTGTCAATGGCGGATACATTGGCTGGGGCATCATTGGCGGGTGTCCAGGCATTACTATTGTTGATTGCGGGGCGGGTGATTGCCCAGGGATAATGATTGGCTGGGGTGCGGCCGCAGGGCCAGGTATCACAATTGGTTGCGGCGCAGGCATAGGCATAGGTTGTGGAATTACGATAGGTTGCTGTTGCACCTGTTGTTGAGGTGGACAACAATTACCCCGCGCGTGGGCGGCGGCAATTTGCATTTGAATGTTAACATCGGCCTTTGCGGCAATGCGCGCCAATTCAATTTGTGTTGCAATCAATTGATTTTGGATACGTTCATTTGCGACGATTCCCGCCGTGCCCATTCCCATGTATGGCGAGACCATTTGTTCGCGCACCACGGTTTGTACGGTTGGCGGCAGTTCCTGGATTTGATTTGCCCTTTGTACGAATTCTTGGTCCATTTTGATTGTCTCCTCCTCTTTGATTTTTGGTTGTGGTTGTTGCGGCGGTGGCTCTGGTTGCGGTGGTGGGGGTTCGGGTTCTTTTTCTCGTTCCCGCTCTTTTTCCCTTTCTATGACTTCCCTCTCCATCTCCCTTTGTTTCAGTTCGATGATTTCGGATTTCAGTTGTTCGATTTGTGTCAGCAACTCTTCTCTTTTCAGATACATCTCGTGACGAATGGCGTTTTCACCGGCCAATTTGTCTTCGTGATACCGCCTGACATAATCGGTGATTTCTTCTATCTTCTGTTGTTTTTGAACCTTTAATTCTTGGATTTGTGTTAGAAGGTCATCGGACAGTTGTTTGTACTGTGTTTCGACCGCGTTGGCCTTTTGTTGGGACTCGGTGACTTCTTGTTTTAGTCTTTCGATTTCCGCACTTTTGAGATATATCTCGTGGCGGAGGGCGTTTTCGCCAGCCAGTTTGTCTTCGTGGTGACGGTGAACCAAGTCGGTAACGGTATCCAGTTTTTCTTGCTTTTCCGTTTTCAACCCTTGGATTTGTTCGGCAAGTTCTTGTTTCCCCATATATAACTCGTGCCGAAGTGCATTTTCGCCGACCAATTTGTCCTCGTGGTATCTTTGAACATAGTCGGTGATTTCGTCGAGGCGTTGGGCCTTTTGGGTTTTCAAGGTTTCAAGTTCGGAAGCCAATGTTGCGATTGATTGGCGGATTTCCTCGTCCTCGGCCGTACGGTCAGGGATTTCAGGCATCGGGACAGGTTCAGGTATTTGCGCCACATATTCGGTCATGCGGCGGTCAATCATTTCCTGTATTTGTTTTTCCAGGTCTTTTTCTTTTTTGATGTCCTCTTCCCTCTTTTTTGATTCCAGATAGTCTTCCGTTAATTTAACTGCTTTTTTGATTGCCTCGCCCGCCGAAGTCAGGGACATCATAGCGATTGCGCGGTATGATGGGTCGCGTTTACATTCGGCTACGTCGCGGGCGCATTTGGACATGAGTTCAGTGGCCGTGGCAATGGCACGGGCCGCATCGGTTTTGAGCTTTTCTTTTTCAGCCGCTGCGGCCTCGATTTCGCAAATCATTTCGCCCTGCCTTTACCCTTTTTTCCTTAACCCTTTATTTGCCCTTTTTGCCTTTCTTGCCCGCGGTCTCTTGGGCCTTGCGCTTTTCTTTTTCCGCCATGAATTTCGTGAAGACCTCTATCGTTCCGCCAACCTGCATAGTTGCCTTTACCACCGCGTCATCAGCCGTTTGCTTGCTGGTCACATCTTGTGGGTATGCATCCGAAGTTTTGATTGCGTTGTCGGCCTCGGACACCGCGACGAAGGATGCGTTGAGGGCGTCTTTTACCTGGGCTTTTAGCTTGTTAAATTCCGCATCATCGTCAGCGGTTGTTACGAGCGCAGGGTTCTTTTTACCGCGACGAACAATCAAGATAATGATAATCAAGAGCAGCAACAACAGAGCAAGACCAGCACCAGCAACTATCATCCAGTTTTCGCGGATGAACGCCATCAGGCCAGTTTCTGGTTCTTCTTCCTCTGGTATTATTTCAATTCCGCCCTCGGCATCGCGTTGGATTGTTACCGAAGCCGACCATTCTGATGGGTCGAATCCGAATGGGCCAGTCGCGCGGATTTCAATTGTGTGTGTACCAGCCAGATTTGGCAAGATTGTTGCCAAATCAATGTTGGTGGTTGTCGCGAATATTGAACCAGCAAGGCCGTTCAGACGAATTTCAAACCCAGTTGCGCGCGAGTCACCGTCCCAGTGAAGAACAGTTTCCTCTAGCCTTAAATTAGTTGGCGTGTTTAGGGTGATTGTTGCGGCTGTGTGGGTGTAGGTTGCGGCGGCAGAGTTTGTGAAGTCGACGTTGGTCGTTGCGGCCGTTACCGAGATTACATAGGTTACGCCAGGAGCGAACGTGAATTCAGCATTTGTTGCCGTTACCGTTGCGGTGTGGACAACATTCCCGCCCATGGTTATTACCACATTGTAAGATGTTGCATTTGTCACCGCATCCCAAGAGATGACATTACCAGATACAGAAATGTTCGCAGGCGGAGCCAACGGTGTTGCAGTTACGGTGAATGTTGCAGGGGCCGAAAGGTTACTGTTTGTCCATTGTGCGGTCTCGGCGATTGCACGAATTGTAATAATGTGGTCGCCCATTCCCAGTCCGAGTGTTCCAAGATTGAAGAAGTTCCCGGTTACAGATGTCTCGAAATCGCCGTCAACGTATATTGCAAACGTGTTCGTGTTGGCATGGTTGTCCCATATAAGGATGTTTCCAGTAATAGACAGGCCGGTTGGACTTGCGAGGGCAGTTGGTTCGGTTCCTACCCCACCCAAGACAACGAACGTTACATATTGTGTAGAGAGTTCCGAATTCATCCATGTTTGCAGGTCACCAACCGCCATAACGAACAAGTTGTATGTTCCATCCAACAACAATCCGTTAAGGTTGAATGTCGTGCCAGTTGCCATAAACATGATTGCGTCTTCCGTTCCCGCAATTTCCGCAAAGACCAAGTATGACGATGCATTCGGAACGGCCGTCCATGACAATACCGTACCATTGATTGCAAGACCAGTTGGAGTTGCCAGTTGTTGCAGTTGGGTTATCGTGAAAGTTGTTGGAGCGGAAAGGCCACTGTCAAGCCATTGACCAGTTTCGGCGACAGCACGGATGTGGATAGTGTGGCTGCCCGCACCCAAGTCAAGTGGTGCCAGGTTAAAGAAGTTACCAACAGCCAGCGTTTCAAACACGTTGTCAATGTAGATTGCGAATGTGTTTGTGTTGGCGTGAGCATTCCAAAGTAGCATTGTTCCCGCGGTTGTCAACCCCGTTGGATTTGCAAGAGCGGTTGGTTCGGTTCCCGTGCCGCCCAAGACAACGAATGTTGCGTATTGGGTGCTTATATCTGAATTAATCCATGGAAGGTCACCCATCGCCATGACGAACAGGTTGTATACGCCATCGGCCAGGAGACCATCCAAGTCAATCGAAGCACCCGATGCGGCGAATATGATTGTGTCGGATGTGCCAACAGCCTCGGCAATGACCAGGTATCCAGTTGCGTTTGTAACGGCACTCCATGACAATTCCGTACCGTTGATAGCAAGGCCAGTTGGGGTTGCCAGTTGAGTTAGCTCGGTTACCGGGGAACCCGTTACCGTGTGCATAATCGACGATGATGGATTGGATTCCAAGAATTGGATGTCGTTGCTGTTTGCCGTTACAAATACATTGTATACGCCGTCTGGCAAGTTGGCCAAGTTAACGTTAGTCACGTTACGGATGATAATAAATTCCTCTGACCCGTCATCGGTTACCACAAACACCACATAGAAGTCGGCGTTAGGAACAACGTTCCATGTCAGTACCCCCGCCCCATCGATAGCCAAGTTTGTTGGGGTTGCCAGTTGAGTCATGCTTATTACCGTGTGGGTGAAGATTGAACTCCAGTTACTGGTCAGGAACTGTACCCCGTTACCGATTGCACGGATGCGAATATCAAATGTTCCTGGGTTAGCAATTATTGTGGAAACGTTGAAGTTATTACCCGTTACCGTATGCGGGGTTCCGTTGATTTCAACGATGAATTCGACCGCATTTGTGTTTGGTGTCCATGAAAGGATACCATTTTCAACACCCAAGATTGTTGGCGGTGTTAGGGTTTGTGGTATTGGCGAGATGAATGTTATTGGGTATGAGAGCTCGGATTGTTCAAACTCGATATTGTTGCTTGCTGCCATTACAAAGACATAGTACACACCAACAGGCAGGTTCGACAGGTCGATGTTGTTTACATTTCTTGTGACGATGAACTCTTCTGACCCGTCTTCTAATACGATGAACACAACATAGAAGTCGGCGTTCAATACCACGTTCCATGTCAGTACCCCTGCCGCATCAATTGCCAAGTTTGTTGGGGTTGACAATTGGTCGGTGACAATGACGTTGTGCGTGAATGTCGCGCTCCAGTCACTGGTCAGGAAGTTTACCCCATCACCAACCGCACGGACGCGGATTTCAAATGTTCCTGGGTTAGCAATTATCGCAGAGATGTTGAAATTGCTGCCCGTTACCATGTGTTGTGTTCCGTTGATTTCAACGATGAACTCGACCGCGTTGGCATTTGGTGTCCATGAAAGGATACCATTTTCAACACCCAAGATTGTAGGAGGTGTCAATGGAATTGCGGGGACGTATTCATCCGTGAATGTATAGGTGAATTCGGCACTTTGGTCAGAGTCTTCGGCCGTTACTCCGTCGGCGATTGCAACAACGCGGAAGGTGTGTTGGATATCGACATCCAGGTCGTTCAACAATATGTACGTTGTTGTTACCATCGGACGGGCAACTCCGTTCACGTAGACGATGTAACCAACTGCACCGCTGACGGCCGTCCATGACAGTTCACGGTCAGTCATCGTAAGGCCAGTCGGAGCATTGAGTTGCGGCAGGACAAGGACAAACGTGTATGTGAACACAGGTGAACTGACAGGCGAGTTCGAGTATGTTGTACCGTCGCCAATTGCCACGATTACAAAATAGTGTTGGACATTACGAGCCAAGTGGTCCATGTCAAAGAAGTTGTCATCGGTCATGGCCATTGGTGTGCCGTTGATAAAGACAATGTAACCGATTGCACCAGTCACAACATCCCAACGCAGGGTTGTGCCTTCCATTGTCAGTCCGCTTGGGGCATCCAGTTGCGGCAAGGTCGGCGCGGTGAATGTATAAGTAAACACCTCTGATGGAAGAGAATTCTCGTACTCTCCCGTTGCGCCTACCGCGATTACCATGAATCCGAACGGAACACCGTATGTAAGGTCGGCAAAGTTAAATGATGTTCCCGTTACCATTGGGCGTGGAGCACCGTTGACAAATACGATGTAACCGATTGCACCGCTGACGGCATTCCATGTTAATTCCGTGCCGCTCATTGCCAGGCCAGTTACCGTGTCAAGACGCGGCAGAGTTGGAGGTGCAAATGTGTACAGAAGTGCCGCCGATATCACCGAGTCAGAGTTTGTTGTTCCGTTTCCAATTGCAATGACCACGAATTGGAAGAGTGTGTTGACCTCGAGGTCGGCGAAGTTGAATGATGTTCCGACAACCATTGGACGGGCGACACCGTTGACCATTACTATGTAACCTGCTGCCCCGTCTACCGCATTCCATGAAAGTACGCGGCCATTCATTGCCAAACCAGTTGGTGCATTCAATGGAGGCAGAACAGGTGCTGGGAATATGTGGATAAAGACAGGTGCCGATGGAAGAGAGTCGGCAAAGTTCACACCGTCACCCACAGCTACCACCGTAAATTGATACAATACATTGATTTCAAGGTCGGCAAAATTGAATGATGTTCCCGTTATCATTGGGCGAGCCAAGCCATTGACAAATACAATATACCCAACCGCATTTGTTACGGCATCCCATGAAAGCATTCTGTCGGTCATTGTCAAGTTTGACGGAGCCGCCAATTGCGGTACCACAGGGTTAGGGAATATGTGTGTAAGTGTTGCCGATGGAACAGAGTTTGCATCTGTAACACCATTTCCGATTGCGACAACAAAGACCTCGAACAATGTTCCCGCCGCAATATCCGCCAAGTTAATTGCGTTCATGAATGTTTGGGCACGGGCAACACCATCAACGTAAACCACGAATCCGATTGCACCCGGCACAACATTCCAATGAAGGGTACGGCCAACGAAATGCAGGTTTGTTGGGGCACCTAGCTCTGGGATTGTTGGGGTTGGGAATGTGTATGCCAGGATCGAACTGCTGTTGGAGTTGTCGTATGTTACACCATCACCGACCGCAACCACGGCAAAGTCAAATGATACTCCCGTTGATAGGTCGCTGAAGTTGAAACTCGTCCCCAAGGTAGGCAGTCTTGGCACACCGTTTACATAAACAATGTATGAAAGGGCACCTGTCACAGGACTCCAGTGCAGGATACGGCCGTCCATAAACAGGCCAGTTGGTGCGTTAAGACGTGGAAGAAGCGGGAACGTGTGGACAAGTTCGCCACTCTCTTCACCTTCATATTCAAAGAAGAATCCATCACCGATTGCACGAACGGTTACGGTAAATTCCTCGCCCGCAGGGATTGCATTCAGGTTGAATGTTGTACCTACCTGTTGCGCCATCTCTACCCCGTTTATTGTCACGATGTAGCCGATTGCACCCGTGATTGGGTTCCACGAAAGGACGCGGCCCGTAAGAATTAGTTCAGGGGTGCCCAGTTCTTGGGTTTCGATTGTTTCGATTGTTATGTTGATTGCGGTAGATGGGGCCGAATCAAGGTGAGTTGTACCATTTCCGCGTGTTACAATCCAAACCTCGTAATCGCCGTCAACCAAGAAGTTGATGTCAAAAGATGTTCCCGTAACAATGTATGCCATTCCATTAATAATGACATAGAAGCCGTTATCCGCACCAGCGACAGGGTTCCAAGACAGAATTCTTGTTTGGAAGTTAAACGTCAATCCTGTTGGTGTGTCACGGTTTGGAAGAATTGTTATAAAAGTTCCGCTGACAATGTTACTGCCTAGGGAATTTGCGTAATCTGTGCCATCACCAACCGCAATGACAAAGAAAGTCCAGAAACCATCGGCAAAGTCGGACAGGTCAAGCGATGTTCCATCCACAGGATAGTGGATATCGCCATTAATCACGACAATGTAACTGACGGCACCATCAACCGCATTCCATGTCAACAGACGGCCGTTAACATCAAGGTCAGCAACAGGAGCCTCGAGAGGGACCGCAGCCGCAACCAGGTTATTAACCGCATTACGCAATGCACCATAGGCAAAGTCAACGTCGTCTTGGGTTGCCGTAACATTGTTCAATACCCCGAACGCAACGGTCAACTGTGATTGCAACTGTGGCGCGCCAGAGATGAACAGTGATGGGTCAAAGTTTACCCATTCGTTATACAGGTTTTGTAAGGCGGTTTTGTCGGCCAAGGAAATATTTTCAACCAAGCCTGCATTTGCCGAATTCAATGCGGATAATGCCGCGGCAACCGCATCGTTGTTTGCGGCGTTAATGATTGCTTGGGCCGCCGCGTCAAATGCGGAAACAAATGTCAGCCATGAACCAATTGTCCAGTTGGCTTGGCCCGCATCACGGGTGTCGCGCAATTCATTCACACGGTCACGCAAGTTGGTAAACCCAACCATAGTGGACACCAATGCGTTGTATGCGTTTTGAACACGTGTTATCATGGCCGTGATTTGCGCGAATTCGGCCGCACCATAGTACAACAGGTCGTTTGCATCGTCTATTGCGACCATCAAGGCATTGAACGAGTTAACAGTATACAGGTTAGCAACGGTTGGGCCAGGCATGGATGAAAGCAGGCTTTCCAATGCCTCGGTACGGAACTCTAACCCATCCAAGGCATCTTGTATCAACTGGATACGTGCCGCGATAAGGGCGTTTGTACCCGCCTCGAACAGGGCCTCGATTTCCGAATCAACGATTGTTTCTTGTAACAATGTCCAACTGTCTACCGTGAAGTGGTTTTGGTTCAAGAAGAGTGCAACCACCATGATTTGTGAAAGTTCGTATGTCGAAACCAAACCATCAATAGCAATACGGATAAGGGTCAGGTTTGGGGCCGGCAATGTTCCATCCTCGTTAGGGTCGAACGCCATGATTTGGTCAAGCTCTTCTGCCAATACATTTTCGTAACCGCCAAAACCGTCTATTCCAGCAAAGGATAACTCGGTAAAGTTGTTACCAGAAATCAAGTTACGAACCGCGTTGTTAATTGCGGTGACAAGTCCCGCTACCTGGGCATTTGTACCATTTGTACGCATTGCGGCAACGGTGCCGAGGTGTGTTTGTAATGTGTTCCATGCGGTCATGTTTGTGATGTCCTCGACCGTAAAGACACGGGCAACCGAGTCAATCGCATTCAAGGCAACTATGGATACGCGGCTTGCAACCGCAGTTGCAAGAGTCATAGTAACACTTGTAATTTGTTCAAATGTTCCGCTGTCGGCGATTATAATTGCCTGGTCAAGAACGGCCTGGAGGGTCTCCATAGATGCAGTGGTGTAATTTGACGAGTAGTAATCCAAGATTTCCGTGGCGCGTATAATCAAACGCTGAAGTGCCTCGTCATCAAATTCCAGGTTGTCAATCGCCGCGGAAAGAGCAGCAATACGGGCGGCCAATTCAGACGCAGATGTACTGTTACTTGCTATGAATGCATTTGCCGCGTTAACCTCGGTCATCAAGGCATTCCATGTCGCCGATGTAAAGTTTTCCGGGTTGAATCCGGCAACAGTTGCCAACAGGTCAAGCAACTCGTTCGCATTAATTTGCAATGCGGTAACCGCCAAAGCCAGTTCGTGACGAGCCGAGAGAACATCAACGATTGTTGGGTTTTGGTGGTCAAGAACTTCTTGTGCAACCTGCATTGCTACTATCATTCGCGTACGGCTCTCTAGTGTGTAAATAGCCAACGTTCGACCACGAACGGCATCCAATTCGTTGTACAGGGTGTCGCGTTGCGGACGCAATCCCTGGCGCGAAAGGCGCAAGTTGTCATATGCCAATTGAACGGCGAAAACGGTGTTTGTTGTGGATGTCCAAGCCGTGTTTGCCGCGGTTCTGTGTGCCACGAACATATCCCATGTATCAGGAACAAAGTTCGCCGCAACATAAACCGTAACATTTGTTGTGTTGACCAACATTACTGGCTCGGTCGTTGCACGCCAAAGGGCCTCCAACGCTCCCCTGTTTGGTACAACCGCATTGATTGCAGATGTCAGGGCGGCCGTCGTGTCAAGAATACGTTGAACATCGAAACGTTCGGTGTTGTCGACATGAATTGCATCTTCTAATACCGCCGAGAACGCAATCCATGATGCGGCGGTTACGTGTTCTTCACGTATTTGCAGAGCGCGGGAAATCTCTGCCTGGAGTGGGGCACGGGAAACCGAAAGTGCATTGAAAGCAATTTCCAACAAGATGAATTCGGCAACCAAAGCAGGGGCGTTCAACGTGTCGTTTTCAATCATGGCATCACGACGAGCCTCGGTTTCTGTGATTTGCTGGCGCAACAATGAAACTGTTTCAGGGGCAAAGAATTCGTCCTGTGGTGGGTTTGTGAATGTGTTCAATGTCGCGATGAAAGAGTTCAACGGCGCGGCAATGACCTGCAACGTTGTGGAACCAGGGCCAACAAGTCCATCCAAAATCACGGCTTGGGCCGTCATGGTTGCATTCGACAGTTCAGGGTCGCTCAAATGCCCGCGCGCAGTTGTAAGGGCGGCGCGCAGTGCGGAAACACCGCCAACGGCATAGAAGAAGTTATTGTCGTTGGTTGGGTCGGCCCCAGGGATGAGGGCATTTGCCAAACGTTGTTCCGCATTGTTTATTGCACGTTGCAACGGCCAGACATTCATTTCCATGTTGTTAAGAGCGGCCGTCAATTGTAAGTTACGTGCATTCAAGGCGGTAAGACGAAGTTCGACATCAATGAGGGGGTCACCGCTCTCGGCAATGGCATTGATTGCATTTGCCACGGCGGTCTGCAGGGCACTCCAGGTAGCCGTACTCCAATCCGCGCTGCTTAATGCACGTGCTTCATCTATGAGAGCACTTAATGCAGTTCGTGCAGGTGGAAGACGTGGGTCTTCTGGCACCAAGTTATTACGTGCGGTTATAAGTGCAAATTCTACCCTGTCCAGGTCATCAGTTGTGAAAACCGCGTTGTAATTGTCAAGTTGGTTCAACATTTCCCATGCATCACCGTGTGCAAAAATGTGAGCGTTCCAAACGGGAACAGGAATATTGAAACCGTCAATTACTGGGCCACCAAGGATAATCAATGCGGAGCTAGCCTCCAACACACGCAAACGGCCAAAGTAAATGTCCAAACTGTTCATTTGGTTTTGGAGTTGAATGTACGCTGCGATAATGTCCAAAGACGATGCGTTAGATGCAATAGCCTGGCGCAACATTGAACGCGCGATATCAAAAGACAACCATGTTGCACTTGTGTAGTGGCGTTGTTGTAATGCGTCGGCGGTAGCCAACAATGTATTGATTTGGTTGATGTTGACACGCAAGTTATTAACCGCGGTGGTTAATTGTGCATGCATTTGTTGAACGTGGCTGTTCATTGTACGGTTGTTACCATTTACCGCGTCAATGTTTTGCAACATTGCCTCGGCATTCCCCAACAAGAGAAGAACCGCGTTAAAGGATACAAAGTAATCGGCATGCGGCAACAAGTCATCACGAACATATGTCACCAACGCGCTTAACCCGTTATCTGCCGCGCGCAATCCGCCAATAGCACCGTTAATACGGTTAACCGCGATAAAGAGTTCTTCACGGGTCAAGTTTCCGCCCGTTGCGACCATCAAACTGCGGGCCCAGTTAACCTGGGATTGCAAGAACGCAAGTGTAGGGGTCGAGTAATCCAGGGCATGGTCGGCCAAGAAACGCTCCCCTTCCGCAATGGCGGCCGACAACAATTCGGCAACGGCGGTAAGGTTACGCAGGTACGGCAACCCTGTGTTAATTGCCTCGTCATGCGCCCATGTGTTTGTCAAATCCCAACCAATTTGGGTATAGGTACTTGCCTGTTGAAAGAATGTAAAGTTATTGTGGAAAGTGTCACTAACGGTACCTTCGCCGACATAGTCGTGATATGTCGCGTTGACGTTACCGGCACGGCCATGTGCGATGTTGCCGTTGATTCGGTTGTTTGCCAACTGTGAAATCGCAATAGCTGTCGAAGACGTTGCAAAGATTGCACGAACTTGCGGTGCGATTGCAGTTTGACTAGTTGCCGACAGACTTCCCCGTGCAAATACACTGTTGGTAATACTTACCGAGTTATTTGCGTTAATCCATCCAACAAAACCACCCGCAACAGAATATGTCGAGGATGTTATGGAACTAACCTCTATATTAACGGTCAAGAGAACGTTTTGTATACGGGCACCCACGGTAGATGTAACCATACCGATTACCCCACCAGCCATTGCATTGTGACGGGCATGGTCGGTCATGACCGCGCTGACGGCAACATCTCTAATCAATGTTTGTTCGGAACCCGCCAACTGTGTCAAGGTTCCAACGATACCACCAATACGGGCCGAGGTTGATGTAACCCACTGGGTTCCGTGAATTTCACCCTCAAAATAGCTGTTCGTTACCGTTACCGATGGTGTTGTTCCGACAAAACCACCGATATTGACACCACCGCGAATTACAACGTTGTCCAGGTAACTGTGGGTTATGCTGTTTTGTGTGGCTTGGGCCTCTCCAACAAAACCACCAACATTGTTACCCGTTGTATTGGAAATCGAACCATTAATAATCGCAACCGTGTCTATGGTTATTTGTGCAATGGATGTTCCAACCACAACACCAATGTTGTTACCCGTTGTGTGGATATCAACGTCGGTGAACGTCAAGTTACGTACCATCGCCCCACGTGTAAATCCAAAGAACCCCATATTGTGTGCGGTGGAATTGAAATGGAAGTTTCGGATAAAGAAACCATTACCCTCGAATGTTCCCGCAAAGAAGTTCGCGGTCGTGTTACCAATAGGTATCCAGCTCGGCGTACCCGCCATGTCGATGTCCGCCTGGAGGCTGACCGTTTGACCGAAGAAGTTGTTTCCGCTGTTTACACGGCTTCGGAAGTCTGCCAGGTCATTGAAGTTATTAATGTAAAGGGTATTAAGGCTCTCTCCTTCGCCCTGGTCACTGATATTAAATGGTACATGACGCAGGACTGGAATACCGCCGTTGACATTTGACGCAATAGCCCATATCGCATCACTGTAACCACGCGTGTGCCATGTGTTCCATGTACGGAATTGGTCCATAGTCAAACGCTCTACCCCATTCGCGATTGCAAATGCAGACTCGCCATGCAATGTGCCTGCGTTATCCGTACGACCGATAACCATTCGGTCAAGAACGGCGGCATTACGGAAAGATGCGAACGATGGAATTGTCCCGGCCTCGGATGCAACACCGAAACGACCGATACGGCCTGTACCAACTGGGTTGGCGACGGACGGGTTCAGGGCAAATCCGCTCTCCACGCTAAAGTTCAAGGCGGCGGTACTTGTGTGTCCAATCAAACCTGCGGCGCGACCACTGCTGGTTGTACCGCTGAACTCTACCATTCCCATTGCATAGATATTGCGCATGTGTGAACGCAATCCAACCGCATAGTTTCCAATGAAACCACCTATGCCGTCAAAACCACTCGCGGCACCCAAAGCAAAGCTGTTTTCAACGATAATGTCTGTTCCCGTTGCGGAACCAATCATCCCACCAACGTTGTTATTGTTTGGCGAAAAGGCATTACCCGCGGCGTAACTCTCGCGGATGGCAACATTGACCTGCATGTGTCCGATAAAGCCACCGATGTTTGTGCTGCTTGTACTGTGGACCCTTCCCGTTGCAAAGGTACGGAAGAATTGTACCCCTGGGTTGTGTTGTGTCGCGGTTGGAACCAAACCTGTCGCGCGCCCAACAATACCACCTATGTTACCCGTTCCGGTTACATTTGCGGTGGACGACGAGTTACGTATCTGTACATCGAAACCAGAAACGATATCGCCGACCAAGCTACCTGTTTGTGCCCCGTTGTTTGTAACGGATGCATTCGCACCTGTTATGTGAACATTTTCAATCAATGCCTGATAGCTGATTTGCGATGTCAAAATACCTGTTATTGTCGAACCACGGATTTCTGGGTTGTAAATTTCCAAGTTCCTTATTTCGGCACCGTTCCCAATGAATCCGAACAAACCACGGTGTGTATGCATTGTGTGCGTACGCAAGCCCGTAATTACATGGTCGTTAAAGTCAATTCGACCCATGAATCGGTTAACCAAACTGTTCCCGATTGGCACCCACTCTGGGATGTCCGAGAAATCCAGGTCAAGATTAACGCTAATATCACGTCCGCCAAAGCTGTTGAATTGAGTGTTGACCTGGCGTTGAATTTCCATAAATTCTTCACGGGTGTCAATTTGGATTGTTCGCTCTTCACGGCTGTGTGCACGCGTTTCTGTTGGGCTGACCCCAATCAGGTATGGGAAACCGTCATTAAAGTCTGGGCTAATACCCCAAACATCCGTTCTCCATCCTATTCCCGAATATGTCGCCAAGCTCTGCAGTTGTAACATACTCCTTGACTCTATCCCCGCTCCTGTGTGATAAACCGTATTTGTTTGGGTGGATATGTGTGTTGACAAACCGCTGTAAAAAAGGTTGTTTTCGGATGCGGGCGCGGTTGGCAGGGACAATGGTGAAGACGCGTGCCCATTCACAAACCATGCGAACGATGCCGTGTTGTGTTGTGTGCGGATTGGGCCGATGGACACCACCCCGCGCAAGACCATACGTGCATCGGATTCGGTTTGACCGATAATACCACCAACGGCCAGGGTGGAAAGAGTACGAACCTCACCCGCGTTAAATACATTCTCTATCAAAAGAGTAACAACTGTGTGCGTGTTCCCAATGATACCACCGACACCACCCGTCCATGACCATGAACGTGGATTTCCCGTAACTGGGCCGACGTTGTAACTGTCACGGATTGCGGATGCATTACTGTGCAAACGACCAATCAAGCCACCTGTCGCACCTTCTGGGGTTGTGGACAAAATTGTCCCCGCGTTAAACGACGTGGCCAAATAAATTCCGCGGGCATAACCAATCAAACCGCCCAAGGCCGTGTTTGATGATGCCGAACCGAACGACTGAACGGTTCCCTCGAAATACGAGTTGGTTATTGTAATACCAAATCCAATGGTCGACGATGCATAACCAATCAAACCACCAATATGTGTTCCGTTACCGATGACGTCTATGTTGGCGGAAATACGGTCAACAAAAGAATTATTTGTCGCGTTATCCAGCATTCCGATAACCCCACCCAGGTTTGAACCGTGGTTGAAAATACGGCCGCCTTCGACGCGAATATTGTAAATGTTACTTGCACCCTGGGCATATCCGACCAATGCACCGTGGCTGGCGTGTGTTGATGGTCGATTAATTTCAACGTTTGTCAATGTCAGGTTGCGCAATGTCGCGTTGATTGTATAACCAAACAATCCATTGTTCGCAAGCGCACGTGTAGTTATGGTCAGACCATTAATTGTGTGGTTATTTCCATCAAATGTTCCGCCAAAATGAATTGCCGCGGTAATACCAATTGGAATCCACTCAAAGCCAGAAATATCCAACGATGTCTCCAAACGGAAGTGAACGCCCGCAAAGGTCGTGCCAAGGTTAACTGTGTCACGGAACGTAACAAACTGTGCCAACGTACTAATCATAAAAGGGAATGTTTCCGTACCGTTCCCGCGGAAGTTAGAATCCGCAATATCCAACGATGTTCGCAAACGCGGAAATCCCCCGTTCTCGTTCGCAACAACCTGCCACACCGCGGCCATATCCCATCCTAATCCGCCTGCTCCAACCGATTGGTTAAATAATCCAACGGATTGGAATTGTCCGATTGGACGTTCATGGTTTGCATTTTGAACCGCCCACCATGATGGGTTTTGCGACCATGGGTCGGTTTCATATGTCCCCGCCGTCAGGTTAAATACATAACGGGTCACATTCATCGTCTCGATTGGGTTCGAGAATACGTTATTACGTATAATCGTACCGTTTACTGACATCGGATTCCAATGTCCATGCCACCCGACGTTATTTGTACCTATACGGATATTGTTGATTACAACAAACGAATTTGTAATTGTTACGGCCCAACTGTTATCTCTGCCCACAAAACCCGAAACGTTTGCGGGTGCCGATGAACGACTTCGTCCCTCCAGGTCACCTTGGAAATAACTGTTGATAATTTGCAATGTACTGCTACTCAAACCAACCATACCACCAACATGGGCTGTTTGGTCACTGTTACGCAAATCCCAATCATCCCATTGGGAAACCAAACCACGGGCAAAGGAATTCACAATACGGGTGTTCCAGTTATTGTTACCCAAAATACCACCCATGTTTGTTCCGCGGGCAGTTGCAATATGTCCATCCAACAAATCACGGTGTACTGTTCCATTGAACGATGTGTTTTCGATAACTACACCGCTACTTGTACCCAATATACCGCCAACATCGGCCAAACCACTGATGCTTCCTGTTACCGTACTGTTACGGATTGTAACCGCACCACCCAACCAGTTATGACCGGATGCGGTTCCCACTATCATTCCATTGGACGTACCATTTGTACGAACATTCCCATTAATAACGCGTACATTGTCAATTACAACATTCGCACCCGCACGCTGGCCAACTGGGATTGTTGTTCCATGAACATTACCAACCACGGCGGCATTACCCGCATGGTTGCCCGAAATCGTTACGCTTGGTGCATTTAATGCCAGGTTACGAATTACCGCACCCGAAACAACGTTACCAAAGAAACCGTTGCCTGCTACGGCGCGGTTTTCAATTACCATCCCGCTGACGGTGAACCCACCACCATCAAAGTTACCGCCAAATGCGGCTGTGGTTGATGCGTTACCGATTGGCTCCCATGTCGGCTCGTTAATTGTAATGTTTGCCGTCATGCGCAGATGTTGATTTACAAACTGATTCCCGCTGTTAACTGCGTTACGGAAATTTACCAAGTCGGTAATATTGGAAATCAAGAACGGACGTGCGGCCGTACCGTCACCGCGGAACGCGACATTGTCCCCTGCCTGCATTGCACGTAAAAATGGCAATCCGCCGTTGATTCCTGGGTCAATTGCCCAAATTGTTGAAAAATTAAATCCTGCATTTGTCCATGCCGCAGCCGTGTTGAACGATGTACGGGCCAACATTTGGTTACCATTTATGGTTTCATCCCATTGGTTCCCCGCAAATGGCGCACCCGCGTTCAGGTTATTTCCCATCTGCGAGTTAATAATGTTGTTTCTGTTGTTTGCACCTGGGGCGGGCCCGAATGTTGCCAAACGTGCAATGTGACGCGCACCTGTCGATGCGGCATGTCCCACGTTTGCGTTGACGGCGGCACTGTTACGAATAACTGTTGCGGCCTGGGTGTGACCAACCAAACCTGCGGCACGGATAATACCCGTTGTCGCATCAACGGTCAAGTTACCGCTGGCATACGAATTAACAACCCATGATGTTCCCGTTACGATGTTTCCAATCAAACCACCGATGACACTGTGCCCCGTCCACGATGGAGATGTTGCATGCACGTTAATGGTAGAAAACGAGTTATAAGAAACAAACTGTCGTGACCAGTTATCGCCCGAACTGTTTTGCGATGTGGATTGTCCAATCAAACCACCCGCAACCGCCGTTTCACCCGTTACCGTAATCGAACCATTTGCCGAGAACGAATTATGTACGGCCGTCGAAATCGCGTGACCAATAACACCACCAACCAATGTTCGGCCCGTTACGTGAACACCGCTTTGAACCATGTTCATTGTGTTTGGGGCTGCCTGTCCCAAGGCGTTATTTGCCAATCCAACCACACCACCGACCGACTCGGAACCTGCGGCTATAATGTTTCCGCCGATTACACGAACATTGTGCAAGTGGGTGTTATTACCAATCTGGCCCGCGACCGAACCGATATTTTGGCTGGCGGCGGCATCGTTACGAATTGTAAAGGATACGTTACTTACGTTCAGGTTACGGATGTTCGCATTCTGTACAAAGCCAAAAAGACCATAGTTGGTCCGCGCTGTTGTTTCCTCCATCAGGAATATGTTAGATATCGTGAACCCGCCCCCATCAAAGTTTCCGGAAAACGGAAAGGTCGCATTTATTCCTATCGGGGTTACCCATGGATTATTCGCACCCCCGAAATCAATATCGTTGGTTACGCGAAAGTGTCGGTTACGGACATGCTGGTTCTGGTCGGGAACCGCGGCCGCGGGAACACTGTTGGTCAATGTTGCCAACATATTAAAATGTTCTCGCGTACTCAACAGGAACGGACTCCTCTCTGTCCCCAAACCCAAAAACTGCGTCTGTGCCTGGGTCGCAAAATTGTCCCCAACACGCGCGGTGGAGGGTGACAAGTTTGCCAGGACCAATCCGGCCGGTAAAAGTATACAGACACAAAAAATCGCCGCAAATACGACCAGTTTTCGCCTGCGCCTGCTGATAGCTGTGTTCCCCAAAATACACTATCCTCTCTTTTGTATGGATATATAGTATTAATGTACAGAACCATAGCGATTTATGTCAAATCATAAATCACAATATATTGGTGAATATTAAATATATTTTTACGCAAAAGCACAATTAGTTGTGGTTTTATTCAAAAACAAAAATGTCAAATTGACAAGTATATTCGTTTGTGTGTATATTATTAGGTACGGCACCGTGGCCAAGCGGTAAGGCAGAGCTCTGCAAAAGCTCGACTCGGCGGTTCGATTCCGCCCGGTGCCTCCAAAATGGAACAACCAGCTAACCCAACAACACAAATGAACGCCCGACGTGTCGGTCGCGGATATTTTTGGCTTGGCACAATTTTAATGTGTATCGGGGCATTGGCGGCGGGCTTTATGCAAGCCCAATTGGCCGTTCTGGAAAATGCCACTATCCACAACACGGCGGAATTTACCGCACAGATTGAACGAATCGAGCGAAACCCAACACGTCTATTCACCGACAACCACCCTGCCCCGCTTGTATTTTTGGCGGGCCTGGAAATTAATTGGGATTATGTAACTGAACTAGCGGCGGACGATATTATCACCTATCGCATTCTACAATCCCAGGTCAGGTTTACCGACAGCGCGGAAAACTCTATCGCCCTAACATATTTGCGTGTCGGCGAACGAACGATAATCTCACTGGAACAATACAACGAAATGGCATCGGCGGCACGGCAAAGAACATGGGTCGTTAACGGTTCAATTACCGCAACTATCGGCGGATTGGGATTTTTCTTTATTATCCGCGCGGCATCAAAAAGACATAAATTTATTCGACAACAGAGTATTGGTTCAAATTAGCCCGTATTTTGTTCTGTTTTCGCAATTTTTTCGTCCAATTAATCGCCCCATACGAATCATTGACCAAACTCAAACTGTGCATAACAATAATTACCGCCGCACTCGTCGCGCCGTTTATCACCACCAATATCCACAATGTCATGGTCAAAATGTCGTACGCAACATACGCATATGGCCCCAATATATTTTTACGCGCAACCAAAAAATCACCCATCACATTTGCGGCCATGGCTAAAACGGATATAATCAAAAACTCTGTACCAAAGGCACGTAACATGAAAAAATACCCAACCCCCATCACCAACTGTGACAAGATTAAAAAGGTCGTCATCCGCGGACGAATGTTTTGAATTTCTAATTCCTCCGATTTCTTTTTATCCCCCGACAACCAAGACACAATGGCGATAACGGCAAAAGGGATATTAATCAACCCGACGACAATAACCTCACCAAACAAACCTTTTTGAAAAGAAACAATTATATACAACACATAACCAACAATAGCCAGGAAAAATCCCTCGACCTTGGTTTTCGCGACCAGCAGAAACCCCGTAATAAAAAATACCGAGGCCAATATTTCCAACACACTACTGCCGACAACTATACCTAACCCAATCGGCACAACAATTCCAAGGGCCAGCATGACATACTCAAACCACCGCCAATCACGGGAATATTCGCGTAAAAAACTTTTTCTTCGTGTGGCCATAGGCCTCTATCATATCAGATTAACTACCGTTTGGGAAATGGTATATGTATTCGGAACCTCTAACAACAAAATCCAAGTCACAAAGTCCATAGTCTGAATCATTGGGGCATCTCGGCGAATCGTTATGGTCGCAACACCGTCTTCAACCGCCAAATTCTCGGCCGCGTACTTAACATTACCACTGCCCTGGTCAACCATTGCAATTACCAACTTTTGACTCGTAAAAAACTCCTCATTAAACGCCCCGTAAAATTCACGAACCATTGACTCCATTTGCTGCCAATATCCGTCTGGGACAATTGCGTCATCGCGTAAAAACTCCGCCATGATTTTTTGAATGTACATTTCCATCTCTGCCTGGGTCGTTATTACCGCATTCTCGTAAAAGAACCCACCGCGGTGAATTGTTGCATTATAATTTTCCATATTGCCCATTGTAACATGTGTTGGCGCATATGCCATACCACCCAAAACAAAAAAAGAAATCAATACCGCACAAATCGCAAATGCTTTTCTCATCAATACATTATACCACTTTCCATGTTATAATATTGCATGACTTTTGACCCGATTGAATTTTTGGGCATTGCCGCATCTTTGTTGGTTTTGGTGTCCTTTTTAATGAAAACCCAATGGAAGATTCGCGTTATCAACTGTTTTGGGTGCCTGCTTTTTGTTGTCTACGGAATATTCTTAAATGCCTGGAGCATCTGGTTCCTCAACTTCGCCCTGATAATTATCCACATTATATTCCTATCTAAAAAGCAAAAACCTGGGGCACCCGAACCAAGTGTTCTCGTCCCAACAATTGCCGAGGTCGCGCCGCCAAAACTATCCCGCAACCAATGTCCAAGCCGCAAGGCCGAGGAAATGCGCCTATGGATGGAGAGGCTCCAGCAACGCGCACTCAACCACAAAAAACACGGGGGGGAAAATGGTGGTACGCAAGAATAATGTTGCCCATTCCGTCTCCTTTGGCGACGGACAGCAACGAATGGTTCGTGAAAAAACAAACACAGCCCGCCTATTGGCCCTGACCGCCGCCGTATATTTTTTGACTCTGGCGTTTGTTATTACGCTATTTTCACTTGATGTAACACTCTCGGCTGGAACCGAATACGGGGTCTTGGAAAACATTCCCCCTGCCCTGCACTGGGTTTGGGGTATAATCGCAATCGCAACTATTGCATTCGTTGCCGTATCGGGTGTTGTAATCCTCAAATCAACTGGTTCAAAACCAAGAGCTTAATATCATCAATCCCATGTGTCGCATCGACATGCGTAACTAAACCAGCCAATTCGTCTAAAATCTCGGGCAAATTTTCATCAAAGGATTTATTGCGGTATTCCATTACCGCGGGCGTGCTGTCAAACCTTTCTCGGCCCTCTATCCTTTTGACCGTTATCTCTGGCGGCGCATCCAAATAAAACGCTTGGTCTATCGGTGCAAAACGCTCGAATATACGAACCCTCTTGGCCGTGTGAACACCGTCCCACAAAATGTTTGCACCCGCGGCAATGGTCTTGAATTTATGTGCCAACGCCGCCTCGAACAATTCATCCGATATATTCTCACCCTTGGACATAATATCCGCCATCTCCTCCCACCCTGGGTTCTTTGTCGAAATATACTCGCGCAACATATCACTGCCCACTTGAACAAATCCTTTATTCTGACAAAGGAATTTCGCCAACGTCGTTTTGCCCGCCCCCATGCGCCCAATCAAACATATAACCATGGATTATTGTACCGCAACATGATACAATTTCCACCATGGGAGATTGGCAAAGCACAGAATATATCATCAGCCAAATTCTAACCATCATCGCGCATGGTTTCTTTTTTGCCACATATTTCATTACAAAACGCGAAAAAATCCTAATTATGGCTATCTGTGCAAATATCGCCCAAGGTGCGGGCTTCGGCTTTCTGGCCGCATGGGTCGGCTTGGCAATGTGTGCCGTCGCAATTATTCGTGACGGAATTAATACACAAATCAACAAACGGCGACCCGAAACCGACCGCAACCGCATTACACGTCTTGATTTAATTTTAATGTTTTTCTGGCTGGCCACCCTGACGGTCGCTACATATTTCACCGCAACGGGGTTTTTGTCTTGGTTCGGGTTTTTCGGCACGGCCGCATTCACAATCGGAATATGTCTTAAAAACGTTTTGGTCTACCGCATCTGCGGGGTAATCAATTTCACCTGTTGGGTCGTATACAACATCTACGTCGAAAACCTAATGGGTGTCATACTAAAGGGCACGGTACTTATGGCCTCTCTCATCGGATTGGGACTCTATGTAAACAAGCACTTGCGAACACGCGCAAAAGTATTATAGAATAGAGAGTCACAATTACGCGGTTGTGGTGAAATGGCAGACACAAGAGACTTAAAATCTCTCGGGGGCAACCCCGTGCCGGTTCGAGTCCGGCCAACCGCACCAAATCCAATTTAATTAAGGGAGAAAATTGTCATGGCAAAAAACAAAGAACTGGACGAGGTAATCGCAACATGGATGGGATTAAAAGAGGGTGTCGGCAAAGACTTCTGGACTACCCCAACCCACGTACTGCAAAAGAGCACTAACTACCGCAAGTGCCGTTTCTGTGGCAAGGACGTACCCAACGCCCAAATGGCCGAGGCTTACCGCAAAAAATACAAAAAAGTCTACACAGAAGGCAGCCTAAACGAACCGCTCGAGGTTCCTGGCGATTGTTCAAAATCCGCACCCGACTATTCATCTGCGCTAACAAACTCAAAGGCAATCGAAAAACTGTTGCAAAACAAAGCCGTAATCACAACATTCTTTGCGGACGACAAATACACCGTCACAATTACGGGCAAACAAGAGGTCATGGTCTCGGACACCACACTCGGCAACGCCATGCGCGCGGCAATCGCCAACTACGTTCAAAAAGGATAAACTCACTTTATCCCAATCAATTCCATCAAATGTTTGGCGTTAGTAGTTTTGCTAACGCCATCTTTTAATTTGTAATCAAAATGGATTTTATTATCGCGATAATATTCCGAGAAATGGCGATTGTGAATACGCTTGTTAAGCTTCGCCAAATCGCACAACTCTAAATCATGCGTGGAAACCAACCCCGACGCGCCCAACTTCTCTAACTCGGCAATAACGGAACGCGCCCCATCTAAACGGTCTACACTATTTGTACCACGGAATATTTCATCAATCAAAAACAATGGCCTCGGCCCGCTGGAAAAATCAATAATTCCCTTGATACGTTTTAACTCGGCATAAAAGGTCGAAACCCCCGAATTCAAATCATCTGCAATACGCATAGACGTCATCACGTTAAACGGCGTTAATGTAAACTCTTTCGCACAAACATGCGCCCCCGCACGCGCCAAAACAATATTCACGCCAATTGTACGTAAAAAGGTAGTTTTTCCCGACATGTTTGAACCGGAAATTATCTTAATCTCATTGTTCATCTGAAAATCATTATTAACCCGCTTGTCATTTGGAATCAACGGATGCCCCATTTCAACGGTGTCTAAAATCCCTTCCCCCGCCGCAAACTTTGGCATAGTTGTGTTCCCGCAAATATGGGCCAGGTTCGATAACGCCAACAACGATTCAAACTCTCCCATCGTCCTAAACCAATCGGCAACCTGTGTCTTATACTTTTCTTTCCAACGACCCAACGCAAAGGCACAACGAAAGTTCCACAACAAAAGGATATTCATAACAAATCCCCCGCCCCTTATCATGCTGCTGACCCCATCCAACTGGGCCAAACCACGCTCGGCTGTGACTAACTTCGATTTAATCTCATTCAACTTCTCTGACGTATATGTGCGGCCAACCAACTCGGTCACGGCATTCGCATACGCCCCCAATGAAAACGCCATCCCATTCAACCCGCCAAAATACTCGCGCGTCTTGGCGGTACTGTATCCCCATATACCCAACTTCGCAAACATTATCAAACCAAAGATAACCAAGAACCCTGGCGGTTGCCACACGAAATTTGCAACCAAAGTGGGCAGGGTCAAAAACGGTATCCACGTCAATATAAATTGTGTAACCCGACCCAACTTGGGAAAGGGCTTGTTGTCCGTCTGCAATTCCTTAACTATTTGATATATTTCGCGATTAACACCAATCTTTGAAAAGTAATATTGCATGTCCACCGACTCGCGGACGTCTTGACCTAATTCAACTACGGCCTCCTGGCGACGCAACAATTCCACATTGTCATACTCCGACTCCAACAAATCACGTGCAAAGGCCACACGCCCATGCCATGAATCGGTGGTGTTCAAAAACTGGAACAACGACACGGGCCCAACAATATCCAAATCGGCCGAATATGGATGCTCTGGATTTTTGAATTCGGCCCCCGTATCTGTGAAACGTGACCATCGTCCCTCAACCCTATCAATGTGCTTCTTGCAAATATTGATAACCGTCTGATAATAATTCACCCGCCGCCTTATTCCCTGATGAACAACAATCACCACAACAAAGGCAATCACCGCCGCACCAAAAATCGCCAAATACCAAAGATACGACGACAAAAACATGTAAAACAAAGCCAACAGGCCCAACACCATAAAAAACTTCACCCAACCAACAACATTGTCCCGCTTCGACACACGCTCTAACTCTGGGGTGACCGCGGCAATTATATCTTGATATTTTTGTTGCATAACAATTTGTAGTATATCACATTCCTGAAATTGCCTGCTGCCTCTTTTGCAACCTGCGCCATTGTATTGCGCCATATGTGTCATTGATTATACAGAATATCGGAATAAGGATAATCACAATAACATTCGTACCACCCTCGGCAATAACAAAAGCCCAAAGTGTAATCGCGGCTAACTCTTTTACGATATGGGCATACAGGGCCCATCGCGAACGCCGTGCAACCAAATATTCTGCAACAATGCCAACGACCAAGGTTATGGTGGACACGACCAAGAACTCGGTGCCCAACCATCGTAACAGGAAAAAATACCCAACCCCCATAACAACCTGTGAACCAACTATCAACCCAAATTCACGAACCGAGGTATTCGTTATCAATGCAACGCTCCCCTTTGCGTCATCATGGCGGCGGTGTCGGCCCCAATTCATAATTCCATAAATTGTTATCGGCAACATAACAAAAACGGCAAAAATGATTTCCCCGTAAACACTCTCGGTATACGCAACAATGGCATAAAGAACCAAACTAACTACATACGCGATATACGCCTCTATCCGCGCCTTTGCAAACAAAACGGCGGCAATCGCACCAAATGTCGTGGCCAGGATTTCAATCGCACCTGCACCCGTCGGAACACCAACGGATACCGGCAAAACCAAGGCCGCGACAATCATCACAATCTCGAACCAATTCCAATGATTTACAAAATCCCTAATTGGACTTTCACAACATTCTTCTTTTCTCTTTATACTTTCCACTTTGTAACTTATCACATATCTTTTTGGCGTTGTTCACAAATCTTTCTCTATCGCATGTTTTATACGGCTCTGTAACCATTTATTTGGAGCTAATACCTTCCCGACCATTTCAACAAACTTTTCATACCTCTCCTCGGGAATAACATCAAAAAATTCATCCGCATCCTTGGCCAACTGATTCAACAACCCCGCCTTGTATTTATGCACCGAACTGGAATAAACAAATAACAAAACAACAGACGCGACAAAGAACCCCATCACACACATGGCCGTTATCAACTCGTATCTCTCCATCTCGAAATGTGCAAACAGTACTCCACCCGCACAGAGCAAAAATATCACCGGCACCATTCCCCAAATTGTACGAACGGCCCGACCGCAAATACGGGCGGCTTTGTTATATTCATCAACCGAAATATGTGCAATAATGTTCGTCAAATCACTATGCGATACCAGGTACTTGTAAAACAACACCGTCATCGTATTGCGCCGTTTGCCCAATATATCTACAAAATTCCAAATGCGCCCCTCGGGACTGTGACTACCTGCTATTGCATGGGCCTGATATTTGATAAGCGACCGCAGAGTCACAACATCCGCATTACGCTGTCGCTGTAACACAAAAATGGTATACCCCGCCCAAATAAAAGTCGCAACGGCGGGAATTAAAACAATAACCAAGTTCCCCATCTGCCCAAGAATATCACAACGGTGCCACGCGTGGCAAATTCTTACCCCGCGGATATTTTGGCGGGGTGGACTTTGTTTTCTCGATAACCAACATCACCCTGTTGTCTTTATCCAAAACCTCTCGCACATTCCCACCCAGGACTTTTAACGCTTCTTTCGCCGACTCTATCTCTTGGGAATAATTACTTCCCTTGTACGCCATCAATACTCCACCAACACGCAATAATGGCAAAGCATACTCCACCAGAGTCGGCAATGCCGCCACCGCACGCGCGGTCACAACGTCAAACATTTCGCGGTGGGTTTTTGCAAAATCCTCTATACGTGTGTGAATTGCGCGAATATTATCCAATCCCAACGCCGCAACGGTTTCGTTCAAAAAATCAACCTTTTTCCCCACACTGTCAATCATTGTCACATCTAGCGCGGGGTTGGTAATTTTCAACGGTATTGCGGGCGAACCCCCGCCCGAGCCCAAATCCAACATCCGCCCCGTCTTTGGCATCGCATCAATGAACAATAAACTGTCTGCTACATTATTTTCCCAACTGCTCTCGATTGTTCGATGGGCGGTTAAATTCACCACTTTATTACGCTCAACCAACAATTCGTTATATCTTTCCAAGGTTTCCATATCACACTATAGCACCGTTCGCAACGCGAACAATATATAATGACGAGTCATAGCACCTCGTACTCCATGTGCAACTCCTCTCCTGTGTCTTCGCGGACGGCGTCCTTGATTTGTTTGACCAATTCCATTACATCCGCACATGTTGCGCCACCCGTATTGACGATAAAGCCCGCGTGTCGGTCGCTTATCATTGCGCCACCGACGCTGTTGCCTTTCATCCCCAAACGGTCGATGGTCGTACCCACATAAAAATCGGGTCGCGGGCGTCGAAAGGTGCTGCCCCCGCTGGGCTGGGTCGGCAGGGACTTTCTGCGTTTTGTCATAATCTCGTCCATGCGCTCGCCGATTGCCGCTTCCTCTCCGTGGGCCAAATGTATATAAGCCCCCAGGATTATCCAATCGCGGCGTTCTTGGAAAATACTCTGTCTGTAACCGAAATCCAATTCGCCCGCGTTTATTGTTTCAATCTTCCATTCGTCGTCGCTGCGCTTCAATACGTCTACGCACACGGTGACCGTTTGCATCTCGGAGCCGTATGCCCCCGCATTCATGTACACCGCCCCGCCAATGGTTCCGGGGATTCCCGCCAGCCATTCCAACCCCGAGAGCGAATTTTTCCGCGCGAACATAC
The DNA here is from genome assembly GCA_009784555.1 of Bacillota bacterium. Classification (GTDB taxonomy): domain Bacteria; phylum Bacillota; class Clostridia; order Christensenellales; family UBA1242; genus WRAD01. The sequence continues at coordinate 72,335 of WRBO01000002.1, read as the reverse complement.
AAACCTTTGCCAAATTTACGCCCGCATCGGCATATACGAAATTGCCGTTTTGAACAATGTCCGACGTCGCCATACGAATTACAACACCGTCAAAGCCATCATCGTTAACCAACAAATTTGCCCCGCCGCCAATAATTGTCCATGCCGTTTCAATGTAATCCAGGGCCGACAGTAACTTTACCAAAACATCTCGCGATTTAACGGTGACAAAGAACCGTGCGGGGCCGCCAATTTTGAAAGTGGTCTTTTGTGACATTGGAACATTTTCGGCGACATTTTCCGCGCCCAATAAATGTTCCAAATATGCTTTTACCACATGCGTGCCTGCGGCGGCAATGCCTCTAGCCCTTTCTCTGCTCGCGCCGTAATTCGCTTCGCTCATATATACCATTATACAACATGATTGTGTTATAATTGCCATCATGACAAAACTTCTTGGGTTGCGGGATATTCCCGCGGGGGCCGCAATTATCCGTAACGGAGGCACGGTTGCATTCCCAACCGAAACGGTTTACGGTTTGGGCGCGGATGCAACGAACGATGACGCGGTGTTGAAAATCTTTGCCGCGAAAAACCGCCCGTCGGTGAATCCGTTGATTGTGCATTTTTCATCGTTGCGGCACCTGTTGGAATATTTCCCAAACCTAACCAATGACGAGCGCAAAGTCCTTGCCAAAATCACCCGCGCAATTACCCTGGTCGTTGATAAAGGGGTATTCACCTCGGGGCAAGCCCCGAACCCCACCCACGACCCCCAGGGTCGGGGTTTTGGACCCTTTGTGCCCAGCGATAAACATGATAACCGAATTGCGGCGGCCGCATTGGGCGGGCAGAATACGGTTGCCGTGCGCATTCCGTCATGCAAATGGACGCGGCGGTTTATCGATGCCTGTGGCGTGCCATTGGTCGCCCCCAGTGCCAACACATCAACGCGGCCCAGTCCCACCCGTTACACCGACGTCCACGCCGATTTGGATGGACGTGTAGATGCGATATTTATGGGGAAACAAACGGCGGTAGGTATCGAGAGCACGGTCATCAGAATTGACAACGGCGAGATAACAATCCTGCGCCAAGGTGGTGTGTGCGAACGCATGTTGTCCAAAACGGGATTGACCGTATCATTGAACACCGACCCCGAGAAAAAGAAACAAAGCCCAGGCACGCGGTTCAAACATTATTCGCCGTCCGTGCCGCTTGTCATTGGCCCGCCCGTGGGTGATGGGAAAATCGTTGTTTTGTGCCGAACGCAAAATCGGTGGAAATATCGCGGGTATACGGTTATACCATTGGGGCGGCGTGCGGATGCGGTTGCGCATAATTTATTTGCGGCTATGCGTGATGCGGAAAAAATTGCCGATATAATTTTCGTCGAACGAATGCCGCAAACCCAAGAATTCGCGGGTGTCAACGAGCGTTTAGAGAAAGCTTCGCAAAATTGTCAGTGACCCCCTTTACATACAAAAAACTCATGTTACCATAAACTGCAAAGGCGTCGGCTGCCTAGGCAAGCTCTTTCTTTCGTCTGCGGATAAATCAGATGTGTTATATCCGCCAGATATGAGGGAGTCCTCGACGTACAGAAAGACTTACCTGGCGCGCCTCGCCCCACCATCCATGTTTTGGATGTTTCTATTTGACAACTGAATACTTTACAGTTACCTCCCACGGGAGAAACCCCCCCCCAAAGAAAATTACAAAACCGAAAACCCCCCCCAAGGGAAAAAAGCCATTATCGAGCCTCCAAAGGGAGGTTCTCGAACCCTCACCTCCCACTGGATGCATCTTTGATATATGAACATACTGAATGAAATGGACTTACGGGTTTTCGCGGAGCGCATCAAAGAACTCCGAGAAGAAAAAGGACTAACCTCCGCCGACCTTGCGCGAGCACTAAACAGACGTACTGGCGTAATATCAAAATGGGAACTATCGCAACGCATGCCAAAGGCCGACAGCCTGTTCAAACTGGCCCAGTTCTTTGGGGTTTCTATTGACTACCTTGTAGGATTAAGTGATGAATAAACTGTTCAATGCCATATTTCCGAATTTTGGGTGTTTGGCATGTGATGCCGAAATTAATGTTTCGCGATACGACCATTTGTGCGATGGGTGTATGACGGACGCCGTATTTGCATCCGACCCCGTGAAATCGGCAAAGGCCGTGTTGGGGAATGAAAAACCGTTCTTTTGCAATTCATATGCCCCATTCAATTACCAACCGCCAATTAGTGATTTGGTGTTGAAATTGAAATACAATAACGAGGGGTTGGCAGCCGAGGCATTGGCCCCACATATGAAAAATATCCTGACCACCGATTACGATATCATAATCCCCGTCCCATTAACAAAAAACCGCGTGCAAAGCCGCGGATATAACCAAGCCGAATTATTGGCCAATGCAATTTTCACAAAGCCAGTTGTTAATATAATGGTTTTGCAAAAGGTCAAAACCACAACGCCCCAAGTCGACATGACCCATGACGAACGACGCGAAAATCAACGCGGCGCATTTTCGGTTATTTCCCCCAATTGTGTTTCGGACAAAACAATTTTAATCGTCGACGATATATTAACCAGCGGCGCGACATTAAACGAATGTGCCCGTGTATTGATGGACGCGGGTGCGCGGGTTATTGACGTTTTAACAGTTGCTCGGACATCAAGGTAAACAACCGTGCCATGCGGGTGTCGTCCGCATATCGCCGTAATAATGAAACCATCCCCATGACCAAGTTAACAAGGTCCGTATCAGACAATCCCTCGTCAACATTGGCGACGGGGAAATCAATTACCTTACATTCGTCCATACTAGGCGACTATACTCTCCCTGAATTTTTTTGACGGTTTGAAATTTGGCACGACCTTTGCCGGTACCTTTATCTTTTCGCCGGTTGCCGGGTTAACCCCCGTACGTTCGGCCCGTTTTTTTACATGGAACTTGCCGATGTCCAATGCGACCTCGTCCCCCCGCTTTAACGCGTTGGTCAGAATCATACTGAACTCGTCAATGATTGCGTTTGTTTCCTTTTTGGTCATTTGGAACTTTTCTGCTATTTGCTCTACTATCTCTGCTTTCTTCATATACCCTCCTCACTTTGAGTTTTGTGCGGCATCACTTTGATGTTTCACATTTACAAAGATTCTTAAACAAAGAAGTAGGAGCGCATAGAATCCGAATGCAATCGCACCGCCCAACAGTATCCATAACTTGCCATTGGGCAGCATCAACATCAAACCAATTAATCCGCTACTGTAAAGTATCATAAGTATCAATAATTTTCCTAGCATTTTTTTATTGATTTTCGTTTTGCGAACCCCTGCATGTTTGAAAAACCTCCGTGTAAACCACAGATTCAAACAAAACGCCACAAAAAACATCAGGGCATTCCCAATCGACACCGCGTAAATCCCCATTGCCGTCCGAATGAAAATCAATCCAAAAACAATCTTGACCGCGCCACCCACCGACATTGCAATCAAGGGATAGCGCGCCCGCCCCGCCCCCTGTTGCAGGGATGTAAAGACCTGGGACAAGCCCATCAGCAGTATCATCCCCGCTTCTATCTTCAACAAGGTCGTGGCAATGCGCAATTGTTCGGGGTTGTCGCGGAATGCACGGTCGTACAACAAGGTTATAATTTGCCGCCCGAACACCATGTAAAACGCGGCAAAGAACAGCGCGATGACAAAGATAATTTTCACGGCCAATCGGAACTTTTGCATCATCTCGGCCGTGTCCCCCGATTTTAGTAACCGCGCCGTCATCGGCACGACCGCGGTACCGATAGCAATCCCCAGAACCGCCGGCATGTTTATCAGGGTATGTACCGTCCCCGTGCAAATTCCGTACAGTTGCGTTGCGACGGCGTGGCTGTGCCCACCACGTTGTAACATGTTGATGACAATCATACTGTCGAAAACCAGCACCAGGGGAAAGATAGAAGCCATCAGGGTTATTGGAATTGATTTTTTGGTAATCTCCCACATCAGGGCCAGGGATAGTATCTTGCCTGTGTGGGGTTCGGGTGCGCGAGGTTCAGCGTTGGCGACCGAGCGCGTTTGCGGTGCGGGATTCTTTCTTTTGTGAACGATGTAGATGATTAGCAATGTTACGAACCCGATAATTTCACTGACCGTTACCGCCATTATTGCGCCGAATACCGCCCACTCCATCCCATATGGCAAGAGCAGGATTGCAAGGGCCAAACCCGTCCCGACCTTTACCGTTTGTTCGACGACCTGGGACACCGCCGTTGGAATCATGTTTTGTTGGCCTTGGAAATATCCGCGGAATGCACCAATCAGGCATACAAAGAATACCGCGGGGGCGATTGCCATGTATATGGGGCCGATTTTATAATTCCCCTGTAACGCGGCGATATGGTTCGCAAACACAAAAAACAGCACCGATAAAATCAATCCAATAATCCCAAGCAGTACAAGTGCGTTTAGAAGTATCCGTCGCCCCGCACGCAGGTCGCCCCTGTGCCGTGCCACCATTTTAGATATTGCGACGGGGATGCCCGCACTGCTGATAATCAATAGCAATGCATACAGCGGGAATACCATTTGGTACAACCCCATGCCGTAATTGCCAACGATATTGACCAAGGGGATGCGAAAGCCAATCCCAATCAAACGACACAAAATGGCGGCACCCGCCAAGGTCATCGCGCCGGTTACAAATGATTGTTTTTTTATGGCACCCGTAATACGCTTTGCCGTCCGTTTAATCACGGGTTAGTTTGTGCGTTTTATTCGGTTAATAGCCTTTTGATTTTTTGGATTGTGTTGTCGATTTTCTTTTTATCCGTGTCCAATTTTTCCACGATTTCCGCGTACCCATAGCCGCGCATGTACATACCCATGATGGATTGTTCCACCGCGGTACATGTTGCCAATGCATCATCCAACCGCGCCCACATTTCAATGCGTTCGACGGCGGCCTCTAGTTCCTCGCCTACCGCCGCGTCTACCTCTTCACTGGGTGATTCTAACTTTGCCCCGCCACGGCGTGCCAGGTCAATCAGGCGGTTGCGAATACACCGCGAGGCATAAGTTTCCAACTTGGCCCCTTTTGCCCCGTCATAGGTCTGTAACGCCTTGTAGAGGGCAAGGTAGCCTTCGTGGATTAGGTCTTCCTCGGCATACCCTGGCACTGAAAAAGAGAACAGGGCCCGCCGCACGACGTTGTTGACCAACTTTTTATAGCTTTCGAGTTCCATAGGCCTACCCCTTTATTTGTCGGCGTACCTCGTACAGTACCATTGCGGTGGCGGATGCGACATTAAGGCTGTTTAATTTGCCGTGCATCGGTATTGATATAATCCCGTCAGAGAGTTTTTTTGTCAGGGTGCGTACCCCCGAACCCTCGCCCCCCATGACGATTGCGGTGCGCCCCGTCAAGTTTGATTTAGTTATGGATGAGCCGCCCGCCTCGGCCGCGAAAATCCAAAAACGATTTTCCTTTAGTTTTTCGATGGCTTGGCCAATGTTTGTTACGCGCGCAACACGCATATGTGTTGTTGCGCCCGCGGAAACCCTTATCGTTGTTTCGGTTACGCCAGTTGCGCGGTTTTTCGGAATGATAATACCCGCGACGCCCATGCACTCGGCCGTGCGGATAATGTTGCCCAAGTTGTGCGGGTCTTCCACACCGTCCAGTACCAGGATGATTGCATTTTGTTCGTCGCTTTTTTTTATTATTTCGTCGATGTCGGTGTATTCAAATTCACTTGTTATTGCGATGAATCCCTGGTGATTGCGTGTTTTTGAAACACGGTCCAATGCCGCGCGATCGACGAATTGGTACATAATACCGCTGGTTTTAATTTTATTTACAAAAGCCGTATCGGTTGTGCGTTTGTCGATAAGGATTTTTTCGGGCGGGTTTTGGGCATCCATTGCCTCGGCTACTGCGTTTTTTCCTTCATAGTTCATTTGATACCCCCTATCAATTCCCGTGCCCGTTCAATGTTTCCAATCAGGTAGTTGTAGCCAATCACGGCCTCTAATGCCGTTGCCCGACGGTATTGTCCCATGGTTGCGTTTTTGGCCTTGGTATTAATTTTCGCATTGTGGGCGCGGCCCGCGACACCCTGCTCTACTTTGTCAAAAGTGGTTGACACAACATTATACCGTTCGCTTTGGGCTGTTGCACGGGCGCATGAGGATTCACGATTATGAATGGCGTCCACCCGTACACCTTCTTTTATAATTTGTTCACGTAGATAAAGGGATGTAAAGGCATCGCCAATATGTGCCAGGGCAAGCGGGTTAAGAAGTTCAACATCTCTATTCGTCATAAGAACCTCCCTTCGGGAGAACCTTGGACATTAAAGTTAATTAATACTCTTTCGCTTCGCTCATTGGTCATACATCGTAATGGTAACACATTTTATTTAGATATGGAAGTTGTACGCATTGTTTTTGAATTCGAGGGGCAGGTTGTTTTGAACAACGAGGTATTGTTGACAAAGTCACCAGCCGCGATTGATTGGCCGCGGTTTTCGGATATTTTGGTGAACAATGAAATTTGGAACACGGCCAAGATGTTGAAAATAACAGACAAGATTTTTTTGTGTCGGATTAAGCGAATCCCAAAATATGGGGAGATGAAAATGGTCACGCCAAACATTGCAACGGATGGCAAGAGGTCGGTGTTTATCGAAGATGAGAAGTATTATGACTTGGGGGTTATTTATCGCGAGGCCCCGCCCCCCATCATGTTTTTACAACATGTTCAATTCAAGGAATTCGAGAGTGCGAAGAGGATGTTAGGATTTGATATATCCGATAAATTGTTGACCCAGTTTTTTGGCGATTTCGAGATTTTGTTAAATAATTATATGGACGATAAAAATGTCTTTTCAATTGTTAAAAAAGGACAAGTTCAAAACCTGTCCTTTGTCATTGAAAATGGGATTATCAAGAATATTATTTAAGGCGGGCCGCAACCTCTTTCGGCCCCAAGATTTCCATTATTGCATCCAGAGACGGCCCCGTTTCACGCCCCGTCAGCAACATTCGTTTTTGTTTCATTGTCATGCCCTTTGTTGGGTCGATTTCAACGGTTACATTTGGTCGGTTGAACAGGTAATCGTATTCGGTTAAAATTTCCGAATATGATGCGATGTCTTTTCGCGGTTTTTCCGTTTCACGGTCGACCGCCAAGATTGCCTTTATTTTGGTTGTTTCAATATTTTTTCCAGCAAAGTATTCGTCGACCTCGGCATTTATTTCGGCTTTTGTTTTGCGGGCAATGATGTTTCGCGAAATGTGATTTAGTTTGTTTATATCGAAAAGTGGACTGTTTTTGCCTATTTTTTCAAAACGGAATGGAAAGTCCGCATACGGTGCGGTTGGATTTTCAATGCGCCACATTTCATAGTCGGTGTTATAAAGGGTGAGTAAATAATCAATCAACGCCAATTTGGGATAGCCGTTTTCGATGAATGTTTCGGCCAATGCGTGGCGGTCTTTTCGTTTGGACAGTTTCCTTTTACGGCCGTCTTCATCCACACATATAACCGGTGGGTGGACATATGCCCACGTTGGGTCGGTGTCAAACATGGCGCGGTGGATTTCAATATGTTCGGCGGTGGATGGTAGCCATTCTTCGCCCCGTACCACATGAGATGTGCGCATTAGCACGTCATCAATAACATGGGCAAAGTTATACGGCGGGGTGCCATTTGATTTCAGGATAATTGGGTGGTTAATGATTGCGGGCAATTCCATGTGCCCGCGACTGGGGTCATTCCATCCTATTCGTGTTCCCGCAGGGGTTGAAGGGCGCAAGCGAATTGCAAAGGGCTTGCCGTCCGTGATGTTTTGTTTTATTTGGGCCTCGGTCAGATTTTGACATGTTGCGTATTGACCGTGGTACCCGATGTCTGTTTTATTCTTTGTTTGAATCTCGCGTGTTTTTTCTAGGTCGGCCGATGTACAAAAACATGGATATGCACGTCCGCGTTCGACCAAGTTCTTTGCAAAGGTTTGGTATATTTCGGTGCGTTCGCTCTGGATATATGGGCCGTAATTTCCGCCGAAGGTATATCCCTCGTCAAACCGAACACCGTATTGGTTAAACGCCGCGACCATTCGTTCGGTTGCGTCAACTACTTCGCGCTTTTGGTCTGTGTCCTCGATACGTAAATAAAATACACCTTTGGATTGGTTAGATAACATGCGGCAGGTCAGGGCCATGCCCAAGCTGCCTATGTGTAAATACCCTGTTGGTGATGGGGCCATACGTAATGCGGTTGTTTTTCGCGGCGGGTATTTTGAAAGATAGTGTTCAGGCTTTTTATCGATATATGGAAAAAGTATATTCACAATGGTAATGTCTCCTCGCGCAGTTTTGTTACTTGGGATATGGCTTCGTTAATGGCGGCGATGACCAGGTCTTCTACCATCTCGACGTCGTCTGGGTCAACGGCTTCGGGTTTGATTTTAATGTTTAGGAGTTCGTATGCCCCGCTCATTTCAACCGATACCATGCCGCCGCCTGCACTTGACTCAATTAACGTTTCCGCAAGTTGCTCTTTCATTTGCTCCATTTGTTTTTGCATTTCTTGGGCCTGTTTCATCATTTGTTGCATATTCTGGCCGCCGCCCATCATTCCTCTTTTCATTTCTTACCTCCGGTTATTATTGTAACGTGGTTCCCAAATATTTGTCTTATTTTTTTGGTTTTTTCATTGTGTTTTTGTGATTCGCGCGTTCGTATTATTTTGAATGTTTCATCGCCAATTAACTCGGTCAACGTGCCTTTGTATTTTTTTAATGTCTCAAATGCACTCTCGCTCTTGGTATACATTAGGATTGTATCATGTGTGAAAGAGGGTTTAACGGTTTGGTCAAGCAAGGTATAGAGGTTAATGTTATTGTCCCTTTTCAACCGTGACAAAAGACCAGAATAAACCTCGTTCATATTTGGCGTTAGGTTAACTATGTCGTAATCTTCGTCGCTCATGATGATATTATATAGGAGTTATTAAATAATAACAATATTAATAAGTGGTGTGGAAATGTGGATAAGTGTGTTTAGGTCAGTAGTTATCGATGTTTTTGTGTTTATAACGTGTTGATTTTTAGGGAAAGTAATACACAAAGCATGACCACAGAAAAAACCAAGTCGCGGATAAATGATGGCTTTATTGAAATAAAACACTTGGAAACGAAAAACAATATTACTAAATAGAACATAGATATATTTATGGATTTAACACTGGCAAATAGAAGTTTGTTAACCTTGACGGGAATTAAAAAGATAAAGAGCAGTGAACCAGGCCAGGTCGTAGCCGCCCTGGAGAATTGTATGATTGTAATTACCGGGTCGAATTTGTCTGTTCAAAGTGCATCGGTAAAGGAAGGAAACCTTGAAATATCCGGTATGGTGACATCGATAAAATATACGAACACGGTGAAAAAGGGTTTCAGTATAAGGAATATGTTTAGGTGATTATACAGCCGAAAGATATGCCGTTCCAGAAAACATACCAGAGGGGTCGGCGGCGGTTTTTACCAGTAGTTCGATTTCCGCAAACGATTTGTAAACACGCATGACGTTAACGTCTTTTGTTTTGATAAACATATCGCGCAGCACGGCCAAAAATTGTGAAACCAATGCAACGGCATTCACCGAACGGGAAAATATTGTTTCCAATGTTTTGGTAATACCATCGATGTCTTTTTTTAAGATAGCCGAGGCCAGGGTTCCCAATGTTTCGTCCCCAACCGTCCCCAGAACATCTTCGACATCACGGGTTTTGATATTTTTTGTGTATGCCGAGACGGCCTCGGCAATTGATAATGAATCACGCATTGAACCGCGTCCCATTTTTGCAATCATTTCGATGGCGGTGGGTTCGGCCTTGATGGATTCTTTTGTGAAAATATGTGTCAATCGCGCGGTGATATCAGCCGTTGGAAAAGGCATAAAATCAAATCGCAAAACACGTGAAAGGATTGTTTGTGGCAGTTTATGTGCCTCGGTGGTACAGAGTATAAATATCACATGGCTGGGAGGTTCTTCCAGTGTTTTTAACAATGCGTTAAAAGCGGAACCCGAGAACATGTGAACCTCGTCAATTATGTAGACTTTGTATTTTCCCGTGACGGGCGGAAATTTTATTTTTTCAATTAATTCGCGGACGTTGTCGACGCTGTTGTTACTGGCCGCGTCTATTTCAAAAATGTCGTGTTCCCCGCCACCCCCGTTTATTTCGCGGGCAAAGATTTTCGCGATTGTTGTCTTGCCCGTGCCTCGTGTTCCAACGAATAAATATGCGTGGTTTACCTTGCCGCTTTTTATTTGGTTTTGTAATGTCTTTACAATATGTGTTTGGGCAACAACATCGTCAAATGTTGCGGGCCGATATTTTCGGTATAGTGAATTGATTGATGTATTCATGTATTCCCTTTTGTTTAATTAAAACCCGTATTGTGTGCCAATCATTCCAGATGCGGCCAATCCCCAAATTGCCAATCCAAGTACGGCCAAACCACCCAATACCAATAATGCAATTTTTACACGTGAACGTGGGTAACGTCCAACGACCTTGCCCGTTGCGCCGTTGATAAAGAAGTTATATGTTTTTTCTTTGTAACGGTAGTTATTGATGTAAACAGGCAGGAGGATATAATTAAATCGTCGGTCGTGGAAACGGGTACGTATGTCCAGGTGTTGAACATGGTCTGCCCCGTGTTTTCGCATTATACGTGTACGCATATCGCGTTTAACAAAGTTTGAAAATTCGTTAAAACATTGTTCCAGGTTTTTTGTATAATGTTCGGCAATGATACCGGACAGGAACTCTTGGCGGTATACCTTGACCTGGCGCAGGTCGAACGGTTTCAACGCGTTAAAGTTTCGCGATGCGATGCGATCACCACTCTGGATAAAATAATCCGTATAGTTGTGGTTAATTTGACCGCGGACACGGAACCATTGAATACGTGTTTGTGTTTGCACACGACCGTTGCGTGAATGCGAAGTTGTAATTGTACGGCCGACCGTTCCCTGGTATTGGTTTTCGGTGCGTGCCGAAAAAGACCAACAAGGGGTATAGAGCTTGCTCATTTGCTCGCGGATGTCGTAACGTTTGAACGCGTTTGGTGTGAACCATCGTGATTTTAACCACTTGCGAAAACGTTCAACGGCCGATTGTTCGGTGATTTGGAATGGGATGACACTGTCGGGTTGAATCCCAGGTAGCTCGTCCGATTCCAAAACCTGGGCCGAGCCACAGAACGCACATTTGGTTGCCAAACTGCGTTCTGTTAAAACTTCTTGCGCGCCACAGTTTGAACAACGAAAGACCTTGCCCTCGCGCCATTGACTGTGGGTACCTAAAATCTCGTTCGTGATTTGGCGACGTTGAACACGCTCGGTATCGTCAAAGGCCTTGGTAGTGTTACAGTGCCGACATTTCAACCCGCCCGTTTCAATATCAAAAGACATGTTCGCGCCACAGGACGGACATTTATTTTGCGCGGTTTGTGCCTGGACTTCTTGTTCGGTCATGTTTTCTTCAAAGTGTTGTTCGTTCGCGTTTTGTTGTGTTTGTTCCATACAATATGTTAACATATTTGCATGAAAAAGACACCAAAAATAGTTGTGATAGAAGGCCCCAGCGGTGCCGGAAAAGATACGGTCATAAGGGAGCTTATCCGACGGTATCCAAACAAATATATCAAGATGATAAGCATGACATCGCGCGAGATGCGGGATGGCGAGGCCCAGGGAAATCCGTACATATTCGTAACACGGGCCCAGTTCGAGGAAAAGATTAAATCGGGCGAGGTATTTGAATACACAATAATGAGCCGCGACGACCATTATAGGGGGATGAGCAAACAAATCATCGACAAAAACATCGCCGACGGATTGATATCATTAAAGGATTGTGATTGGGTTGGGATTGATGCGTTGAAAAAAACATACGGGGATGCGGATGTGTTGGCGGTGTACCTGCACGTTGAAAAGGAAGAAATCGCACGGCGTATCGCGGCACGTGGAGGAAGCGATGAGGACATGCAAAGACGTTTGGCCGATTACGACCAATACAGCGTGCAAATCCGCGCGGCATGTGACATAGAGGTCGGAAATTGTGAAGTAGGAAAATGTGTAGACGAATTACACAAGGTGATATGCAATGGATAAAAAACAAGTATTGATACGAACTTTGGTTTTGATGGCTCTGTCGGCGATGGTGGCGGTGGGGATATTGTTGTTGACGGGGGTTTTTGATAATGATGAACCCGCACCCGAAAGGCCGCAATTATCGGCCCCACTGAACTTACGTTTGACGGGATTGAACCGTACATTAACGTGGGATGCGGTTTTGCATGCGGGCGCATATGACATATATGTCGACGGCGTGCGTGCGGGTACAACCACACAATCATCGTTCAGCATCCCGCCTCTGTCATTGGAATACGGAACATATGAATTACGCGTGCGTGCCGTGGGAAACCAAAACACGCACCGCAATTCGATTTTAAGTTTACCAATCCAACTAGTATGGGAACCCCTGCCTCATCCCGAGGATTAAATAATTCGGGCCGCGATATATGAAACCAATTCGGAAATTTTGACGCGTTCCTGCTTCATTGTATCGCGGTCGCGGATTGTGACGGCGTTGTCTTCCAACGTTTCGTAATCCACGGTGACACAAAATGGCGTACCGATTTCGTCTTGACGGCGGTATCGTTTACCGATAGATGCCGTGTCATCGTATGTGGTCATAAATTGTTGTGACAACATGTCGAATATTTCCTCGGATTTTTCGGTCAAGCCGCGTTTTTGCAACGGCAGAACCGCGACCTTGTACGGTGCAATCAATGGTTTAATTCGCAATACGATGCGGGTGTCGTCGTCCGTAATTTGTTCTTCGTCATATGCGTTGGCCAACACCGCCAAGACCAGACGGTCGGCACCGTGGCTGCTCTCTATAACCGTTGGGATATATTTTTCGTTTGATGTAGGGTCGATGTATTCCATCGATTTTTTTGAACATTCCATGTGATTGCCCAGGTCATATGTACCGCGGTGGTGGGTACCGCCGATTTCACCGAAACCAAATGGGAATTGGAATTCGGCATCGACGGCGGCCTTTGCATAATGTGACAATGCCGCGCCGTGGTCTTTGAACCGTAACTTGTCCTTGTCCAAACCCAAGCGGTTGACATAATAATCCATCGCGCGCTTTTTGAACATTTCGTATGCATCCATGGATTCGGCCGCGTGACAGAAATATTGATACTCCATTTGGTCAAATTCGATTGTTCGGAATGTAAAGTTACCCGGGGTGATTTCGTTGCGGAAAGCCTTACCGATTTGACCAACACCAAAGGGCAGTTTCATTCGCGAAACACGTTGCAGGTTTTGAAAATTCACAAACTGGCTTTGCGCGGTTTCGGGGCGCAGGTATACTGTGCTGGTGCTGTCTTCCACGACCCCCCTATTGGTTTTGAACATCAGGTTAAATTGACGTATGCCCGTCCAATCATGTTTGCCACAATGTGGACAGTTAATTTTTTTGTTGGCAATCATCGCCTCCATCTCGGCGTTTGAAAGCTCGTCCGTACCGACCAAGTGGTCTGCCCTGTGCCGTGTTTTACATGCCTTGCAATCCATCAACGGGTCGGAAAAGCCGCCCACATGACCGGATGCCACCCACACCGATGGATTCATCAATATACCGCCGTCGATACCTACGCTGTTACGGTTTTGTTGAACGAAATATTTCCACCACTCGCGTTTGATGTTGTTTTTTAACTCAACACCCAATGGGCCGTAATCCCATGTGTTTGCCAAACCGCCGTATATTTCGGAACCAGGGAAAATGAAACCCCGATTTTTGGAAAGCGCAATCAGCTTGTCCAAACTTTGCAAACAAATTTGTTTTGATTCCTTTTTCATTTTATTAAACTCCTTTTTGATTAAAAAACATCTAACGTATTTGTGTTCCGCCAGATGTTTCGTTTTTCGATTAACATTCGCGGGTCACGGTATCACCCATGCCGCAAAAGACATAGGCCTAGTTTCTCCCGCGCCCCCCATTAACTCTCTTTGTGATTGTATTTTCCATGAACACAAACTCCCAGTCAGATGTTGACATAGTATATGCCGATTTTGGATTTTAGTCAATTGTTTTGGATTTTAATTTATGGGGGGGGTTATTACTTTTGCGTCTTTTACTGGGGGGGGTTCTCCCACGGGAGGCAGTATTAAATTTTCAAATTATATCATCCAAAACATGGAAGTGCCTAGGCAGCCTAGCCTTTGCAGTTTAGGATAACATGAGTTTTATAGATGTAAATAGGGTTACTGACATTTAGCTGGCACTTAAAAGGGATAGGCCGATGGTCAGGGCCAGGATGAGGAAGATGAAGATGTAGGACAGGTTGCGGATTTTTTCGCGGAAGAATATCACCCCGCCCAGGATGACCAAGGGAACGGATGCCGTGTTGATTGCCGAAACGATACCCGCATTCATGGTTTGAAGGAGGATGTTGAAAAAGGTTGACGCCGTCGCCCAAAGAATACCGATACCGATAAGATATTTATCAAGGAGGATATCCACGGTTTCGCGGCGTTTGAATAAGAGAAGCAAGAACAAAGCCATAAGGAAGAAAATCCCAAAGCGTAGCATGACGTATGTCGTCGGCAAAACATCCGAACGGATTACGGCGGTGGCGCACATTTCCAAACCAATCAAACTGACAATCCATATGGCCATAAATGTCAGGCCGCGGCGGAATGATGTTTCGTCTACCCTGTTGCCCCCGATTTGTTTCCACATTAAACCCTCGGTCACGCCCAATGTCTTGGCGATGTGTTCGCGCCGTTCCCCGCCGACATCGTGGGCACGATTGGTTAGTTTTGCGTCCGGTTCATTATGTGCCAACCCAGGTGTTGATGCGGGTGTGCGTTCGGAAAAGTACCCCAACATCGCACAGACAATAAATATCAAGCCGACCACCAATATTTGCCAAATGGAAAGGTCTCCGCCAAATATCAGCCAAGAAAAGAACACCAGGAAAACCAAACGAACAAGGGAAATTGGCGAGGCAATCGAAATCGGCATATTCCGTAAAACCATAACCCATGACCCGACACATATAATGGTGAAAACGTTGACCGCAACAATCAATCCAATGTTTTGCCAAGTTATGTTGGCGAAAACGTCTTGGCCGATGAAAACGGTAACGGCAAAAACAACGGCCGACAGGACAAGTCCCCACAGGGCCGAACCGCCCGCAGCCTCGAGCGGCCCGCGCTTATTTTTCTTCCACAACAGGGCCTCGGCGGTCGAGGCAATTACCATAGGAATAACAAGCAAGTAAATCATGAGTGCCCCTTTTGTGAACTATGCGACCATATAGATGTTGAAAAATCGGTTGAATGTGCGCCCCGCAAAATCGACCTCCAAAGCGAAAGGATGCCCGCCTTGGGTCGTCAGCAATTCTCGCGGGATATAGATGTGCGGCCCGACGATTGGATGCGGGCGAAAGAGTTCTATTCCCGTGCCCATGCCGTATGCCTCCATGTCTATTGCGCGGAACATGTTGAAGTTAGTTTCGGTGTTAAAGAGCTCTACCCCAAAAATACGGAATGTTGATTTGATGCGATATGATGCGGGGTTGATTTGATAGGTATGTAGGCTTAATCTCTGGTTTTGTGGAGTCAGCCAAATTCCCGCCACATGTTGTTGTAGCACGGTATCAAATTCGACCATGTGCATAGATAGTTGTATTCGGATATGCAGGATGGCCAACAGGCCGCCCGCCGTAACATGAATGATGATACGGTCGTCGGGGTCGTGTACCCCGTGAAAGAACGGAACCCCAGTTGCGGGATTGTCGAGCAAGGTTAGGAATGCGGTTTCGCCCGTGCGGACACTGCGCGTGATACTGACCATTGCTATGCCTTGGTAAACATCGATGCGGACGGGGTCAGATGTTTGGTTTGCCGGGTTTGTGTGGATTGTTATAGGTGTGTGGCGAGAATATACATCAATCAGGTGTGTGTTGCCATGTGATTGGACGATGTTGGATGCATGGATTACTATCCCCGTTGCACGTACGCCACCAGTTGCCAAGGCAAAGATAGTTCCAAGCAAAATAAAAAGCCCAGCAAAAGATGCCATGACAATCAGAATTATCCGATATTGTTTCGTTTGTGCGTATTGAATTATCCCCATACGTATAGTCATAGTATAAGCAAAAAGCGAAGAACGTACAAACAAAAAAGTGACCCGCGAGAACGAGCCACCATTATTGTGAAACGTGCGCTGGGCGTGACTTTTTTATTCGGCACGGTTGGCGATTACCGCACCGATGGTGTTGCGGCCGCAATGGACGGTGATGGAAGGCCCAGCGGGCAGGATTATTACATCCACGAACCCAGCCGCGCGGAGTTCGTCCGCCATCATTTGTGGCAGGGATGGGTCATCCATGTGGCTGCTGACGACCGCTACGAATGACTTGTCGGCGTTTGGGTTGCCCTCTATGCGGTGTTTGATATATTCGCGCACGGCCATGGCAAAGTTGCCTTTGTACTTGCGTCCCGGAACCATTTTGCCATCGGGGTCCAAGTCCAGCGATGGACGGATTTTCAACAGGTTGGCACCAAGGAGTTTCAGGCCAGATACACGCCCGCCCTTGTACAGGTATTTCAGGTCATTGATGATAAAGCCGACGTCCAGTACATCACGGATGGCCGAAATTTTTTCGACGATTTCGGGGGCGGACATTCCCGCATCCCGCATTTCGGCGGCCTTTACCGCCAGCATGCCGATACCAAAAGAGAGAGTTTTACTGTCGATGACGTATACGCCCGACAACCCCTCGGCCGCGCGTTTGGCGTTACCGTGGCTGGCCGAGAGTTTGGCACTGATGTTAAAGTGGATGATTTCGCCGCCGTTGGCCGTGGCTTCTTCCCACATGGTGCGGTAGTCGGTTTCCAATCCCGCAGATGTGCGTGGGACGATGTTGTCGACGTCCATGGCCCGGTAGATATCATCAACCGTTACGTCGCGGTCGGAATGTAGAGTCTCGCCGATATAGATGCCCATGTCCGCGATTTTGAAGTTGTGTTTTTCGACCAATTCGGGACTGACGTCCGCGGTGCGGTCGAAAGAAATTATAATCTTTGACATTATGATGTCCTCCGTTAAATGTTAATTTGAATGTATCTTATATTAAAATGGCAAAAGCCACATCAGTTCATTTTACTTGAATTACAGGGGTATGCCAACTAATATTCATGGTTATGGCCGCAAAAATCCCCACCAAGACAAAAATTTTATATGGAGTTGGGGCCTTTGGGTATGGTAGTACGGGTCAGGCGTTCAGTGCCTTTTTAATGTTTTTTGGTACAGGGATATTGGGAATCCCCGGGACATTGATGGGTGTGGCCATTGCCATATCGACAATTTGGGATGGGGGAACCGACCCGATTGTTGGGTACATGTCAGACAGGATGAAGAGCAGGCGTTTCGGCAAGAGGCATTTGTTTATCCTGGTAGGCTGTGTTGCCGTTGCCATTGTTAACATTATGATTTGGTCGATATCCCCTGACCTGCCATTGGGGGCGAAGTTTGCATTGTTGCTGTTCCTATTGCTTGTAATTGAAACGTTTAACACGACCTTTTCAACACCGTACCAGGCATTGGGATTGGATTTGGCCCAGAATTATGAAGACCGCACGGCGATACAGGCATTTAAGACGGTGTTCAGTTTTTCGAGTTTATTGGTGCCGTCATTGTTAATGGCTGTGTTTTTGTCGCCCGACCGATATGCCAATGTTGGTGAAAGTTCACGAGGATATATTCACATTGCGATGGTAACATCGGCGTTGTGTATAATTTGCGGGTTGACGGTGTTCTTTGGGACGTATAAACATCGCCACATAAACACACGGCAAGAAGAAACAGAGGAAAAGAAGACGAGTATATTCAATGACTTTTTTGGGGTGATTAGGCAGAAGAATGTTGGGCGATTGATTTTGGGGTATGCGATATCGTTATCGGCGGGGGCATTTATTACGTCGCTGGGGTTGCATATATTTACCTTTACATTTATGTTTACCACGTATCAAATTCCAATCATTATGATGTGCATGGTTATCGGAATAGTCTTTGGCCAGCCGATGTGGTTTTACATTGCCCGTCGTACGGATAAGATAAAGGCGTTGTTGGCCGCCCTTTGTTTGGTTTTGGTTGGGATGGTTGTGTTTAGTTTGGTGTTAGCCACCCGTAACACGGTACGAGCCGAAGCAGTGTTGCCGTTGGTTGCCATGACCATATTTATTTGCGGATTGGGTACGGGGTGTATGTACAGTATCCCTATGTCCATGTTTGCCGATTGTATTGATATAGAACGGCGGAAGACGGGAAATGACAAGACGGCCACGTCGGCCGCCTTTTTGACATTTTGTATGAAGATTTCAAACGCGTTCATCATGTTTGTGATTGGATTGAGTTTGGATATCATTGGCTTTGACGGCGGGCGCGCAACGCAAAGTATGAATGTTCAGAATTGGCTGGGGATGTTGTTGATTATTGGGGTTACGATTGCATGTGTGTCCGCGTTTATTGTGTACAGTGGATATACGTATCGCAAGAAAGATTTCCAATCAGACAATGAAGTTGATTAGGCGGCCAGGTACGTAGACGGTCTTTTTAGGGGTGGTGCCGTCAAGGAGTTTTTGAGCGGCGGCCTCGACATCCTTTTGTGTCGCGTCTTTTGATACGGTTATGGTTCCCCGCTTTTTACTGTTTACCTGGACAACGTATTCGACCATGGCCCGTTCCAGGTGATTTGGGTCGGCGGTTGGGAATGCCATGTTGAAGATGGACTCCCCCGTTTTTCGCGGAAGTTTTGCCATATCCCAGAGTTCCTCGGCGATGTGCGGAATCATTGGAGCCAGGCAGAGAATTAGGTCTCGGATGGATTCGCGGCTCTTGCCCTTTGCCGCGGATATAGCATTCAATAACTCCATGCATCGAGCGACGGCGGTGTTGAAGCTGAAATCTTGCATATCCGTTCGTACGGCCGCGATTGTTGTTGCGCGGATGTGTTGAACCTCTGGGTCCGTTTCCATTTCGCAGTTAATTTGTTCGACGGCGCGGATTACCCGTTCAATAAAGCGCGGCATTGTTTTTAGGGTGCCTTCGCTCCAGGGCCCGCCGTCCGTATAATTAAAACCGAAGAGCATGTATAGGCGTAAAATGTCGCTGCCGAATTCCGCCACGTAATTGTCAGGGGCAATTGTGTTGCCTTTTGATTTGGACATCTTTTGGCCATCGGATGCGAGAATCATGCCTTGGTGTACCAATTTTTTTGCAGGTTCGTTGAAGTTGATGTAGCCGTGTTTGTGCAGGAATTTGGTTATAAAGCGGGCCTGGAGCAGGTGGCCGCAAGCGTGTTCGGCCCCGCCCACGTAGGTGTCAATTTGGCGGGCGGTGGTTTTGTCGAATGCGATTTTGTCATTACCCACCGTTGGATAGCGTAAAAAGTACCATGATGAACAAACGAATGTGTCCATTGTTTCGGTTTCACGTTTGGCGGGGATTTTGCATATTGGGCAGGTTGTTTTAACAAAGTTCGGGTCGTTTGCCAAAGGTGGTGCGCCGCGGGGTTTGAAGTCGTCTAGGTGCGGTAACATTACAGGTAGTTGGTGTTCGGGTACGGGAACCACCCCGCATTTGTCACAATAGATGATTGGGATAGGTGAACCCCAGTATCGTTGTCGCCCGATGGACCAGTCGCGCAGGCGGTAGGTGGTTTCGGTCCGAGCAGATTTGCCAAGTTTTTTGATTGTTGCCGCCACGGGGACAAATTCGTTTTCCAATATTTGAATATTGTACTTTTCGGCGAATTCACGGTCGCGTTCGTCGTATCCAGGAACCCCCATTACCGCGCCAGTTCCATAGCCGTATATGACATAGTCAGCAACCCATAACGGAACGCGGTCACCGTTGTATGGGTTTGTTACGTAGTGCCCGGTAAAGACCCCAGTCTTTTCGTGGTTTTCCATTCGTTCGATTTCAGATTTTTTTGCCGCCATTTTTTTGTATTCGGCGACGGCGCGGGACTGTTCCTTTGTAGTTAGTTTGTCCACGAAGGGGTGTTCGGGTGAGAGGACGAGGAAAGTGACGCTGTTTATCGTGTCTATGCGTGTTGTGAAAACGTCGATGCCGTCAAATGTTATGCGTGCGCCATCGGATTTTCCAATCCAGTTAGTTTGCATTGCCCGAGTCTTGGCGGGCCAGTCGATTTTATCCAAGTCGGTCAAGAGTTCGTCCGCAAAGTCAGTAATACGGAAGAACCACTGGTTTTTGTTCATGCGGACGACCTCGGCGTTACATCTTTCGCATTTGCCATCTTGGGATTGTTCGTTTGCAAGTACCGTTTGACAGCCAGAACACCAGTTAACGGCGGCTTCTTTTTGATAGGCCAAGCCGTGTTTGTGCAGTTGTAGAAACAGCCATTGCGTCCATTTGTAGTAGTCGGGTTCGGAAGTTGTCAGGGAGTAATTCCAATCGTACATGCCGCCCAGTTCGTTTAATTGTCGGGTGAAACGTTCAACGTTGGTAGTGGTGTTTGGCCCAGGGTGGGTGTTGGTTTTTAATGCGTGGTTTTCGGATGGCAGACCGAACGAGTCATAGCCCATTGGATGAAAGACATTGTGCCCCGTCATGCGCATAAAGCGGGCGTGTGTGTCAGAGGGCGCATAGTGAAAGTAATGTCCCATATGCAGATTTGCCGCAGATGGATATGGAAACATATCCAAGTGGTAGTAGGCGGGCCGCTTTGATTTTGGGTCAAATTTATTGGTGTCGTGTTCGTTCCAATATTTTTGCCACTTTTTATGTACTTCAGTATAGTTCATTTTATAAACTCCTCTGTTAATTGCTTTGCGGTGTTTAGTAATTTTTGCGGGTTGTTGAACAGGTCGGGGTCGGTTAGGAATATTGTATCACGTTCGCGTTTGAACCAGGTGCGTTGGCGTTTTGCATATTGCATTGTTCGGATGACATGCCATGATTCAAATTCGGTGCGGGTGAGTTCACCCATAACGTATTCGGTTGTTAATTGATAATCAAGTCCGAGTTTTCGTAACCATTTGTGGTCAACGCCCGATGCGAGGAGTTCCCGCGTTTCATTTATCATTCCCATTTCGTAGCGAAGTTGGTTTCTTTTGGCGATTGTGGATTCCAGCCATTCGCGTGGCGGGAGGAGGGCGATTTGCAGGAAGTCATATTTACGTTCGCCTTGGGTGGGATTTGCCTTGTCCGCGAAGTTATAGTTTTCGATGATAGAGCGGCTGTAGAGCCCTGTGCCCCCCACGAGTATCGGGGTTTTTCCGCGGGCATGGATTTCGTCGATTTTATCGAAAGCCAATTTTTGGAATGTGAAAACGTCCATAGTTCCCATTGGTTCAACGATGTCGAGTAGGTGGTGCGGGGCCATGGATTGTTCCTCGGCCGTGACTTTTGCCGAACCGATATCCAAGCGTTTATAGACTTGGCGGCTGTCTGTGCTTATGATTTCACCATTGAAAAGATTGGCCAGTTGTATTCCCAGCCAACTCTTTCCCGATGCGGTTAAACCGACGATGGAGATTATTCTATTCTTCGGCGGTGCCTTCTTCGCCATTTTCGCTTTCCTCGCTTGCTTGTGCTATGGCGACACTTACAACTTTGCTGGTTGTGTCTTTTAGTTTCATTATGCGCACACCTTGGGTGTCGCGGGAGATTTTGGAGATTTCCCGTGCGCGTGTTCGGATGATTGTTCCGTTGTCGCTGATGAGCATTACGTCTTGTTCAGGGCGGACTTGTTTCAAGTTGACGAGTGCCCCAGTTTTTGCGTTGAAGATACCTGCCTTGATGCCTTTACCCGCACGTGATTGTAGGCGGTAGTCTTCGACGTCACTGCGCTTTCCGTAACCGTTTGCGGAAACGGTAAGGATTTCGTGGTCAGGGAGAATTACGGTCATGTCGACAACGATGTCTTCGCCGTTGCTGTCGAGTTTGATTGATTTAACACCCGCGGCGGTTCGGCCCATTGAACGTACGTCTTCTTCACTGAAACGGATACATTTCCCTGTTGATGATGCCATGAGGATTTCGTCACGGCCAGATGTTTTTTGAACGCTGATGAGTTCGTCGCCCTCGTCCTTGAACCCGATTGCTATCTTTCCTTTTCGGTTGATGCGTTTGAATTCGCCGATGTCGGTTTTTTTGATAAGTCCGCGTGCGGTTGCCATCATGAGGTGGCCCATTGTGTAATCTTCGATTGGGATACATGAGGTGACGCGTTCGCCCTCGCCCAGTTGGAGGAGGTTTACTATCATGCGGCCTTTTGTATTTTTGGCGGCCTCGGGTACCTCGTATGTTTTGATACAGTAGACCTTTCCGACGTTGGTGAAGAATAGGAGGTCGTGGTGAGTGTTTGTGACGAACAGTTGAGCGACGAAGTCTTCTTCTTTGGTCGATTGGGTGATGACCCCTTTCCCTCCGCGGCGTTGCGTACGGTATTCGGCCAATGGCAGGCGTTTGACATAGCCTTGGTGCGACATGGATACGACAACGTCTTCTTTGTCGATGAGGTCGCCGATTTCAATTTCGCCGAAGTCGTGACTGATTTCTGTTCTGCGTTCTTCGCCGTATTTTTCTTTGATTTCGTTGAGTTCTTTTTTAATAATGGCGAGGACTTTTTGAGGGGATGCAAGGATGGATTTGAGTTCGGCGATAAGTTCCATGAGTTGTTTAAGCTCGGCTTGGATTTTTTCGACCTCGAGTTTGGCAAGGCGTGCAAGTCGCATGTCGAGGATTGCGTTTGCCTGGCGTTCCGAGAGCAGGAACTTTTTCATCAGGTTTTCGCGCGCGGCTTCGCGGTCTTCGCTTGTCTTGATGATGCGAATGACCTCGTCAATGTTTGCGAGGGCGATTGTGAGCCCCTCCAAGATGTGGGCGCGTTCTTCGGCCTTTTCAAGGTCGAATTTTGTGCGGCGAACGATGACTTCTTTTTGGTGTTCAAGGTAGTGATACAGCATTTCCTTTAGGTTAAGGAATTTTGGCTCATTGCCGACGAGGGCAAGGAAGATGATGCCGCTGCTCATTTGTAGGGCGGTTTGTTTGTAGAGACTGTTGAGGACAACTTGGGCTTGGGCCTCGCGCTTTATCGTTATGACTATACGCAGACCGTGACGGTCGGATTGTTCCTGGATTTCAGAGATGCCGTCGATTTTCTTTTCCTTGACCAGTAAGGCGATGGCTTCGATAAGTTTTGCCTTGTTGACCTGGAACGGGATTTCGGTGACGACGATTTGTGTTCGGCCGCGGACTTCTTCGATTTCGCATTTGGCGCGAACCACGACCCCGCCCCGTCCAGTTTTGTAGGCATGGCGAAGGGCCTGGCGTCCCATGACGATGCCGCCAGTTGGATAGTCAGGTGCAGGAATGATTTTGATGAGTTGGTCGACCGTAACATCCGGGTCGTCGATGAGGGCAATTACCCCGTCGATGACCTCGCACAGGTTGTGCGGCGGAATGTTTGTTGCCATACCAACCGCAATACCGTCCGAACCATTGACAAGCAGGTTTGGAAAACGTGCAGGCATGACGGATGGTTGTTGTTCGGTTTCGTCATAGTTGGGCATGAAGTCGACGGTGTTCTTGTCGATTTCGCGCAGGAGTTCGCCAGAAATGGCGGTTAGACGGGCTTCGGTATAACGCATAGCCGCCGCGTTGTCGCCGTCAATCGAACCAAAGTTCCCATGGCCATCGACCAGAGGCACACGCATAGAGAAGTCTTGGGCCATACGAACGAGGGCGTCGTAAATGGAGCTGTCACCGTGGGGGTGATATTTACCCATGGTTTCACCCACGATACGAGCGGATTTTTTGTATTGTTTGGTGTGTTCCAATCCCAGTTCATGCATTGCGTACAAGATACGGCGGTGAACAGGTTTCAACCCGTCACGCGCATCGGGGATGGCACGTGAAACGTTAACCATCATGGCATATGACATGAAGGAGTTTTTAAGTTCATTTTCGATACGAACCTTGACCACCCGTGTTTTGTCGGTGATGTTTTCTGCGTCTGGGATACCTGCGTCGATGATGTTTTCGTTATCCATATTTGATTAAACCTCCACGTCTGTATAGCTGGCCGCGTTTTCGCTGATGAATTCACGCCTGAGTTCTGGCTTGTCGCCCATAAGGGTTGAGAACATTTCGTCCGCCATGAATGCGTCTTCCATAGTTACCTGTAACAATGTACGGTTTTCCGGGTTCATGGTTGTTTCCCACAATTGGTTAGGCATCATTTCACCCAGACCCTTGTAGCGTTGCAGAGTGGTTCCGCTCTTTGAATTCTTTTTGAAGTATTGCTCCAGTTCCGCGTCGCTGTAGATATAGGTTTCGGATTTGCCGCGTGTGACCTTGTAAAGTGGTGGTTGTGCGATGTAGACATGTCCGCCTTCTACCAATGGTTTCATGAAGCGGTAGAAGAATGTAAGGAGCAGTATGCGAATGTGAGAGCCGTCAACGTCCGCGTCAGTCATTATTATAATTTTGTGGTAGCGGAGTTTGTCCATGTTGAAGTCTTCTTGGATGCCGCACCCGAACGCGGTAATCATGTTTTTGATTTCGGCGTTTTCCAAGACTTTTGCAAGGCGTGCCTTTTCAACGTTCAGAATTTTACCACGCAGTGGAAGGATGGCTTGGAAGCGTCGGTCACGTCCTTGTTTCGCACTGCCCCCCGCACTGTCACCCTCGACCACGTAGATTTCACAGAGCTCGGGTTTTTTCTCGGTACAGTCGGATAGTTTCCCAGGCAGGGTTGTTGATTCAAAAGATGTTTTACGGCGAGAGAGGTCTTTTGCATTACGTGCGGCCTCGCGCGCGTTTTTGGCGGAGATACATTTAAGGACGAGTTCCTTTGTTTCTTTTGGGTTTTCTTCGAGGAATTCACCGAAGCCAGTCGTCAGGGCCTTTTCAACCTCGGCACGGATGTAGGTGTTTCCGAGTTTTGTTTTTGTTTGTCCCTCGAATTGCGGGTCGGTTAATTTAACGCTGACGATTGCGACAATACCCTCGAGACAGTCATCAATAGAGAGTTTGTCGTTTTCGGTTTTTAGTTGCCCAGTTTTACGGCCGTAGTCGTTGATACATTTTGCGAGGGCGTTACGGAAACCGATGAGGTGAACCCCGCCTTCCTCGGTGTTAATGTTGTTTGCATATGTGTGGATGTTTTCAGCGTAGCCGTCGTTGTATGCGAATGCGATTTCAACGTGGCTGTTTTTACCTGGTTGGTCAATATAAATTGTGTTTGGGATAATAAGGTTTTTGTTGCGGTTAAGGTGGTTGACGAATTCGACGATACCGCCTTTGTACATGAATTCGTCTTTGCGTTCGCGACCCGGACGTTCGTCACGAGCAATTATGCGCAGGCCTTTGTTAAGAAACGCGACCTCACGCAGGCGAGAGCGCATGGTGTCATAGTTAAATTCAACCGTGTCAAAGATTTCAGAGTCAGGCATGAATATAATGCGTGTTCCGCGCTTTGGTGTCTTGCCGACCTCGGCCAGGGCGCGTTGTGGGATACCGCGGTTGTATGTTTGGCGGAATTCACGGCCGTCTTGCCATACGATGACATCCAGCCATTCGGACAGCGCGTTAACAACACCCAGACCAACACCGTGCAAACCGCCACTGACCTTGTACCCGCCGCCGCCGAACTTTCCACCAGCGTGGAGTTTGGTCAAGACGACCTCGACCGCCGATTTTTTCTCGGTCTTGTGCATTCCCGTTGGAATACCACGGCCGTTGTCGGTTACGGAAACGCTGCCGTCTTTTTGGATGACGACCTCGATATCTGTACAGTGGCCAGCGAGTGCCTCGTCGACACTGTTGTCCACAATCTCGACAATCAGGTGGTGAAGACCACGTACATCGGTCGACCCGATATACATCCCAGGACGTTTTCGGACGGGGTCAAGACCCTCGAGAACTTGGATTTCGTCCGACCCGTAATTGGTGTTAATTTTTGATATTGTATCATTTTTACCCATAGGCCCAATTATACCATATATAAGGAAGAGTCACAACCAAATAATAGTGGTTGGGGATAGCATAATCCCCTCTGGGATGGTCGAAATTTGTCACTTTCGAGGGGCCTTTTGACTTGCCAATCGATTTGAAATCTGCTAGGTTGAGACATGGCTTTTAACACCGAGAAATACATACGCCTCCAATCGGAAAAAATCATGGAGCGCGCGTCAAAGTTTGGAAAACTGTATTTAGAATTCGGTGGTAAATTATTCGACGACAACCATTTTTCACGGTGTATGCCAGGTTTCCAACCAGACACCAAGATAAAAATGTTGGCATCCATCAAGGATAAGGTTGAGGTTATTGTTTCAATCTTTGCCGAGGATGTGGAGAGCGGTAAGAAGCGTCACGACGTTGGTTTAAGTTACGAATCGTATGTGATTCATTTAGTGGACATGTTCCGTGATGTGGGCATCCAAGTTAATTCAGTCGTTATCAACAAGTTCGAGGGGCAACCTGCTGCCCTTCTTTTTAAGCGACGGTTAGAGAATTTGGGGATAAAAGCGTATGTGTTCAAACACATTGATGGATATCCCGCAAATGTTGATTTAGTGTTGTCAGAGGCGGGCTATGGTGCCGACCCATTTATTGAAACGACAAAGCCGATTGTTATAACAACCGGCCCCGGGGCAAAGAGCGGTAAGATGCGTGTTGCGTTGTCGCAACTCTATCATGAACTTAAGCGCGGTAACAAGGTTGGTTATGCAAAATTTGAGACGTTGCCAGTTTGGAATTTGCCCCTGTCACATCCCGTTAATATTGCGTACGAGGCCAGCACGATTAACATCAATGACCTGAACATGATTGACGGGTATCATTTGGACAAATATGGGGTGGTTGCCGTGAATTATAACAGAGATATAGAGGCCTTTCCATTGTTGCAACATATGTTCCGCAAAATGTATGGCGAGGATATTTATTACAGCCCAACCGACATGGGTGTTAACATGGTTGGGTTTTGCATCGAGGATATGGCGGCGGCCGAGGCGGCAAGCAAGGCCGAGGTTATACGTCGGTATTATGAAACCCTGTGTTATTTCAAAAATGGTTCGGTTGATGCCGATGCGGTAAAGAAGATAACAATACTTATGGAGAAAATGGGCTTGCGACCAACCGACCGTGCGGTGGTTGTTCCCGCCCTGGCCGCGAAAGAAAAGACCAATAGGAACAGTGCGGCAATCCAGCTGAAGACAGGCGAAATCGTATCGGCGGCCGAGAATGGCATGACCAGTGTATCGAGCGAGTTGTTGTTGAAAACTTTGCAAAAGCTTTTGGGTGTGAACAGTAAGATTAAAATTCTGTCGGATAACATCTTGCAAAAAGCCATAGAGTTGAAACAAAAAACATTAGGAGAGCGCAAGTTTCATCTTCGATTGGGTGAGGTGTTGATTATTTTGTCGTCCTCTGCCCTGACTAATGAACTGTCGGCGCATGCGTTGGAACAGTTGGGCGAGCTTCGCGGGACGGATGCGCACTTTACATACATGATTTCCGACGAGGAAAGTTTAGTGTGGAAAAAGTTGGGTGTGAATTTGACTATGGAACCTGTTATGGCTTAATTAAATTTTCTTTATTTCGTAGCTGTCTTTTGAATCCAAGATTTCGTAGCCCATGGATTGAACCTCTGCTCGTAGTTTGTCGGCGGCGGTAAAGTCCTTTTTTTGTTTGGCGGCAAACCTTTTTTCGGCGAGCTCCTTTATCGATGTGGGGATTTCGTTGACAATGATTTTTACGGAAACCGCGGCTTCCAGACCCAGTCCAAGTGTTTTGTCGAATTTAACAATCAAGTCATAAACACCGCGGTTTGGCTTTTCCCTTAAAAGTTCCCAGATGGCGGCCAATGCTCTTGGTGTGTTCAAGTCATCCAAAATGGCTGTTGCAAAATCGTCGTTTGTGACTGGGGTGTGGGTTGTGGCATGATAGTGTTTGAAAACTTCTTTGACCAAGTTGTTGTAGGCGTTTTGTGCGCCTTCCAGAGCCTCGAAGGTGAAGTTTAATATCGTTCGGTAATGTGCGCCCAGAACAAAGTAGCGAAAAGCCATGGGAGTGAATCCGCGCTTGGCTAGTTGCGGCAATGTGTAGACGTTTCCCAGGGATTTTGACATTTTGGTGCCGTCGACTTTCATAAATTCGTTATGCATCCAAAATCGGGCAAAGGTTTTTCCCGTTAGGGCTTCGGATTGTGCGATTTCGTTTGTGTGGTGGATTGGGATGTGGTCGATTCCGCCAGTATGGATGTCTATGGTGTCACCCAAGTGTTTCCGGATGATTGCCGAACATTCAATGTGCCACCCAGGACATCCAACGCCCCAAGGCGAATCCCATTTTTGTAATGCGGTTGGCGGTGTAAATTTCCACAATGCGAAGTCGTGAGCGTTGCGTTTTTCGCCCATGTCGATGCGAGCCCCAGCCTTGTCGCCTTTACCCTCTTTTGGCTTGCCTTGCATGTCCCAGTATCGTTCAAATTTGGACGAATCAAAATATACCCCGTCGGAGGTGATGTATGTATAGCCCAATTTTTCCAGGCCCGCGATATGTTCAATCATCTTGTCCACACATGATGTGGCGGGAACCAATTTCTTTGGCCGCAGGATGTTCAATGCATCACAGTCACGCAGGAATTCATCCGTATATTGTTGGGCGATTGCGGCAGGGTCAAGTTTTGCTTTTCGGGCCGCGACCTCTATCTTGTCTTCGCCGTCGTCGGCATCAGATTGCAGGTGTCCTACGTCGGTGGTGTTGATAACATCTTTGATGCCAAAGCCCGCAAGCAATAATCCGCGTTTCAAGATGTCGGTGAATATGTACGCGCGCAAATTGCCTATGGATGCGGTACCGTATACGGTAGGGCCACATGAATAGATGGTGGCCGTTTTGCCGTCCATGGGGACAAAGTCCTCTTTGCGCCGCGACATTGTGTTATAAAGTTTCATAATTTATTATACCAGTAAAACTATCCTTGACGTTCGTCAATTTGTCTTTGCAATTCGTCCATGGCGTGTTTTAATCCGCCGAGGGCCTCTTTGACCTCGGCTTCGTTGTACTTTTGGTTGTGGGAAACTTTGTGCAGGTATCCGCTACCCGTCTTGTTAAAAGAGTTCGCATCGGTGTAAAAGCCGGTTGCTTTTGTGCCGCTGTCATCATGTGATTTGTCGTGGTCCAATGCGGCCAATTTTCCCGAACGAATAGAGGTCAGTTTTTGTTCCAGTTCGGTGTATTGTGCCTTTAGTGATTCGCGTTGTGCCTTTAGTTCGCTGGTTGAATGGATTGTTGCGACTTGGCTTTTTGCTTCTATTGAACGAACCTGTTCAACCGATGCCGAGGAAAGGGCCGCCGAGGAACTTGACGATGTGGAGGATGTTGTTATCGTTGTTGCGGGTTTTTCGATGACTTCGACATGGCTCCATGTACGTACAGTTGGCTCGCCGTAGTGGCGTGGCAGTTGACTGGCATCTTCTACCACAATTTTTTCGTGTATTGGTTGTGGTGTGGGTGCGGGTTTTGTAGCGACCTTTTTTGTTGGTGCGGCCTCGACACGGGCGGGTGCGCTGTCGGGTTTGTCTTTGGTTCCTGGTAGCGCGGTGACTTTTTCAAACATTGGTTTAACCGATGGGGTTTCGTCCTTTGGCTTTGTTTCAGGTTTTGGTTTTGGCGCGGGTTTTTGTTTTTCGGATACGGTGGCCTTTGCCTCTTTAGTTTGCAGGCGTGGACGGGGCGTAGGCGTTGACTTTGGTTTAGGTGCGGTGATTACCCGTTCTTGTTCAGGCAGGACGATTGGCTCCCTGTGTTCCGTTATGGCTACGGGGATTGGTTCTGCCCTTTTTGGCTCGGGTTTTTGTGTTGGCTTTGGTTCGGGTTTCGGCTCTGCCCTTTGTTCTGGCTTTGGTTTTGGCTGGGGCTTTTCTTTTGTGATAACTGGCTCGATAACAGGAGTTTGTTTTTCTTCCTTGGGTTCTTCTTTTTCTTTCTTTGGCTTTGGCAATTGCACGATACAGTCAGAGCAACGTTGGAAGAACATGAACAATAGATTAATCAAAATAATTGCGGCAACGATAAGTGGGGCCAGAGTCATTGACCCGACAATGGCACAAAGAGCGATTGTTAACAATCCAAGTGACCATGTTATAAGTCGAACCGTACGGGCGCGCGATTTGGCAAAATCACATCCACATTGTCGAGCCAATTTTTTGAATCGAAAGAAAGTAAAGAAAATTTGCAATAGTAACACAGAGCCAATAATGGCCAATGCAATAATGGCAAGTGTATCAAGCGATATGGCCGAGGCAATGTCGGCGAAAAGTTCGGCGATTGTGTTGTACATGTGGCCCCCTTCTTTTGTATTTGTATGCAAAGATTACTGTTGCAATCTATATGATTGTACTATATTTTCCAATAAAAAGGCAATAGTAAGCGGCCCAACACCGCCTGGAACGGGGGTAATCATGGATACTTTTCCCTGTAAACCCTCGAAATCAGCATCTCCTACCACCTTTCCGTTTGGCAAACGGTTAATTCCGACATCGATAACGATGGCTCCGTGCCTGACCATGTTGGGTGTTAAAAGCCCTGGGCAACCCGCCGCAACAATGATAATGTCGGCGTTGGCCGTGTGTTTGCCAAGGTCACGTGTTCCGCTGTGACATACCGTGACGGTGGCGTTTTGCGACATCAGGAGAAGTGCAGTTGGCTTGCCCACGATGTTGCTGCGCCCGATTACCGTTATATCTTTACCCGCGATTTCAATATTCATAGCGTGCAGAATATGAACAATGCCCAGCGCGGTACATGGCGAGAGTTTCGGTCCCTCTATTGTCAGGTGGCCGAAATTTTCAATTGTCAATCCGTCAACGTCCTTTAGCGGGTTGATATGTGCGATGGCGTTCCGTGCGTCCAAGTGGTCTGGCAGAGGTAATTGCAACAATATCCCATGTACACCAGTGGCGGCCGATAATTTCGCAAGGTGGTTGTTTAATGTCTTTTGGGTTGTGTCTTGGGGCATGTGGGTTACGTGCATGTCTATACCGACCTCGGCACAGGCTTTTTGTTTCATTGTTATGTAAATTTTGCTGGCGGGATTATCACCCACTAGAATTGCGTGAAAGCATATAACACCGGAAAGGGAGGCAACGTCCTCCCTTGTTCTTTCCCGTAATTTTTGGGCAATCGCCCGTCCGTCGATTATTTGCATGGTGCCCTTTATTAATTCATGTTTATGCCAAAGATTTGCAGGAGTATAGCGTCGATTGTGTCTTGGTAGTCGGCACTGATATATCCGTAGTCATCGGCATACAGGGATTCGACCGCGGCAATGATTTCCGTGCGCATGTCTGGGTCTTCGATTGTGATTGTGATTGGACTGCTCTCTTCTCCTTCTGGGCCCATGTTGATGATTGTTTCAAAAATGTCACGGGCGTTTTCGATGCTGTCGATAAAGTCTCCACCATAGATACCGTCTTCGTCGTTAACGATTTCGATGATGTCGCGCATTCCTTCCGAGAGCAAGGCCAAGGCCTCTAGGCTGTCTCTTGCACGGTCGGGGTCCATGTTGATGCTGAAGTTACCATCCAGAACATCGCCCAGCATGTCTTCGTCGTTCAGCATACGTTCCAGTTGTTCGACAACGATTGGCCCCAAAATAGGGTCGTCGGCAAAGGTCATGAGCAAGTCGTAATCCAGGATGAGTTCAAGAATACGGTCCAGGTCATTGTCGGCGTCAAAGTTTCCGAATTCGTTTGCGATACGGGCAACCTCGCGCAGAGTGCGTAGTTGGACTGGCCAGTCGATTCCAGGGCCGTCTGGGCGCAGGCGGTCGGCGATATCGTTCATCATTTGTTGGACAGGTGAAACCTCTCCATCGCCCGCAGTTCCGATTCCCAGGTCAAAGTCGAACTCTTGGTCTTCGATGAATCGGACAATAAGAGAGCGGAAGTTTGAGCTCAATCCGATTTCACGGGTCAAGATGTTTAGGATTTGTCCAATAGAGTTAATGGTGTCATAGAATTCGTTACTGGTCAATGCATCCAGGATGTTGTCGGATTCCAACAGGATGTCCAGACCAACGAATGCATCAACAGCCAAGTTCATTATTCGGTTGATGTCGTATGGGACACTATCCCATTTCAATGCAAAGTTGAGTTCGTTACCCTGCATCCCCAGTATTTGTTGCAATGGCAGTCGAACAAGGTCAGAGGTTCCTGGGTTCTCGTCAGTTAGGATTCTGGTGAAGAGGCCCAGACTGAAGAAGGCCTCCAAGAATTGTTCCATCACAGGGGTTTGTCCCGCGGGTGCGGTTGTGAACAGGCGCAATACATCAGCGGCATGTCCTGTGTCTGTGTCTTCGCGGTCCATTAACCCGCCGAATGCATTGGCCAGGTTATATTGTTCTGCATCGGGTGCATCTGACAGAGTGCGTGTTTCGTTAAAAAGTAGTTGCAGGATGTTGACCAAAGGAAGCATCAAGTCGTCACGCAGGAACGCAACATCCATTTCGCGTATAGCATTCATCAGGGCCGCATTGAAACGAACGTTTGGGTTTACCCATCCTTCTGGACGGTCGTCTGGGTCTTCTTCGGATTCGCGCAATGGCAGGAATTCAAAGGCGGGGTTACCGTCTTCGTCATACAGTAGTTCGGCATCCTCGATAAAGTCGGCTAGGTTTTCAATCTCCCCTGCTATTAATGCAAACATCCCAAGGTCAAAGAGTTTGCGAACCATAAAGCGCATAAGGCCAAAATACTCTGCGGGCAGGTCTTTTAACATTTCCCCGAATGCCCCGCCGAATGGTTCGTCTTCATCCTCGTATGTCCCGTTACCGTTTGTGCGGTCGACCTCGTCAGGCATGAAGCGTAAGATTGTCAACAGGTCGCGGTGCAAGCTGATGGCCTCTACCGCATCACGGCGGAGAGAGATGTTGTCGCTGTTTGGCATGCGTACGGTGGTCAGATATCCAAACATAGGTCCAGACAAAGCACGTATTCCGGTAAAGCGAATGATTGTGCCATAGATGGAGTCATTGACGTCCGCGTTAAAGTCGGCGACCAATTCATATACGCCAGCCATGTTGTTGACGTCTTCGTTCAAGAAAACATTTTCACGCAGGTACGCCGCCGAGACGGTGCGGTATTGTTCGGGCGGGACATAGCTGTCGATCTCGTCAACGATGCTTAACAGTCCATTAATTGGAATCATGATAAAGAAGAAAACTACCAAGCCTTGGACAACCCCGACCAATGCGCCTAATCCGCGACGCGGCGGGATGCGTGTAGCCTGGACTCTTTGTGCTCCGTTACGGGTGCGGCCGCGGCTCTCGCGAACACGGCGCGGTGCAAATACGCGTGCCAATATTGCATATACAATCCATGTCAAGAACCGCAGAGCAATGAACATTATTATAAAGGTAACTAGGCTGATGATTGCGACCGGTAGTGCCGATGCGAAATCAGAAATGCCCGTAAAGTTGGTAAACATGCTGTCTAGGACTTCGTTGTCATCGCGCATGTTGTTGATGGTATCGTCAATTGTCTGACTTTCTCCGTCTTCCCCTATGGGTAATGAAATGCCGACCAACATTCGTGCGACGACGGGCGACAGGAACAATGCCAGTACCCCCGCGACAACAATCGTACCCAGTCGGATAAGCGAACGCTTGAACCCGCGAATAGTTCCCCAAAGCAGTCCAAATGCGACCGCAAGCAAGAATAGTCCTAAAAGTCCAAGTGCGACTATTTCCATTGGCTCCATTGTGAACCCTCCCCTTCTGTTTTATTTATGCGTGTATCCCTGCTAAAGTATCATGAAGTCTGGCTTTCCCCAAATGATTCGGTGGTTGTATCGTCTTCTGGTGCATCCGCCTCGAAGACCTGTTCTTCTATGATTGGTTGCGAGGTTGCTGTACTTGTGGCCGTTGGCTGTCTTTGCAGGAATTCTTTTGCTAACGATTGATATGCCAATGCCCCTGCACAGCGCGGGTCGTAAAGGCTTATTGGTTGTCCGTGACTTGGGGCCTCGGCCAACCGTATGTTGCGTGGAACTTTGGTTTTGAAAACCTTGCTGCCAAAGTGTTTCAAAATTTCGTTTGCAACTTGGTCGGTCAGGCTGCTTCGCTTGTCATACATGGTCAACAATACTCCGTCAATGTCCAGCGTAGAGTTAAGGCCACTGTTGCGAATAAGTTTCAATGTATTAATAAGTTGGGAAACACCTTCCAGTGCAAAGAATTCACATTGTATAGGAATGACAAGGGCATCGGCCGATGTCATTGCATTCAGGGTAAGTAAACCCAGCGAAGGCGGACAGTCAATGCATACATAGTCATAACTTTCGCGCACCGCATCCAAATATTTCTTCAGCATTTTTTCTCGTCCTGGGACGCGTACCAATTCAACCTCTGCCCCGGCTAGGTCAACTGTCGCGGGGATAATGTCCAGGCCCTTGATTTGGCTGGTCAATACCGCGTCGGCTATGTGACAGTTTTCACACAGTACATCGTATATACCGATGCTTGCTGATTTTTTTCTTTCCAATCCTAACACACCCATTGTCGCGTTTCCTTGGGGGTCGACGTCAATGATGAGGACCTTCTTGCCCATCTCGGCCAGATATGCTGACAGGTTGACACAGGTGGTGGTCTTCCCTACTCCGCCCTTTTGATTCGTGAATGCAATAATTTTTGCCATGCAAGAGTTTAGCACATGACGACAGATTTGGGAATATCTACCCGTCTTTGGGAAATCTATAATTATTATAGCAAATCTTATGTCAATTGTTCCACGTGGAACAATTGACAGTTTGTGCATATGCCTATAAAGTGTCAATATTAGGGAGGTAGGTTTGATGAGTCAAAAAGGATTAGGTACGGGACTAGGGGCGTTGATTTCAATGTTTGATGAGGAGGCGCCAAAGTCGCCAATGATGAAAAAGTCTTTGGCCCAGGCGGAGATTGCGAACGGCGTCGAGGAGATAGACATCAGCTTGATTGACAACAATATTAATCAGCCACGGAAATACTTTGACCCAGTACAGTTGCAGGAACTGGCAGACAGCATTGTGGTCAATGGTGTCTTTCAACCTATCTTGGTGAACAAGGTCGGGGCCAGGTATCTGATTGTTGCTGGCGAGCGACGCTGGCGTGCATCCAAGTTGGCGGGCCTGGCAAAGATTCCGGCAATCGTTCGCAACTATAGCAATCGTCAAATTGCCGAGATAGCGATTATTGAGAATCTGCAACGCGAGGACCTTAACGATATGGACTTGGCTCGTGGTATTAAGAAGTTAATGGACGACCACATGCTGACACAGGAAAAGGTCGCGACCGTTTTGGGCAAGAGTCGCAGTTCAATTGCAAACACCCTGCGACTGCTGAACCTTCCATCAGAGGTTCAGGCATTGGTTGAGCATGGCCAATTGTCGGCTGGACACGCTAAATGCCTTGTGGCGGTTTCGGATGCGGAAAAGTGCAAGCAGCTGGCGCGTGATTCTGTGTCAGGACGCTTGAGCGTCCGTGAGCTTGAAGATATTATCCAAAGTGCGAGAGAAACAAGGTTGACTCCCCCATCGTTGTCGCGGCCAAAACCGCAAGGGGCGGATATGCGGCGTGTGGCCTTGGATTTGGGTCAGGCACTGGGTACAAAGGTCACTATACAAGGGACAGACCGTAGTGGCCGCATTGTAATTGAATATTATGAGATGAGAGAGTTGGAGAGACTTATTGCAAAACTAAAAGGATAGTCGACTGTGTTCAATAATCAGCAAACAAAAAAATGTTCCACGTGGAACATTTTTTTGTTGTGCGAGACGTGCGGTTATGGGAGAGGTAGATATGACCCAGCGTTAACGTTGCGGATGACCAAGGATGCGATGTCAACGGCACGGTCATATATCCAAGCGGCGAGAGTGCTGTCCTCGAGGAGAGTTTCTTGAAGGTCGGGAAAGAGGGATAGAAACATCGCCAAGATGCAAGCGTATACCAAGAAGCGCCCCAAGCCAAAGAAAAATCCAAGTATGCGGTCAACGCGTCCTATGGTTCGGTTTGATTGTGTAAGGCGTTTGATGAAACGAGATAGAGAAAGAAGTATAAGCTTCATAAGGAGGAATAGGCCAACGGCGGTTAACACGATGAGGACACTGCGTCCATTATTGCGGGCCCAGGTGTCCAGGGTGCCCTCGCCCTCGAACAGGGCACTCAATGCCTCGGCCCAATTAAACCAACCGTCCAAAAGGCCAGCAATTGGAACGGCCAGCATAATGGCCACGACAACTATGGCGAATGTGGGTATGGATTTAATAAGCCCGCGCAATAATCCGGTGTGCGCACCGATGATGGCGAACAGAAGGATTAACGTCCCTACGACGATATCTGCGAACATAAATATACTGTATCATAAATATAGCCATCTGGTCAAACGAATAGACTGCCATTTTTAATATTGAATATTTTTATATTAGGGTCAGAGAGCCCGCAAAAGCCTGTGGTAGTGATGACTGTTTGGCAATTATGAATTGCTTGCAACAATCTGGTCTGGCGCGCATCATCAAGTTCTGAAAAAACATCATCCAACAAAAGTATCGGTTTTTCGCCTGTAAAATGCTCGAAAATGTCTAATTCTGCCAATTTGATTGATAATGCCACGGTGCGCTGTTGTCCTTGACTTGCGAACTGGCGGACGTCTTTGTTGTCTATGCATATGCATATGTCATCGCGATGGGGGCCTATGGTGGTTGTGCGCAAGCGCATGTCGCGTTCGCGGGCGGCGGAAAGGGCAGTGATGAATTCTTCTTCGTCCATGATTGCTGTGCCTTCGTATGATAGTGAAATGGTTTCTCGGCCGTTGGTCAGGAAACCGTGTGTTGTGGTGACACCTGCCTTTAACTCGTCCAGGAACTTGATGCGACGGGCAATGATTTGCACGGCGTCCTTTGCCAGTTGTTGGTCCCAAATTTCCAATCCGCGTGAGATGTCTTCTGTGGATGATTTTAGGAGGGCATTACGTTGGGCCAAGATTTTGTTATATCGCAGCAATGAATAGAAATATGACTTGTCAATTTGGCTGATGTCTATGTCCATGAATCGTCGGCGGTCGGCTGGGGCGTCTTTTACCAATCGGAGTTCGTCGGGGGAAAAGAAAACGCAATTTATTTGGCCCATTAATTCGCCCATCTTTTGTACGGGAATTCCGTTAATAAGGATGGTTTTACGGCCGTTTCGCGGTATTTTAATCTCGACCGTGACGTCGCCGTAACGTTTTGTTGCGATTGCGCGGACAATGCCGATGTCGGTGTCAAAGCGGATAAGGTCGCGGTCGCGGTTAGCGCGCCACCCACGTCCGACACAGGCGAGGAAGATGCTCTCGAGCAGATTCGTCTTGCCCTGGGCGTTATCGCCCACCAAAACATTCACGGTGGGGGCGAGGTCGATTTGCGTCGCGACGTGATTTCGGAAATTCTTTACGGTCAAGGTCTTGATATGCATGTAGGAGATTTTAACATGGTTTGTGACAATCTGTTATCATGAGTGTTGAGAGAATCAAGGTAGTGTTACCGTCGGAAGAACATCAGGCGGGGTTAGTCGTTTATTACCAGTTTTGTTAGGTCTTCGACTATGCGTTTGGTTCGGGTGTCTTTTGTAAGTTGGTTTGTGATTTTGTTGCGGCTGTGTAGGATTGTTGTGTGGTCGCGGCCGCCGAACAGTTGGCCGATGTTTACCAAGGGAATGTTTAGGAATTCAGATATAAGGTAGATTGCAAACATGCGCGGTTCGGCAAATTCGCGATTTCGCTTTTTTGATATTAAATCGTCTTTTTTTACGTGAAAATACTTGCAAACGTTATCGATGATGGTTTCGGATGTGGTTTGGCTTTTTACGTCTTCTTCCTGTTCTTGGAGAGCTTCGCGACAGTCGAGGATGGTCGGCGTTTCGCGGTTTTTAAGACCAGCGTAAAAAATGACCTTGAACAGGATGCCTTCCATATCGCGGATGTTCATGTTTCGCTTGAACGCCTTTTCCGCCAGGTATTGTACGACATCGGTGTCCAGGCGGTAGTTTTCGAGGCTGGCTTTTTTTTGCAGGATTGCCATACGCATTTCGACATCGGGGGCGGTCATGTCTTGGATAAGGCCAGATTTGAAGCGGCTGCGCATACGTTCCTCTAGCGTTGTAAACTTGTCCGCGTGGCGGTCGGATGTCAGGATGATTTGTTTGCCGTTTTGAAACAGGTCGTTGAACGTGTTGAAGAATTCTTCTTGGGTTCCCGTGCGGTTTTCGATGTCGTGGATATCGTCCAGCAGGAGGACGTCCACATTGCGATAGTTTTCGCGTAATTGTGCGACGGGAATGGATTTGAACCGCATTGCGTTAACGTAATCGGTTGTGAATTTGTCACATGTGGCAAAAGCGATTTTAAGGTGGGGCTGTTCGTTGCGGATGTGGTTGGCAATAGCGTGAAGGAGGTGGGTTTTGCCAAGGCCGCTGTTCCCATAGATAAATAGTGGATTTATGCGTTTACCCGGGGCGCGTGCGACGGCCTCGGCCGCCGCGGCGACGTATTCGTTTGATTTGCCGACTATGAATGTGTCGAATGTTTTGGTGGGGTTTGGGACGATGAAGCCTGCGCTGTAGCTGGGGGGGGTTATTTCATTTTCCAAATTTTTCTGGGGGGGGTTTTTCGCGGCATCCCGTTGTTCTTTTTCAATTGCGTCTATGATGACGATTTTTTCGACGATGGGGGCGGCGTCGCGGATTTCCGCCTCTATATGCGGAAAGTGGATGTCTTTGTATGCCTGGTCCCGTGCGTTTGAAGATGTGGCGGCCAGGACGAATTCGCCGTCGCGGAATTCCTCGGGGGTTAGGGTGGCAATCCACAGGTCAAAGGACACGGCGGAAACCCTGTCTTGAATCTTTTTTTGCGCGCCACGCCAAATTTTTTCGATATCCATATCTAGTTACATTATACATGTGAATTTTGGGAAATCAATAGTTCACTGACAAATGTGTATGGCCGTCTTGCAGGGGGCACTGAGGTTTGCCTTAACAGGCGGTTGTTCTTTTGGGTTGCCAAAAGAACCAAAAGCAAATGGGGGCAAAGCGAGTGCCCCCATACCCCCTTGCGCACTAAAGAGGAGAGGATGGCTTGGTTTTAGTAGGGGGTTTTCTCGGCGGCCTGTTGCCGTCTTTTATGCATGCGAGGTAGCCCTCGGTGAACATAAGTTCGTCATGCGGGATTTGATTGGCTTGCGTGATGATTAGGGTAGATGATATACTCCAATTGAATGTATTGTAAGACGGAGGGTATATGAAGTTAACGGTTGATGGATTGGATTTAGCAGAGGCGGTTGCGACGGTGGCGCGAGCCGCGAATGCAAAGGCAATTAACCCAGTTTTGGAAGGGATTAAGTTGACGGCGACAAAGGATACGTTGACATTGTCGGCGACCGATTTGGAAATATTTTTACAAAAGACAATTCGTGCGGATATTAAACAACAGGGGACGGTAATTGTTCCAGGGCGTTTGTTCGCCGAATATGTGCGAAAGTTGGACAAGAGCAGTTTGTCAATTACCAGCGACGGCCAGACGGTTGTTATTAAACATGCCGACAATATTTGTAATTTCCAATGTTTGCCCGCGGATGAATATCCGTCAATTATTAACCTGACCGAGGAGCCGTATTTTTCGATTAAGTCGGAGGCTTTGCGTGATTTGATTTCAAAGACCACGATTTGTACCAGCCAGGATGACAGCCGCCCAGTATTAAAGGGTGTGTTGTTCGAGTTATATAAGGATACATTGACGGGTGTTGCGTTGGATGGGTTCCGTATGGCAAAGGTAGAGAAGTCGATTGCAAATTACAAAGACGCGGGCAAAATTATTGTCCCCGCGCGAAGTTTGGACGAGGTGCGGAAGTTGTTGTCGGATGATAATGGCGAGGTTAACGTTGTTGTTGAAAACAAGTTCTTGCAAATTTCCGTCGGTAACACAATTATGGCTACGCGTTTGATTGACGGCGAATTTATCAATTACGCGCAAATAATGCCAAAAGAGTTTACATCCGACGCGGTTGTTGAAAAGAGCCATTTTGAAAACGCGGTAGAGCGGGCAGGGTTGTTGGTGCGTTCAGACAGGGTGAATTTGGTTACCATCAAAGTTGGCGACAAGCAGGTTGCGGTTTCAAGTACAAATGAAATTGGCCGCATTAACGAAAAGGTCGCGGCGTCGTTGACGGGAAAGGATGTTACAATTGCGTTTAATGCAAAGTATTTGTTTGATGCGTTGCGTAACATTCAAAATGATTTTATCAAATTACAATTGACGGGCGAGCATAGTCCCGCAATAATCACCGCGGCAAAGGATGGGGATTTTACGTTCCTTGTGTTGCCTGTGCGGATATCCTAGGCCGATTCGCCGATTTGAGGCCCCGATTTTTCGGGGTTTTTTATTGGTTTGTTTAATTCGTTCAGGTGGCGAGAGCCCTTGTACATGTGGCGATAGAAAATGTCAAAGCCGTTGTCCATCAGTTGTTGGGAGAGGTCGTGGTTTTTGCTGCCTTGGGTGTTGGTGTACATGTGCCATGCACAGTGTTTGCCTTTTTCGTCTTCGTACACGTTATAGCCTTTGACCGTG
This sequence comes from Bacillota bacterium, assembly GCA_009784555.1. Classification (GTDB taxonomy): domain Bacteria; phylum Bacillota; class Clostridia; order Christensenellales; family UBA1242; genus WRAD01. Next base: position 31,585 of record WRBO01000002.1, on the reverse strand, counting down.
TCGATGGACAGGTGGAAGTTGCGGCGGTGCTGTCGCTCGCCCGTTACGTCAAAGAAATTTTGTTTTAACATTGGCCCGGCAAGGTCGCCTTTGAAAAACCGTTTGGAACCCTTGACATCACAGTTATCGGGCAAGATTGTTGTAATACGTTGGAGTTCGTTGGTATCGTCCTCCATCGCCAGGGCGAACGAATGGAAACCCTCGGCATGAACCAGGCGAGTGTTTTCGATGTTGCGAAGGCCCATCATCGTTGCGCCTTCGCGCGGGGTAATCATGTTCGGGCGTTGGATGCCCAGGTCTTGGAGGCCGCGGTAGAGTTTGTGGCTGTCTTGGGCGTATGGGCCGCCGTTGTGGTTGTAATAATCGAGGAAGAGCATTGGAACACCGGCCTCGTGACAGAGGGCCTCGACCTCTTTTATATTTGAGGTGTGGTCGTTGTGCAGGTGGGATATAGATGCCAAGAGAAAGTTGATGTGAGTAAGCAGGCTGTAACTTTTGAGTTGGTTTGCAACGCCTTGGCCCATTTCGTGTACCATTAGGGAGTTTTTCCCCGCACCGTTTGGTGGGGTCATGGTTATCAATGATTTTCGTGTCAGGAATTTTCGCAATGGTGGTTTTGTCATGATATTTCTCTCCGTGCGGTTAGGTCTGATGCAATTTGCGAAAGTGTGGGGTTCATTTTGAATTTTGTCCATGCGGCGTTTAGTTCGGTGTTGGGGAGGTTGGTTGCCATTGATATGATGTTTGAACGCAGGCCCTTTTGACTGGTTTCCCTTGTAAAGCCCATTTTTTCGTGGAACCCCTCGGTTCCGTTGTGGGCCTCGAGTTCCAGCCGTCCGACACCGTAGCCGCCGATGTGCATTGCCCCGACTTGGGTCAAGTCACGGCCGAAACCCCGCCCCCGGAATTCGGGGTCCAGGATTTCAATCCATGAAATTTCGGCACCGCGGCGCGCCATTTGGTTGTAGTTGGCATTTATATCTATGTACCCCGCACATGGGCCGTGCGGGTCCATGTGTTCGGCGATGTTGTTTTCGTTTAATCCCTCTATCAATTTTCCCGTCCATGACATGGGGAACTTTGGCCGCATTCCCGGCTTCAAAAACAGTACAGAAAGTCCCCCGTGGGATTCCTCAATATAATCCCAAACTACTGCGTTATCCATAGACCCCAATTTTATCAAAAAGTGTGGGGGAGTTGTACCGCCAAGAAGTGTTAACAGGTATGTTATAGTTAACGAATGACAAATAAAATAAGTGAAGCAATACCACGCGAATTAGTTATTGGTTTGTTGAATTTAGAGCCAAAGGGTTCCAAACCAAAGGACTTTATAGTCGAATACGTTCAAGGTAATGCAAAGTTGAAAGAAATTATCGTGGATAATTTGGAGCGACAGTGTGCGGAGTCGAAGCTGGATTTGCCCGTGGCCGTCAAAGACGATATCATCGTGGCAATTTTCGCCCAGTACATGGCCGACGAAATGCAGTGGGCATATGGTTCCGAGATGGACAAAAAGACCTTGGCGATTACCATAGACACATCTAGTGTGGCGGGGGCAAGCGGGTATAGCGACGAGATTGTCGGCCCAGGTTACAAACGTCAAAAAGCGATTGACGAGTTAAGGGCCGCAGGATTAACAAATCAAACAACGTTTAAGGGTGTTTTGGACGAACAGATAAAGGAAGATGAGAAAAAGGGGTTGGTCAAAGCGAATTACAGAGACGGTGGAACGGATGGACGTTTTTATGGTTCACACGCAGAGCGGGAGTTGTCGCGCCGTACCGACAGGCCAATAGGGGTTTCCAGGAGGATGTGCAACGAATGTGTTAGGTATTTCCGCAGTCTGGAATCCCAAAGGATTGTTGTTGACCCAGACTTTATATGGGTTTATTGGGCCGATGGAAACATAACAACATTGTTAAACAATTCTAGCAGCAAACAACTGGAAATGAAGATGAGGAACTTTTACAAAAAGTATGGCAAATGATTTGTCATCGGGATGAACAACTTGACGAAATGGGTTGGGGTCTGTATAATAAGTGGACTTGGATTATTTCGGGAGTAACAAAACATGAAAAGAACATATCAACCAAAAAAGCGTCAACGGTCAAAAGTCCACGGCTTTCGTGCGCGTATGCGTACCCAAGGCGGACGTAACGTTTTGAAGCGTCGTAGGGCGCGAGGAAGAAAAGTACTCTCTGCATAAGGGAGGTTTAGATGCTGTCTAAACAATATCGCCTTAAGAAGCGCAAATCGTTTAACTATATCTATCGCAGGGGTCGGCACGTGGGGTGTGAATTGCTGACCCTTGTCTTTGTTTCGGCCAAGATGAAAAATATCAAGGTCGGTTTCTCCGTGTCCAAAAAGGTTGGTAATTCCGTGGTGCGGCATCGTGCCATTCGTTTGATGCGCGCGGCGGCACGGCCGTTGGTCGACCGAATTGCACCGAACCACAGTTTGGTGTTCGTTGCCAAAGAGGGTATCGAGAAAAAGCATTTAACCGAAATCCAGGCGGCGATGGTCGCCGTGTTGCAAAAAGCGGGTTTAATATGCGAAAAATGATTGAATTCGTGGCATGTCTTCCTATATACTTCTATAGGTTCGTTATTCGACCATTATTGCCAAAGAGTTGTGCATTTACACCAACATGTTCCGAATACGCATTGATTGCGATTCGGCGGCATGGCCCGTTTGTCGGATGGTGGATGACGACGCGCCGAATATTGCGGTGCCGCCCCTTTGGTCGGAACAACCGTGGCTTTGACCCCGTCCCGTGGAAATTGCGCGGCGGCAGCAAGTGGGTAGTGTAGAGTTTAGAGATTAGGAGAAGTTAGATGTTTGAAATGTTGCAAAGCATAGTTGTTTTTCCCGAACAGGGCGGTGCGATTGCCCGTTTGGTTTATAACGTTTTGGGGTGGCTTTATGGCGGGGTAGGCAGTTACGGTTTGGCCGTTATATTGTTTGCACTGTTGCTGCGTACCGTTTTGATACCTATTGATTTTGGTACAAAGTATTTCACAAAGCAAAACAGCCTGCGTATGGCCGAGATTAAACCCGAGGACGATGCAATCCGTATCAAGTACGCGGACGACCCCGTCACCATGAACCAAAAGCGTCAGGAGTTATATCGCAAGCATGGTGCGGGCGCGATGGGCGGATTTTGCCTCTTTACCATTTTGAACATCGTTATGATTTTCGTGGTGTTCATAAGTATGTTCCAGGCATTGGGAGTCATCAGTAACTATAACGTTAATAACCAGTTTTTGCGACTGCAGGCTATTCACCAAGAATGGGATGGGTATCACGACACCGAGGAATTCGCCGAGGCCATCCGTGCCGAGTATTCCGAAACACGTGTAGGGTTTTTGTGGGTTACGAACGTATGGCGGCCAGACACCCCATGGACGGCGCGAGTGTTGGATTTCGACCAATTCCGCAGTGCCATAAGCGGTGTTTCCGACCGTGCGACATATGGATTGGATGCGGCGGGGATGGATGCCTTGCGCGCGCAATACAATGAAATCTTTTCGCACATTGATGATACCGACCGTCGGTTGAATGGATGGCTGTTGCTTATCCTCTTGGCCGGTGGTGCGACATACGCGGGTGCGGTTATCAGTGCAAAAGTAATGGCACGAACAAAACCAATCACCGCGAAAAAAGAAAATGAGGAGCCAGAAATCGGATACGGTATTCGTAACGTAAAAAACCAGGCCGTAAACGACGGTACCAAGAAGCCAGACGTTCCATCATTCGACCCCGCGCAAATGGGCAAGATGATGAAGATTATTATGCCTTTGGTTATGATTGGGGTTACGATGACGATGACGTCTGCGTTGGCGATTTATATTATCGCGTCTTCGATTATTTCCACGGTCTATGCGATTGGTTTGAATGTTATCATTGACAAGATGTTAAAACGTAAAGAGGCCAAAAAGAAAGAGAGTGCCCCAGACATGACAATAATAAACCCACACGCAAAGTATTTCAAAAGTAAATAATTTGTGTCGGTATATAACAAAAGGAGAATAGAGGTGTATGGCGAAATCGGTAGAGATTCAAGCAAAGACAATTGACGAGGCGATTGAGTTAGGGTTGGAGCAGTTAGGGGCCGCATATGACGAGGTAGATTTTGAAATCATTTCAAACGGCGGAATGTTCAAAAAGGCCAAGGTAAAAATAACGATGAAAGAGGGCGTAAAGAAGTCCGAGCCAAAGGTAGAACCAAAACCAGAGCCAAAAAAGGAAGTTAAGCCAGAACCAGTCAAAGAGGTACAAGCGGAGAAACAGGCCGAAAAGCCAGTAAAAAGAGAAGAAAGAAAGCCAATCGAGAAAAGAGAGCAAAAGCCAGTTGTCGCGGGCGAGAGTGCAAAGGTTGATGCATGTGTGAAATTTGTGACCGAATTGTTGGCGGCCATGGGTTCCGAATGCGGGGTAACATGTACCGAGGACGAGCGAAGTTTCACAATAGAAATCAGCGGCGATGACGTTGGCCGATTAATCGGCAAGGGCGGCGAGGCCATGCATGCGTTACAGGTAATTGTCCAGGCCGTTGGTCAATCACACAAAGAAGATCGCCGCCGCGTATTCGTTAACATCGAAAATTACAAAGAGCGTCGGGCGGAAACATTAAAGGCGTTGGCCGAGCGCAAGGCCGCAAAAGTATTAGAGAGTGGGCGCACAATAAAGTTGGACCCGATGAACCCACGCGACCGTGCAATCATTCACACGGCATTGCAAGATATAGAGGGTGTTCGCAGCTACAGTGTAGGCGAGGGGAATGACAGACGGTTGTGTATTGCGTTGGCAAAGAAAGAGTCGGAGTAACTCCTGTATTGTTCTTTTGGGTTGCCAAAAGAACCAAAAACGATTGGGGGCAAAGCGAGTGCCCCCAAACCCCCTTGCGCACTAAAGTATAGAGGTTGTCTGGTTGGCACCTCTTTTTTGTTTTCACGTTGGCATAGTTTGGTGATAACATATTGTTATGAAAACAAAGATAATTTGCACGATTGGGCCTGCGTCTTGGTCGCCCGAGAGGATAGAGCAATTGGCGCGCACGGGGATGAATGTTGCGCGTGTTAATTGCAGCCACGGCACGACCGAACAAAATCGCGATTTAATTCGCCGATTAAAAGATGTGCGGACGAAGAAGAAATTGGACTTTCAGATTATGTTGGACACAAAGGGCCCAGACATTCGTATCGGCGCGTTAAAGGGCGGCGAGGTCGAATTGGTCACGGGCCAGGAATTGATGCTTTCTAATTATGAGTGTGTTGGGAACTGTGCCTGTGTGTCTGTGCCGTATCCGACGAATTTTGCCCAGAGCATGAAGGTGGGGCAGGAAATTTTGGTCGATGATGCGCGGTTGAAATTGGTGGTTACGGATGTAAAGGGTACGAATGTCATAACTCGCGTTGTGATTGGCGGGAAATTGGGCCAACGTAAAAGTTTGTACATTCCCGACGTGGATTTCAAGATGCCGTTTTTGTCCGAGTTGGATAAGGCGGATTTGAAAATGGGTACGGAGGAAACGGTGGATATGGTGGCGGCCAGTTTTGTAAGCCACGCACGCGAAGTCGTCGAAATGCGCGAATTTATCGGTAAAAATACGCCAATTATTTCAAAGATTGAAAGTTCGTTGTCGATTAAAAATCTGGACGAAATTATTGCGATATCGGACGGCATAATGGTTGCGCGCGGTGATTTGGGTGTTGCGTATCCGTTGGAACAAATCCCCACCCTGCAAAAACACATTATCCGAAAATGTAACGCGGCGGGGCGGTTTGTGATTGTCGCGACCGAGATGTTGGAATCCATGACATATAAACCCCGCCCAACAAGGGCAGAGGTCGGGGATGTCGCCAACGCGGTATGGGATGGCGCAACCGCAGTGATGACCAGCGGCGAAACAGCCCGCGGCGAATGGCCAATCGAGTGCGTTGACATTATGCGGCGTGTGGTGATAGAGGCCGAGGGGGCAGGGTTCTAGTTTCTCTTTTCGGCGGTTGGGAATTGATAGATGTTTGATGCGGCGGCTTGGACGGATGGCTCTATTGGTTTTTGTGCGTTTGCGGTTAGGGAACCCCATGTTGGCTCGCCGCGCAGTGCGCGCTCTATTTCAAAAAATTCGTTGATGAGAACTTCTTCGCCCGGCAATCCGACCGTGTTGTTTGGGTTGAATCCCGGCTTTGATTTGTTTGCATTCAATACGTTCAATATTTCATTGCGGCGACGGACAAGGGCGTCTATGTTTTGGGGCAGTGTAAAATTTTCCATTACCTATTTTATCTTATATCGCGCGGAGAGTCAATTAGGGTTCCTAGTGCGAATAGTAATATAAGGAATGAAGAAATTAACTATGTCGATTGTGTCGGTGTGCATGGCTGGGGTGGCCGTTTTTTTGTTTGCGGGGTGTTCGGCGGCCGCGGGCGAACCCGTGATTGGGGGGCGCGCCCAGATTATTGTTCAACGTAAATCAAACGCAGAGGTTGTCCAGGTCGTGCAATTGAACTTTGACAGAACGGTTGCGCACAAGACCGCGCGATTGAAAATCACGAATTTTATCATGGGTGAGGAGTTCGGCGACATAACCGAGGGTATGGATTACATCCGCGTGGTCATGGATACGGATTTGAAAACCACGAGGGAGATAGAACGCACGGCTTTTTTTATAAGTCGTACGACATATATCGAAAACCCCTTTACAGATTTTTTGACGGCAGAAACAAACAAAGCGGCGATTTTGGTAAATATGTTTTTGAATATGGTCGAATGTGAAACCCGCGACGTCGGTATGGTTTTCGTGTATACAACCCCGCAAAGAAGTCATTATTTCACGGGGGCGGAGTTGTCGAATATAACCCTGCGCGACCGATACGCGAACACCCCGATGTGGTATGGCTTGGCCGTTTTGATGACGGCGGTGTTTATGACGACCGTGTATTTTGTATCCCGCCATTTACATATAACTAGGAAATGACAATCATCGTTGCGATTATCTTGGGGTTGGTACAGGGGTTGACAGAGTTCCTGCCTGTCAGCAGCAGCGGGCACCTTATCCTGGCACAACATATATTTGGTCTTGATGGTGACTTGTTACTGTTTAACATTGTTTTGCATATCGCAACATTATGTGCCGTTTTATTGGTGTTTTGGCGCAAAATTTGGGCAATGTTGAAAAATCCATTACAACCAAAGGTATACGCATTGTTGTTGGCGACCATTATTACCGTTACGTTTGTTTTATTGTTTCGCGATTTTATTGAACGGACTTTTACCGCGTCGATATTGCCAATCACGTTTATGATTACCGCGATTGTTTTGTTTGCAACGACATTCATTAAACGGAACGAGGGCGAGGTGAAAATGCGTTCGGCCGCGGCAACGGGATTGGCCCAGGGGTTGGCGGTAATTCCTGGGTTTTCGCGTTCGGGGTTTACCATCGCCACCGCAATGGCGACGGGTTCGGGGCGAGAGGCGGCGGCGGAGTTTAGCTTCCTCATGTCCATTCCCATTATCATCGGGGCGTTGTTGTTCGAGGTCACTGGGGACGGTCCCATAACGATGGGGGTGGATGGATTGCAGTTGGTGCTGGCATTTATTGTTGCTTTGGTTGCGGGGGTGTTTTCAATCAAGTTCATGTTGCGCATCGTTCGCCGAATACGGTTGTGGTATTTTTCAATCTATTTAATTGCTCTTGCCATTGCGACGTTGTTTATACTAAACTGACGTATGGAACAAATGGAAAATCTGGTCAGGGAATTTTTGACGGAAGAAGGGATGACATTACGTAACGCATTGGCGTACGCAGGCATAGGGATGAGCAAATCCACAGGCCAAGCCGCAGAAATAGTCGGTGCAGTAGGTTTCAGCGAAAGTCCATACAGCCCCGAGCGGCAACGCCGTATGGCCGAGATTTTGGGCGAGATGTTGTTTTATTGGCATGTCATGGCCTCGACCTTGGACGTGCCTTTCGAGGAAATTATTGCCGAGTATATCTCGTCATACGAGGCGACCAAGGTAAAGGTTCCACGCGAAAAGATAACATTACAAGACATGATGGAAATGCGCAAACACGTCAAGGCAAATGTTTTCGATGAAATGGAGGCCAAGCGCGAAATCGACAACAAAGAAAAGAAAAAGATGCGCGAGCAAATGTTGTAACAATATTGCGTAACTGTGATATATTACATGTCCAAGAGGGGGAGTAGATGGCAATAGCAGTATTTGGAGATGTTCACGGCAACCTAGAGGCCCTGGAGGCCATATTGAAACATATCCGCCGCAACCGCAAGATTAAACAAGCGTACTTTTTGGGGGATGCGATTACCTTTGGCCCCGATTCCTCGGCGTGTTTGAAATTGCTGTCCAAATACAAAGACAAGGTTAAATGTGTTACGGGCAATCATGAACAACGAATGGTGCGTTACGACAGCAGCGTCAGCACAATGACATATGCCGGTATCAAACACATGGAATACATATACAAGAGTTTGGACAACGACGACTTGCGATTTATCAAATCTATGCCGCACGAATACAAAATTTCTTACAAGGGGTTTAATGTCCTGTTCACACATTACAGCCACGATGAAAACGGCGTTGTGCGTGATGATTATGATGAATTTACCGAGGCGCATTTGGACAGGTTGTTCGGCGTGAAAAATTGTGATATCGTCTTTTTTGGACACATTCATACCCGCAAAATAATTATAAACGAGAGTGGTAAGTCATACGTATGTAACGGCAGCAGTGGTTGCGTCAAAGGCGACAAAACGTTCTATACATATTTTGATGTGAACCACCACATATGTAAGGAAGACAGCAACCTGGACATTTACCGCGTCAACATAAAATTCAACCGCAAGCGGTTCGAGGAAAAGATGCGAACCCTGCCTATCCCTGAAAAAGAAAACTTTGGCAAATTTTGTTTCGGAATTGATTTTAACGAGGTAAAATAGAACATGGACGCAATCGCACAAAAGAGATTACAAATCGTCGTTGTCGGGGCCGTGACATTGTTGTTTACGTTGGTCTTGGTTTTGGTTTTGATTATGTCGATGAACCACACGCGATTGTCGCGGGCGGATGCATTGGCGATGGAAAACGCACGATTGGAACAACAATTACGCAATATACAAAACGAATTAGAATACATGGATACATGGCAATTTATCTTGGATTATGCCCGCGATGAATTGGGGTTGGGGCGGCCGGGCCAAAATCACTGGACACAACAACAATAGTTATCAACCGTTAATCATTTCTTCGTAATCTTTGCAATTTATAAATGCACGGTGTTCGCGTTCCAATACACCCAATAATCCTTTGCCCGCGAAACTGAATACCTTTCCATCTTTTCCGAATATCAAATGGTCCATGACCATAATTTCCAATGGACGCAATATTCCCAACAACGTTCGCGTGAAATGTATATCCGCGTCGGACGGATTAACCGATTCGTCAATATGGTTGTGGGCCAATATTACATACGCACTCTTTACCCGCATGATTGCATCGACAATGTTGCGCAGGTGAACCTCGACCCGACTTTGGTTTCCGCGAATTTGTTCCTGTAACAATAATGTACCGTTGCGGTCCATGCACAGGATAACTAATTCTTCCTCCAATGCCATACCCATAATGGATTGCAGGTGTTCGATTGCCTCGGCGGGGGATTTGATTTTGTGCTGGTGATTTTCCAATGCGGCCGCATATTTCGCAAATTGGCGCAGGAACGAAATGAATATCGCGCTGACCTCGCCTATGCCGTCGATTTCCTGTAATCTGTCGGGGTGGGCTTCTAGCACTCCTGATAAACTGCCGAACCGGTTTATCAATGCGTGCGCAATTGGATTTGTATCAATGCGGGGAATAGCCAGGCCCAACGCGTATTCCAAAACCTGGACCGGGTTAAATGATTCTAATCCATATTTCAAAAACGAGGCACGCAGCTTTTCGCGGCGGCCATTATGAATTTGTTTATGTACGTCCGGGTCTTCCCGTTTTCTTTGTTGCGGCATGGGTCTAATATATCATGGTGCGGTCGATAATGTACACATGACCAACGCACCGAAATTTATTGTCTTTGTTGCGGGGTGCGCGGCATTGTTGGTTTGGCATTTTGGAACAATGGGCAATCCCCAGTTGGAAACCCTGGGCAATGGCGAGTTCCGTATTTATAGCAGGGAATTGGTCAACAGTCCCCTTGTCGAACGTCGCATAGACATCGCCCTGGGTCATGTGTACATAACATCATCACACAACGCCGCGGCATTGCGCGCAAAGTTCAACCACATAGATGGCGAGAGCATACGGTTGCCACGAACCAATGCATCCGAAATTCTGAACCGTTTGGGGCATCATGTCGTGTCCACGCAACAAATACACGCGGGTCACATAACATACGCCCACAACACCCGCGGCCGCGATTTTATAACATCTGACGGCCGACGTATTAATTTACAAATTGTCGAGAGGGCGCACGAAACAATAGTCGGATGGCCTATACTCCTTGGCGGTTATTAAATTTCCATGATTTTTCGGGCCTCGTCAAAATTTTCGGCCTTTGCGATTAACAGCTTTTTATCGCGCGAATTGGACAGGTGATTGCAATAAAACAACAGATGCTTTTTCATTTCGGGAAAGTACGCGTTTAGTTCTATCGCAGTTTCAATGTGAAATTTAATAATGTCGCGGATGAATTCGGGGGTTGGTGTAAACGTCGGGTCGATTTTCCATGGTGCCCCCATTAGCGCGCGGCCAATCATCAAACCCGCGGCACCCGTTGCGTCCAGACATTTTTTTGCCGATTCCAAATCAACAACATCGCCGTTTGCGATGACGGGGATTTTTACCGACCGCACAACCTCGGCTATTTTGTTCCAATTGGCAATGCCGCTGTAACCTTGGCTGGTGTATCTGCCGTGAACTATTATCCTGTGTGCGCCCGCCTCTTCGCACATTTTCGCGAACTCTGTTACTGTTGCGATTGGCTCGGTGAACCCCAGGCGCATTTTAACACTGATGGGTTTTGTCGTTGCGCGGACACATGTTTCAATTATGCGGCGGGCCAATTCGGGGTTTTTCATCAACGCACTGCCTTCGCCGTTTTTTATTATCTTTGGGGCGGGGCAGCCCATATTTATGTTTATCTCGTCAAAGGCATCTAAATGTCCGCTCTTTATTGCGAATTCAAAATGTTCGGGACGTGATCCAAACAATTGAACCACGTTGTACACACCGCGATCATGGCCCAGTAAATTTATCGTCTTGTCCGACCCGTAAAACATCGCGGTGGCGGACACCATTTCCGTATACAAAATCCGCGCCCCGCATCGGGCCAAGACCCGACGGAACGCATGGTCGGTATATCCCGCCAATGGGGCCGCATGTATTTCCATGGCTTTATCTTAACATAATAATGTCGTGAAACAAAAGATAGCGGCGGTGTGCCTTGTGTGTTTGTGCGGCGTTTTGTTGATGGGGTCGTACCAGCCCTTTGTCATGACCCAGGAAATATCGCAGATATTTCCGTGTGATGTTTTGGATTCATTAATGTCCAAAAAATTCGGGACGCTTATAACGCGTGCTGGGCACGAATTTTTTATACGGGACGAACACCGTTGGTGGAACGCCCTGGACAAATACGAATTTACCCAAGGCCAGGACATCTATCAACGCGCGAAACGAATTTTCGGCGACAAGGGATACGACCCAACCCTATCGCCCGCGGAGGCACTTCGCTGGTTCCCAGATATATGGACGGATATAGCCAAACTGGAAAGAGAGGTCTTTGTTCCTCACTCGGACGGACGGATAAACTTTGACCCGGATAAACGGGAAAAATTCTGGGTCACCAATCAACGGGTGGGGCAACGATTGGACACCGAACGGCTTTGCGCCGATATTATAACGGCCCTGTTGAATGATGAAAATCGGGTCATTGCCCATGTCGTTGACGTACATCCCCGCGATGTCAAAGAGGTTCTGGGCGACATCGTTCTGCGCGGCGGATACGCAACGAATTTCGAGGACAACGCCCCGCGTGAAAATAATATAACATTGGCGTTGGAATCTTTTGATGGTCTGGTTGTACAACCGGGCGATACCGTATCATTCAACCGCGTTGTCGGCCCGCGGACACGGCAACGCGAATACGAGGAAGCCAAGATAATAATCGACGGTGAATTCGTACCTGGCGTGGGCGGAGGCGTGTGCCAGGCATCAACGACCCTGTTCAATGCCGTTTTGTTGGCGGGGTTAAAAATTGTCGAGAGCCATAATCACAGTCTGGCAATTTCTTATGTTCCCCTCGGCCGGGATGCGATGGTTTCATCGGCCGCCGATTTCAAATTCAAAAACACGACAAACGCGCCGTTGTACATAGAGGCCCGTGTGATCGACAAAGGCCGAATAAACACGGCCCAGGTTCGCATCTTTGGTGCGCAATCGGAATTCACATATAAACCACGTGTCGAAACCCGTATCAAACCAATGGTAACCGAATTTGTCGGCGATGTTCCGGGACTGTTCTTTACCGAAAAGGTCATATGCCATGGAAAGAATGCTCGGGAAACAAAGACGTATCTTGACCGTTATCGTGACGGAACGTACATAGACTCGAAATACATAAGGAAGAGTACATATAAAGGAAAGCCGCGAATAATCGAATACGTTAAACCAGAAGAAATAGAATGGACAGGAATTGCAGAACCAACCCCGCCATTGTAAACAAATGCCAAATGCCGTGGGTGTACTTGCCCGGTTGCTTGTAAACTATCGCGCCCAAGGTATACGCAACACCACCGCCAAGCAGCAGCCAAAACGACGCCCCAATTCCAATGTTTGAAATCAACGGAACGGCGGCAACAACACCCATCCATCCCATAATCAGATAACATGCGAATGCGAACTTTTTGAAACGTTCGCGGTCGATTGCCGTTAATGCGCAACCAATAACGGCCAATCCCCATACAATGGAAAACAACACCCATCCAATCCACCCACCAACGGCCAGCAAGCTAAACGGCGTATATGTTCCCGCGATAATGAAATATATCGAACAATGGTCCAGGACACGAAAAACCCGCTTGCCCTTGTTAATCGCCAACGAATGATAAATCGTCGAAACCAAAAACCCCGCCAACGCAAACACCCCGAAAATCGTCACCGAAACAACAGCACGTGCGCCGTAATCGGAACGGCTGGCAAATACAATCAACAGCACCAACGCGGCCACCCCCAATGCGGCGGTAATCCCATGCGTAATGGCGGAAAAAATTTCACCGCCCAGGGTGTAAATCTTCTGTTCGCGTAACTTTCGGTTCTCGCGAATGCTCTTGCGTTTCTTTATAACGCGTTGGGCGAAATCTTCTTCCATGTATTTATAATATCATGGTTTGACAGCAAGGGTGCTTATCATATATGATTGAACAGGTCATGGGGAACAGGGAATACGTCGCCCAAGAGCACAGCGTTGCTAACGAAGGGCGAAATCTCCGCGAGGGGACGATAGGAAACCGCCTGGCAAATATTGCCAGTGGCGGATTTTTCGGTGTCTCGGTCGGACTCTCCATAACTATGATTGTTTTCACAATTATTTTCTTGGTATCTTTCGTAGAGGGCAGCAGCATGATGACGACCCTGAACCCTAACTGGGTGGTCAATGGGGTAGGCGGAAACAACACCGACAGTGTCGTCGTCAATCGCTATTCCCGTCCCGAACGGGGCAACATCATCGTTGTCAGGCACTATCACCCCCAGGGTGGGCAAATAGGTGAACACGGACTGCCGTTTGATTTCTTTGTCAAACGTATGATTGCCATGGACGGTGACTTTGTTTATTTCTATCGCCGTCCGCGCGAAAACACACCAATCGGCCAACACCCATGGCGTTATGAAATACATGTAAACGGCCAGGCCATTGACGAATGGTATCTGGACGCGCATTGGGGTCAAAATGTTACCTATACATCAATTTGGAACTGGACACGCCCGAACGCCGTTCACCGCGGCCCGTTCGCCCGTTTTATTCAATTCGTTCCCGAACGCAATCGTTGGGAAATCTCCGTGCCCGCGGGTTACATGTTCTATATGGGTGATAACCGCGGAGGCGACGGCTCGGACGCCGACCGTGACCTGATGTCTTGGGACTCGGCCTCGTTCGGCCCTCAACCAATGGTCCTCTTCGTTGGTGTTGTATCCGACATCCTGGGCTATAACGACACCCTCATCGGCTGGATTGCCCAACAACTAATAAACATCATCACCCTCCGCTTCATCTGGGGCCGTTGGGTCGGTTAACAAACCCTTTACATAATGGTTGTACTTGTGTATACTACCCCTACTGTGTTGAAAGACACATCATCCCCAAGTGGAAGAGGTGCCGCGTGCACTTCGCCAGGACCACAATAAATAATAGGAGGAATTGCAATGTCCAAGGCTATCAAGACGCAGGTAAAACTGCAAATCGGCGCGGGCAAGGCCACACCGGCTCCACCGGTTGGTTCGACCCTGGGTCCCCATGGTATTAACATACCGCTGTTCGTTAAATCGTTTAACGACCAAACGGCAAAAGACGCGGGTCTTATCATCCCCGTTGTTGTCACAATCTACACGGACCGGTCGTTCGACTTTGTCCTGAAAACCCCACCAACGGCTGTTCTTATCAAAAAGGTCCTTGGCCTGGAATCCGGTTCAAAAAAGCCAAACACCGACAAAGTCGGTAAAATCACACGTGCACAAATCACCGAGATTGCGAAACAAAAATTGGTCGACATGAACACCACCGACTTGGCCGCGGCCGAGAGCATGGTTGCCGGCGCCGCCCGTTCAATGGGTGTCGTGGTAGTGGACTAAGGGGAGGACAGGTATTATGAAACAAGCAAAAAAAGTAACCGCGCGTCACGAAAAAGTTGACCGCGCAAAAATGTACAGCGCGGACGACGCAATGAAATTGGTCATCGAAAACGCAACCAGCAAATTTGACGAGAGTGTCGAACTCCATGTTCGCCTGGGTGTTGACGGCCGCCAAGCCGACCAACAGGTTCGCGGAACCGTCGTTCTGCCAAACGGAACGGGTAAAACCCTTCGCGTATTGGTAATCGCAAAACCTGACAAGCAAGAAGAAGCCAAAAAAGCTGGCGCCGACCACGTAGGGGGCGAGGACATCGTTCAAAAAATCGTTTCCCAAAACTGGCTCGACTTTGACGTGTGTATTACAACCCCTGACATGATGGGTGTTGTCGGTCGTGTTGCAAAAATCTTGGGACCAAAGGGTCTTATGCCAAACCCAAAGAGCGGTACCGTAACAACCGACGTGACCAAGGCCGTTAACGAGGCAAAGGGCGGAAAGGTTGAATACCGTCTGGACAAAGGAAACAACGTTCACTGTCTTATCGGAAAGGTTTCTTTCGGTTCGGACAAATTGGTTGAAAACTTCAACGCGCTTATCAATGCCATTATCAAGGCAAAGCCATCCGCGGCAAAGGGCACATATCTGAAAAACGTTGTGCTTACCTCAACAATGGGTGTAGGTGTAAAGGTTGCTGTTGTAATCTAGTTATTGACTGCTCAAAACAAAAAGCCCCTCGGGGCTTTTTGTTTGTTGTAATTAATCTGGAACCTTGGCGGTTAACAAACTTACCTTGTAACCAACCCATTTGTCTGTGACTTCTTCTAATGTACTTGGTGTGTTGAAATCAATTTCGTGCGCCAAACAGAGTGTAAAAAACTGGCCCATCAAATCCTCGGCATCGGCATATACTTCCTCCAACGTGTTGCCCGCGGCATAAATACAAAGGTCAGGAATGTAACCATTGTACACGCCCGCTTCCTCGTTAAATATAAACACTATTGGATATGTGAACTTTGGCACCCCAATCTCCCCCTGTTATCTAACCTAATTATATGGGATGGTTACGGCTTTTGTCTAATGATTTACGAACTTTTTTAACCTATAGTATTCATCAAAATTTTGGTTTGGACAACTGGTTCGTGTGTGCTATAATTAATGCATGGATATCGTAGTAGATATGATGAAATCGGGTAGCAAACCAAACGGCCAACAACTTGCCGATATGCTCTCTTACACGCGATTGGCGGGAAAGGGCATGGATTACGGCGTGTTCGCCCCTGGACTGGCTGGTGACATTGCTCGCAACCAAATGCAAACCAACATCAATCAACTGCCTGGCATCCTCGCGACCGAGGTCGCCGCGGGGCAACAGGTAGATGTTCTGCGCAAAACTATGGCCGCCATCGACACAATGTCGGATAACTATGCGGGCCGCGCCAACGTAATGAAGCTCGAGGGTCAATTTACAAACGACGCAAAAGAATTGGAAATGGCTTGACTATAACAATATACTTATGATAATATAGGGATGCTCTGTGTGAGCATCTTTTTGTTAAGGAGAAACGAAACAATGCCAACAATGAACCAACTGGTGCGAAAAGGACGGAAACAGACGACATCAAAATCAAAGTCGCCTATTTTGGAAAAATGTCCGCAAAAACGTGGTGTATGTTTACAAGTCAAAACAACCACACCGAAAAAGCCAAACTCGGCTCTTCGTAAAGTTGCGCGTGTTCGTTTCAGCAACAAGCAAGAGGGAACCTGTTACATCCCTGGTATCGGTCACAATCTCCAGGAACACAGTGTCGTTCTCATCCGTGGTGGCCGTGTAAAGGACCTTCCGGGTGTGCGTTACCACATCATCCGCGGAACGCTTGACACCGCTGGTGTTAACAAACGTATGCAAGCCCGTTCAAAATACGGCGCAAAGCGTCCAAAGAAGTAATTTGATATAACCGCAAAGCGGAGTATCCGTCACAGAATTGTGACAAGAAAAGGAGAAAATAAATCATGCCAAGAAGAAGCGGAGTCGGGGTCAAACCGGTATTGCCGGACCCAATCTACAGAAGCCAAGTCGTAACAAAACTTATCAACCAAATCATGCAAGACGGTAAAAAGGGCACCGCCCAAGCTATCGTTTACGGCGCGTTCGACCGCATGGCGAAAAAGACAAACGTCGATGCAATGACCGCATTTACCCAGGCACTTGAAAACATCATGCCACTCCTTGAAACAAAGGCCCGTCGTGTCGGTGGTTCCAACTACCAAGTTCCGATGGAGGTTCGTCCTGCTCGCCGTCAAACCCTCGGTATCCGTTGGTTGGTAAACTTTGCGCGAAAGCGTAACGAAAAAACAATGGAAGAACGTCTTGCCAACGAACTGGTTGACGCATACAACCAAACGGGTGGCGCGTTCAAGAAAAAAGAAGAAGTCCACAAAATGGCCGAGAGCAACAAGGCGTTTGCTCACTACAAGTGGTAAGAACCTATTTCAAAAACTGGACGGCCTGGGAGGTCGTCCTTTTAATGTTGTCCATTATCATCCCGATTACGTTCGGGGTGATTTTTGACGGTTCCGTTTGGGCGATATTGGCGGGTGTGTCAATGCCCGTTTGCGCGGTGCTGGCGGTAAAGGGAAAAATCGAGAGTCGTTTCTTGGCGATAATCTCTCTTGTCTTTTATGTTGTGGCATCATGGCAGGTCAGTTTATTTGGCGAGGTCACGGTTATCCTCGCATTCATCATGCCGCTGAAAATCTATGCGATGTATTCGTGGCTGCGCAATCGGCACTCTGGCCGAATTATTAAAATCTCGGTAACAACGCGGCGGGAATTGATATTGGCTATCCTGTCCCAACTTGTTTTATCTGTCGGTTACTTTTTTCTTCTCCGTGCGTTCGGAACCCCTTTCCTTATAATATCTGTTATCTCTGTTGCCCTGAATGTTCTGGCCACATACTTCATGGCACGGCGCAGCCCAATCTCGTTCGCAACGTATATAATACTGGACTTTGTCCAGGCCGTTCTTTGGTTGATGCTTCTTATCGATGGTGACTCGGCCGCGACCGTAATGATATCGACATTTGTCCTATTCTTGCTCATTGATATCTATGGATTTGTGGCATGGCGCAGACTCCGCCGCGAACAAACAAAATAATTAAATCCTTGCGAAAAACGCCCCTGTGTGTTATTATCGTGACTAGTTAATAATAACAAAATCAAAACAAGAGGGAGAAAACTTTAACTATGGCAAGAAAGGTAGATTTGAAAGATTACCGAAACATTGGGATTATGGCTCACATCGATGCGGGCAAGACCACAACGACTGAACGTATCCTTTTTTATTCGGGAAAAAGCCACAAGATTGGTGAGGTTCATGACGGTGGCGCAACAATGGACTGGATGGTCCAGGAACAGGAACGGGGTATCACAATCACCTCGGCCGCAACAACAACATCATGGCAACACTGTCAAATCAACATCATCGACACCCCGGGCCACGTTGACTTTACGGTAGAGGTCGAGCGTTCGTTAAAAGTCCTCGACGGTGCCGTTGCCGTGTTCTGTGCCCGCGCGGGTGTTCAACCACAATCTGAAAAGGTCTGGTCCCAAGCCAACAAGTACAGCGTTCCTCGTATCGCCTATATCAACAAAATGGACAGGGACGACGCAAACTTCCTGCGCGCCGTTCAAACAATGCGTGACCGTCTGCGTGCTAACCCTGTGCCTATTCAACTGCCTATCGGTTCGGAAAAAGACTTCCGCGGTGTCGTTGACCTAGTTACAATGAAGGCAACAATATACAAAGACGACATGGGCAAGGTCATGGAAGAAATCGACATCCCTGCCGACCTTGTTGATTTGGCAAAGGAATACCGTAACAAACTTATCGAGGCCGCGGCCGAAATGGACGACGCCCTGATGGAAAAATTCTTCGCGGGCGAGGAACCAACGATAGATGAACTTAAATCCGCAATCCGCAAGGGCACAATTGCTATGAAATTCAACCCGGTTGTCTGTGGTTCGTCTTTCAAAAACAAAGGCATCCAAAAACTGCTTGATGCGGTTGTCGACTATATGCCATCCCCAATCGATGTTCCAAACATCGGCGGAACAACACCAAAGGGCGAGCAACAGGAACGCAAATCATCGGACGACGAACCGTTCGCGGGTCTTGCATTCAAAATCGCAACCGACCCATTCGTTGGCCGTCTGTGTTTCTTCCGCGTCTACAGCGGTGTGCTAGAGGCGGGTTCATACGTCCTAAACGCAACAAAAGACAAAAAGGAACGTGTTGGACGTATCCTGCAAATGCACGCAAACAACCGTACCGAAATTACCGAACTCCGTGCCGGTGACATCGGTGCGCTTGTCGGTCTGAAAGACACAATAACGGGGGACACCCTCTGTGACCCTGCTCACCCAATTGCATTGGAATCTATGAGCTTCGCCGAACCTGTCATAAACCTTGCAATTGAACCGGCTACAAAGGCAATGCAAGAAAAAATGATTATGGCCCTCATCAAATTGGCCGAAGAAGACCCAACATTCAAAACATATACAGACAGCGAAACCAACCAAACAATCATCGCGGGTATGGGCGAACTTCACCTGGAAATCATCGTTGACCGTCTGCGCCGCGAATTCAAGGTCGACGTCAACGTGGGCAAGCCCCAGGTCGCATACCGTGAAACCATCCGTAACCGCGTCGAGGTTGAAGGAAAATACATTAAACAATCTGGTGGAAAGGGACAATACGGTCACGTCAAAGTTATTGTCGAACCAAAAGACCCTGGCACGGGATACGAATTCGTCGACAAAATCGTCGGCGGTGTGGTTCCAAAAGAATACATTCCTGCGGTTGACAAAGGTATCCAAGAAGCCAAGATGTCTGGTGTCCTCGCGGGGTACGAGTGTGTGGACTTCAAAGTAACTCTTGTCCACGGTTCCTACCACGAGGTCGACTCGTCCGAAATGGCCTTCAAAATCGCTGGTTCTATGGCCTTCAAAGAGGCATCTCGCAAAGCGGGCCCGGTCCTTCTCGAGCCTATCATGTCGATGGAAATTGAAACACCGGAAGACTACCTTGGTGATGTTATGGGTAACATCTCGTCCCGCCGCGGCCAACTCCAGGGTATGGACGCCCGCCAAGGGGTCCAGGTCATTCGCGCCCTTGTACCGCTGTCCGAACTCTTCGGCTATGCATCCGATATCCGTTCTCTGACCCAGGGTCGCGGAACATTCGACATGGTCTTCAGTCACTATGACGAGGTCCCAAAAAACGTCGCAGAAAAAGTTGCTGGCGAACGCGCGAAAAAAGACTAATTAATACACAAAAAGGGGGCAACCCCTTTTTTGGTGACAGAAATCAAAAAACAGGCTAACATATAACTGTGGCCCAGTCACTCTATAAACATCAAAACCTGAAAAGTGTTTTCAAACCCATCTTGAAATCGGGCGGGCTAAACACGGTCTATCAAACTGCGGGGGATTATAAACGTAATGTTCGCGCGGTCGAGGCTGTCCCATGGCCGACCCAAATTACATCAATAATGGCGGATGATATATTGTACGGTCCTCATTTTCAACACAGCCGTACCCGCGACCGCCTAACCCTGAACGCACTCCAACTCAAATGTAACGAGGTCGCTGAATCCCTCGGCATCGACCCGATAAAGGTGCAAGGCCTCCTGCCAACATCAACCGAATCGACAAATCTCGGTTTGGCGCGTACGGGTGAAAAGGCCGAACGCCGTATGGGTATATCTTTGTACGAAACACCAACGGCAAAGGAAACCATCCGCGCAAAACGGCGGGGACAAACCCTGACACCACAACGCCGCGAATCTTCCGACTTGATGTGGACAATGTTGCACGAAACCTTCCACTTCTTTGAAAAAGACTTTGTCGAGGGAAAGATTGTTGCGGACAACCATCGTGACCAAGAATACTATATGAAACGTTGGACAATGCCGACCGCCCCCTCGTCCGACGGATATATGTTATACATGACCTCGCCCCGTGAATTTGATGCATCGAACTTTGCAATGAAGCATATGCGCCGACATCGTTACCCCTTGACCGACCGTATCCGTGAAGCCGAACAAACACTACGCTTGGCGGGTACGGACGAATCATGGAACAACTACCTCGATTGGGTGGACTACCAGGCGGAATTGAAACAACGCGTGGCCCGCGCCAGACAAGAACAACGCGCCATCAATGCCGCAAGCAACATCTATACACTGGGGATGGGATTATAAAAATGAAAACACGTACGATGATAATAATACTTTGCACATTCGTGGTGATAACACTCGGTCTTTTCGTCGCGTCGCAAATCATGGCGCACAATGACCAAAACATAATCCAACCGCCAACGTTCCAGGTCATCAGCAACTTCTTATCACTGGGTATGGCCCTAACCTCGGCATTGTTCAGCTTCCTTTTGATAAGGCAGGGGGACATAACCCGCAAAAACAACGATGACGTCAACGCGCGGTCCGAGGCCTTTCGCACCCTACAATTCATCGCGGCAAACCACACAATCGTGGACTTTGTGGATAATATGCTGCTATTTCGTATTTCCGAACGTTACACAAAACGTCTTCGCGACACGGGCGACTTCAAATTCTATATGCGTGAAAATGGCATAGCAGTGGCCGAGGTCCGGGAAAACTACGACAACTACCTGTTCCTAACTCTGAAACTTCCAATCCGAATTGTTGTCGGCACGGCCGTCCGCGCCATCCAATTCACCAACATATTAATGGTGCGCGAAAACACGGTTCACAGCTTCGTCCCATGCTCTAAATCATTCCATGCCCTAATCCTCTATAACGAGGACGAAAAACGCCAAGAAGCCTCGGTCAACCTAATCGTCGACAAAGACAGCGAGTTCTATAACGAAGACATAACCAACCCATTCACCAAAATAAAGGTTCACGTAAAAATGCACAGCTTCCTCGGTGTGGCCGTTGCTGGCTGGATGGAATTGTATTTCACCAACCCACAAAAACTGGAACGGGACGGGGCAAACAAATACAAAATAAACAGCAGCCAATTCCAAATAACCGGCCTACCAACCCTGGCCGAGGCCCTGGAATCCGATATCAGCGACCAAGTTAATTAATCATCATTCGGATAACTAGTTGACATTTTCCCCTACCTTTTATATAATCGGTAATACTTGCAATAAAGAGCAAAAAAGGAGGCCTATATAATGGCAAAGGAGAATTTTAACAGGAATAAGCCCCACGTTAACATTGGTACCATCGGTCACGTTGACCACGGTAAAACCACGTTGACCGCGGCTATTTGTACAACACTGGCACTTACCGGTGGGGCACAAGCAATGGCATACGACCAAATCGACAAGGCACCAGAAGAAAAGGCACGGGGTATCACAATTAACACCGCGCACGTCGAGTACGAAACCGCAACTCGTCACTATGCTCACGTCGACTGTCCTGGTCACGCTGACTACGTCAAAAACATGATTACTGGTGCCGCTCAAATGGACGGTGCTATCCTTGTGGTTGCCGCAACGGACGGCCCAATGCCACAAACACGTGAACACATCCTGCTTGCACGTCAAGTCGGTGTTCCAAACATCGTTGTTTTCATGAACAAATGTGACCTTGCAAACGACGCAGAGTTGCAAGACCTCGTTGAAATGGAAATCCGTGAACTTCTTAACAAATACCAATTCCCTGGCGACAAAACACCAATCATCCGTGGTTCGGCTGCAAAAGCACTCGAGGCGGCATCTGCTGGTAAAAAAGACGACGCGGCTCTAAAGCCTATTCTTGACCTTATGGCTGCGGTTGACGAATTCATCCCAACACCTGCACGTGACACAGACAAGCCATTCCTGATGCCTGTCGAAGACGTCTTCACAATCACAGGACGTGGTACAGTCGCAACCGGTCGGGTAGAGCGTGGTTCGGTTAAACTTGGTGACGTCGTATCGATTATCGGTATGGGCGCGAAAAAAGACACCACAGTTACCGGTATCGAAATGTTCCGTAAAAACCTTGAATCGGCTATGGCTGGTGACAACGCGGGTATCTTGCTCCGTGGTGTTAACCGTACTGACATCGAACGTGGCCAAGTCCTCGCGGCTCCAAAATCCATCGTTCCTGGAACAGAATTCGAGGCCGAGGTCTACGTCTTGAAAAAAGAAGAAGGCGGACGCCACACACCATTCTTTAATGGTTACCGTCCACAATTCTACTTCCGTACAACGGACGTTACCGGTTCCATCGAATTGGCAAAAGGCACCGAAATGGTTATGCCTGGTGACAACACAACAATGACCGTGAAACTCATCACCGACATCGCTATTGAACAGGGTCTTCGCTTCGCTATCCGTGAAGGCGGACGTACAGTCGGTTCTGGAGTTGTTGCAAAGATTATTAAGTAATAACTTACTTCGGCCCCGTCCCCTCGCTTTACGCTCGGGTGGTTGTTGCTTACTTATTAAGTAACCTCATCAACAAACACAAATTATAAAAAGCCTCGTATCCACAGCGGGGCTTTTTTAAGACCTGGGAATTATCGCCCACGGGGCACCCCGCCACAGCCGACTTTTTTTGTTATCTAGTCCCGTTTTTCGACATGGGTCGACAGGCAAATATGGCTATCATAAATTCATGAAAAGACTTCTGAAACTTGTCGTTATTATAATGTTGGCCGCGCCGATGCTGGGGTTGGCGGGATGCTTTTGGCGTTCGGCGGAAACGGGCGGGCCAATGGAGCCGCAACTGCAACCCCCAACCTTGGCCGCACCCGACACCAACGGGGTGGTGCGGTGGGAGGCGGTTTCGGGGAATGTTGCGGGGTTTCAAATTTTGGTGAATGATGTTTCCATGGGGATGTTGTTGTCCACCGTGCGGTCGTTTGATGTGTCGGGGTTCGCGGTGGGGAACTATGCCTTGACTGTGCGCGCGATGGCGGGCACGGGATACAGGGACAGCGAGCCCAGCACCGCGATAGAGTTCGCCGTAACCCAACTGCAACCCCCGACCAATGTGCGCACGGCCGAGGGTATGCTCGTCTGGGATGATGCGCAAAACCCGGCGCGCAACGGGCACCAGGTCTTTGCAAACAATGTGTTGATATGGTCGGGAACGGCGGGAACGGTAGAGGTCGCCGAGTTACGCGAACGCCTCCTGCTGCCTGGAACTTATCGCATTACCGTGCGGTCGGTCGCGGGGGCATGGAACGCACGGCACAGCAACCAATCCGAATCCCACACCGACATCAATATTCACTAGTTAGGGGTCAACGGACAGTCAAGTATCTTGCTTCCCTGCGGAGGAAAAAGGACCGCCATGATATATTGTATCGAAAGCGGCTTGCGGGGGCAGGCCGCTTTTTCTGGTCCTCGGGTGCGCAAGACACTTGACTGTCCGTTGACCCCTTTTTGATTAACCCACCGACGATGCGGGTTGTTGGCCGCCGATGATTTCGCCGCCGGCCGCGATGACGACAAAGTGATTTTCGCCGTTATTGGTGATGAATTGCACGAACCAGAACGCGCTGTGGTTGCCGCGGTCGGTGATGATTTTTACGTATGATTCAAACTGGGTAACGTTTGCCATGGCCTCGGCCAGGTAATCGGTACCTATACGCAGGGCTTCTTTCCAATCAATCGACCCCTCGGGCATGGCGGGCAACAATGGGAATGGCACGGCATTGGCATTAACGGGCAAGAGGGTGAACAGGACGTCGACATCCGCCGCAACCTCGCGTCCCAGGTCGACTGCAAAATTTCGCCCGAACTCGTTTCGCTCTAGTGTGACTTCGACTGTTTCGGTGCCGATTTGCAGGGTGCCGCGAAGCTCGCTGTCATCCAGGTGACTGGCATTACGCGGTTCAACGTTCAGGAGGGCAAAGGGTGTGGTGCCGCCCGCGACCCCGTCAATTTCGTAATTGGATTCGCGTACGCCCGAAAAGAATTGCACGCGCAGATTTTCCGAATGTGCGTGGCGCATGAAAAATCGGGCTTCGGAAATGTTGTCCATTGCCATTTGTTGTAATGATGAATGGCCGCCGGTTAATGTGGCGACCCACACGAAAAACCCGACCATTGCGCCGACCACCACCAGCACGCCCATGCGCTTTGCCAATTTCTTGCGTTTCGATTGCATTGTGAACCTCCATAATGTCGTTGTTGCCAATGTTTATGAGGGGTCGTGTCGAATTATGCGGTGGGATTTTTCCATTAATCCGTGCGCTGTGCGCACATTCATGACACGTGGTCCGTGGTTTGGTGGAATTACGAGCGTAACCGTTTCCGTTAGGCCGTGGTTTGTTTTTCATAAGGATTTAAGTTGAGGGTGCCGTTGAAATAGTGATGCAACAATCGGAAGTTAGGCGGATAGTAGCGGGTTTTGATTAGGCGACCGTTTTTTACGATGTAGGTAGGTACGGTGTGGCCGAATAGGAGTTTTCGGACGGCGAGTTCGATTTGCATGTCATCATCCCAGTCGTGGGCGGTATTTACCTGTTCCGTTTGGGAGAGGGTGTAGATTGAGTGGTCATTTTCGTGGGAGTTTTCGGGATGATTTTCTTTTTCATTTACTGGGGGGTTTTCGTTTTGTTCGTTTTTTACTGGGGGGTTTTTTTCATTATAGTTCGGGCCGAGCCCGTAAGGGCGAGCGTTTGGCCCGAAGGCGTCAGCCACGGGGGTGTTTTTCGGACGACCACCCAATTTGCCAAATGCGGCACCAAGGTAGCCAAATTGTTTGCCCAGTTTACCGTTTTCGACGGCCGCATCGTAGCGATTGTTGCGGGCGGTGATGTTTTGTAGTAAGGGTTCGATGATGTAATTTGTTTCCGCGGTTTCGGTGCCCGAGAGTTCCCCGTTGAGTGCGTAGTTACATAGGGCGGTGATGACGGCTTTGAATAGTTCGGGGGGCAGGTCGGCGGTTACGTCGAAGAATTCACGTTGGAATGCAAATGCGTCGCGGGGGATGATTGTTTCGTTTGTGAGGGTTTCCGTGTGTGTTTCATTTGTGGAGGAATGTGTTGTTTGGTTGGTCATAGAACCTCCTTTGTACCCCCAAGGTAGCATGGGGATTTTTTTGTGCAAGGGGGTTACTGACAAAATTTGATAATTATTTTAGTACTACTTTTTTTTCCGCAAAAAAAGTAGTGCAAAAAAACGGACAAAAGGGGAGGGCCCCTTTGTCAATACCCCCACGACCAAAAACCGCGCCGAAAATTTGCGCTGCAAATTGTTCGTCCGCACCTTTGGTCTGGCAAGGGAGAGAGGGTTGGTTAGGTGGTGGTAGGTTGTTCCCTCGGCGGCCCCGAGTTACCGTTTGGTGGGAGGTTGTTAGCGATGAGGCAGTCGATGTAACCGTAGAGATAGTCAACCATGAAGCGGGCGGGAGTGAAATCGACACATAGCGATTTAAGAGTTATGCCGAGTGAGTCGGCGATTTTTTCTATACGAGCCATGGCTTGTGAAAATTCGTGCAGGTCTTCGGTGTATTGGTCAAGTTCGTTCATACATTTATGGTACACTCTCAAATGAGGGCGGTCAACTACTTTTCTCCCGTAATTGCGGGTATATATGGATTATGAAAAGAGTTAGCACATTTGCGAAGAGGTTAAAGGAGTTGCGTACAGAACGTAAACTTTCACAGTTACAGTTGGCAGAAGAGGTTGGAATATCCAAAACAAACATCGGACAATGGGAAATAGGCAGGTCAGACGCGTTATCCGAAGCGGTTGTCAAGTTGGCAATATTCTTTGAGGTTACAACAGATTATCTGTTGGGGTTTGAAGAATAGAGCCGCCGAGGGAACAACAACTTTACGTAGCCGAGGACCAGAGAAAATGGCCTACCCATTTATTAAACTTTGACCACCACGATACATGGTGGTCTTTTCTCCTCCGCAGGCAAGGAAAGTTAGTTTTCCCTGCAAGGCGGCGTTACAGGAACATCAAGACTGATTTTATTTGGTGATGGCGACATAAAAAGGGTATACTATCTAAACAAAAGAAAAAGAGGAGGGCGTTAAGATGCTCCTTGATAAAAATGGTAAATTGGTTAAAAGTTTGGATTTCCGCGGTACGTCCGTCGAACGGTTGGACCGTTTGACCGCGCGCGAACTGTTCCTGATTATCACTAATGCCCAGCAACAGGTCAACATGACCACACGTTTCAAGGCCACCGATTTGGCACCGCACGATTGGACGAAAACCGTGTACCAACCGGTGATGGACGCGTGCGACGGCGACCGCAAAATGGCCCTGCGATTATTTGGCGTAATTATTAAACAGGCATTGATTACCACCCCGCTCCTGTTTTCCCAAGAGGGTACGGACGATTACGAGGCCACAATTTACACAAAAGAAACATTAAAGTTTTAAGTAGAGAGTAGAGATTAGAGTATAGAGTTTAGGAGGGTGTATGAAATATTCACGTGACCAAATATTGATGATTGTTGCCGCGGGCATATTCCTGGTGGGTGCCGTGTTTATGGCTATCAACGTTTTCGGCGGGTACGAATGGGCGATGATTGTCGGCGCGGGATTGGCCCTGGTTGGGTCGATGTTGGTTTTGTGGTCGTGGCTGGACACACGCAAGAACGTACAACAGAACTTGCAAAACACCGCAAAAGAAATGTCGGACGAGGATGACGTGGCAACGGAAGAAAAGGCCTAATATTATATCGGGGGAAAACAAATGAAGGAAAATCAAAAGTTCGGTTTAGTTACCTTGGTCACCGCGGTTGTTTTGTTTGTTTCGCTGATGCTGCCTTTGGTTGCCTTTCACATTTCGGTTCCCCAGACATTGTTTAGTCCCGCGATGGAGGAAACCAGTCGCTATGGCATGTTCGCGATGTTGCGCGAAATGGGTAACGCGTGGTGGGTGCTGGCCGCTATTGCGTCTTTGGCATTGTTCATCATATTGATTGCAATGATGGTGGGCGGGGTATTGTTATTAATTGACAAGCGCGCGGATTACATCATCCCACGTTACCAACGCATTATGTTTGTCGCGGGCGGCGGTGCGGTATTGGTCGGTGTGTTATCGGTCTTTGCCGGGTTGACGACCGCGGGCGTGTTAGGCGATTTGACCGCGGGATTGTTGTCGGGTGCGTCGACGTCGGGGCGACCGGCGATTGGCGGGATATTACTTTTACTGCTTGGTATTGGGGTTATTGCGATGTCGTTGGTGGTATTGCCGTCGGGGACAGGGATACGAATTGCGTTCCCGGCAAAGCGACCAAGACAGAAGTCATCGTCCGTAATGGAGGAGGAATTACCGCCATTGCCACAACCGACACAACCGATGTCGCCACCACCGCCCGCGCCCGCACCAATGCTACAACCAATGCCGTCGCCGATGCCACAACCGTCACCAATGATGATGCAACCGCAACCCGCGCCGCCGATGTCACCGATGGGGCCACCACCGCGGCACCAATTCGCGCCCGAGCCAGACATGCCCGCGACATTTGACGAGATGGATGGGTTCGGGAATTAGATACAAACAAAAGAGGGTGCCCCCTCTTTTCTAATCCCTCATTTCGTTTTTCGCATGGATGTGGTTGACGCGGTCGTATCCGTTGTTCATCGCGTCGTCGATGTTGTTGCCCTTGCGTAATCCCGCCATCACATATGCGGTGCCGTATCGTTTGTGTCCCGCATGGGTACATTTACTCTGGGTGCACATGTCGTCAACATTGTTCCCGAATGTTTCCAACCGTCGTGCGTGTTGTTGCACCACATCGGTGGACAGACCCATTTCTTCTAACTCGTCGATATATTTTTGTTCTATCATCCTTATTATAATACGTCCGCCACGCCCCCACCGTCAAACGACAAATTTGCATAGGGAATATGTGGGTGGTATAATACCGAATGAAATTAAGGGTGGGCGAGTGTCTTTGCGGAAGCGGGGAAGATTATGAAAGGTGTTGCAAGTTAAAGCCGCGTTATACCTTTGATTATCATACGTATAATCAGTTCATTGGTAAGAGGGCAAGGCAATATGACCAATTCAAAATGCCATGTGTGTTTAGCAATTGTAGCGAGCCAGTTATAAAATCGCACACGATACAGAACAACGGTATCTTGGATAGATTGGCCGTTGATGGGCATGTTTATGAAACGGATGGAACCGCGCCCGACGGTTATCCCAAAATCGAGTTAAAGAAAATCGGGCGGAACGAAACGTCGCTCTTTCGGTGTTTGTGTAACAGGCATGATGCAGAGTTGTTTGCGCCTATCGAGAAGCAACCGTATATAGGGAGTGACGAGCAAAATCTTTTGTATTCGTTCAGGTCGATATTGTTTTCGTTATGGAAAGCAACCGAGAACAGGAATTATTGGAAGACCGAATATTTTGACAAGTACAATATCTTTCATGATTTTTTCGAGGGCAGAGCAGGTGGCATGTATGAACAATTTATTTTAAGCAACATCGCAATGCAAGACGACTATGCGCGGATTCGGATGCTCCATGACAAATACATGAGGGCGGTAGAGGAGAGGGATTTTTCCATTTTGACGCATAGGTGTTTTGAGTTGGATTACGAGATTGGGTTTGCATGTTGTTCATTGTTGTATACGAATACATTGCCAAATGGTGGGGCTATTGACCCGAACTTGGTGGCGGAGGTTGGCAAAGAAAATTACTATCCCCAGATGACGGTTGCGTGTTTTCCGAATGATGGTAAGACCCATATCATTTGTTCTTGGTTGAACGAGGATATCGATAATGCACATTATGGAAAGTTCTTTGCACAAATGCGGACGACCAAAGAGGTATTGGATGTGTTCAATATAATGTTGCCCACGATAACAGAGGAGATATATTACAGTCCAGTTTTGATTGACAGCCTAACCCCCAAGGCAAAGGCGGAGTTGTGTAGGGTGGCGGGGGCAGAGCCGATGTTGGTTGGCCAATATATTAACACGGGATATCAATGGTTGAACAAGAAGTGCGGCTTTGATTTGTTCAGGATGGTCAGATATTAGCCGCAAACATTTTGTAAAATAATTTGAAAAAAGTGTTGACAGAGGTTTTTGGGTATGATATAGTTGTCCTGTTGTCGTCACTTTTTGCTGGCGATGACAAGTGAAAATTGACAACTGCATACTGTAAGAGTCTACACCATGTATAAGTGGTGTGGACAACGAGAGAAGTAAAAATATCTTATTTATTAAGCGACCTCGAAAGAGGTCAAAAAAGGTGTAATACAAATTTTCAATTTTAACGACATGGTAAAAGCCAAGTCGTTTCACAAAATCAATTACGCTGAGTAAATAACTTAACAATATTAATATTACAATTAATAACAGTATGAAGTTTGCCTGCAAAGCTGGCCGTTCCGTTTGAGTCAAGAGCGAGGAACAATGCCATGCAGTAATAGGCAAAAAACAAAAATGTAACTCATGTCAGTGGTCACACAGCTATCGTGACCACGACAAAAATATGATATCAAGTTGCAAAACTTGGTACCAAGAATCAACGTATATGAATGACAATTTTTAAGTATGTCATGATTTATTTCATGATATATCGATCAAGCTACAAAGAGCATATGGTGGATGCCTTGGCAATTGGCGCCGAAGAAGGACGTGGTAAGCTGCGATAAGGTACGGTAAGGAGCAAACATCCAATGACCCGTACATCTCCGAATGCGGAAACGCGGCCACAGGAAACTGTGGTCATCCATGACTGAATACATAGGTCATGTGAAGGGAACCTGCTGAACTGAAACATCTAAGTAAGCAGAGGAAAAGAAAATAAACAAATGATTCCGTTAGTAGTGGCGAGCGAACGCGGAAAAGCCCAAACCATCCCGGGTAACTGGGGTGGGGTTCGGACCACATTTAGGATTCGACGACGATAGGTGAACTGCATTGGAAAGTGCGGCGAAACAGGGTAACAGCCCCGTAACCGAAATTGAAGTCGACCGAGTGGTATCCAGAGTAGCACAGGACACGAGAAATCCGGTGTGAATGCGCGGGGTCCATCCCGTAAGGCTAAATACGACCAATTGACCGATAGCGAATAGTACCGTGAGGGAAAGGTGAAAAGAACCCCGGGAGGGGAGTGAAATAGAACCTGAAACCATATGTTTACAAGCAGAGGAAGCACCTTATGTGTGCGACCTCGTACCTTTTGTAGAATGGGCCGGCGAGTTACGATGTGTTGCAAGCTTAAGCTACTCAGTAGCGGAGGCGAAGGGAAACCGAGTCTGAATAGGGCGAATTAGTAGCATGTCGTAGACCCGAAACCTGGTGATCTATCCATGAGCAGGTTGAAGTAAGGGTAACACCTTATGGAGGACCGAACCCACGCCTGTTGCAATAGTCGGGGATGACTTGTGGATAGCGGAGAAATTCTAATCGAACCGGGATATAGCTGGTTCTCCTCGAAACGCCTTTAGGGGTGGCCTTACATGAACTTATACCGGGGGTAAAGCACTGAATACGCTAGGGGTCTTCGCGGATTACTGAACGTTATCAAACTCTGAATACCGGAATATATGCGTGTAGGAGTCAGGCTGCGTGAGATAAGTTTCGTAGCCGAAAGGGAAACAGCCCAGACCTACAGCTAAGGTCCCAAAATTCATGTTAAGTGGTAAAGGATGTGCAATTGCCTAGACAGCCTGGATGTTGGCTTAGAAGCAGCCACTCATTCAAAGAGTGCGTAATAGCTCACAGGTCGATGTGATTGTGCGCCGAAGATTTCCGGG
>WRBO01000001.1 GCA_009784555.1 Bacillota bacterium | reverse complement strand
TTGGAATGTAGTGGTCGGATGTGGTTGTAAAGATTGGTCGGGTGAACGGGGTGAGGTTGGTTGGTGGGGGGGGGGGGGTAGGTTGGGGTGGTTTTTTGGTGGTTGGGTTTGTGTTGGGGGGGGGGGTTCGGGGGGGGGTAACGTGAAGTCGAGGCGCGCCCGAGATGTGTTTTTTGTCTTTAAGGACTGGTACATTTGCAGTTTGAAGCATCCACAGTGTATCCGCAGAAGATAAAAAACATATCTCGTTGGCAGCCTCGACCATACAACCCCCTTTATGCCGCGAAGACAACCGAATTGGTTGTCAGCAGGGTTGCGGCGACACTGGTTGCGTTTTGAATGACTTGGCGTACGACACGCGCGGGGTCAACGATGTTTGATTCCCGCATATTGCAAAATCGTTTTGCCAATGCATCGTACCCAAAGTCAGGGCATTTTGAACGTAAGATTTTCGGGATGATTATGTCGGAATTTTCGCCCGCGTTGCAGATGATTTTGTGTGTGATTTTTGCCAGGGCATCACGCAACACCGCAGAGCGTGCATGTTTGGATAATTGCAAGTATGTGATGCCGCCGCCGGGAACGGTGCCCTCGGCCCCCGCAGCGCGCACGGCACACACCGCATCATCAATACGCAGGCGGCGTTCGCGCAATTCGACCTCGGTCGCCGCACCCACCGAAATCACGGCAATGCCGTGGGTGAGTTTAGCCAGTCGTTGTTGCAATCCACCACGTGTGTATTCGTCCGTGGCGGCCGCAATTTGGCTGCGGATTAGTTCAACGCGCGCACCCAATTCGTCACCATTTTTTGACGATGAAATTCGCATCACATCCATTCCGCATGCGATTTTTTTTGCGTGGCCGAGGCATTCGCGCTTGACATCCGCCAATCGCAAATCATCACGTGTTCCCATAACGGTACCGCCCAGCAATGCCGCAATGTCATCGGTTACCGCCGTCCGCCGTTCGCCCATTTCATCGATACGAACCAACAGGACACGCAGGCCCGCCCGTACACGGTTCAGAAGCACCGCCCCAACAACATCCGCCCCGAACGAGGGCGCAACAATTACCATGTTCAATTTATCGCGTGCGGCAATTTCCAACGCGGGCAAAATATCCGTCGCACGTTGTATCGGCGCGCCACAGAGCAGTACATGTGCATCGTCAACCTCGGTCTCCATTTTGGATGGGTTTTCAATCATGTGGGGGGTGGCCAGAGATGCCGCGACCTCGCACCCGTCATTATGTGTTAGGGTGGTTTTACCCGTTGTATTTTCCTCTACCATTACCACGCCGTCAACATCGACCAGGCAAAATGCCTCGGCAACCATTAAACCATCATCACGGTTGGCGCATGAATTTGTTGCGACGGCCAAAATTTCCTCTGGCGATGCGATTGGTTTTGCAATGCGGGAAATTTCCGCGGTGATGCGTTGCGAGTCCGCTAACAATTCTTCTTTTAATTTTATTGGACATTCGCCCAGTTCGATTGCGCGTGCGCCCAGTCGAATAATCTGGGCCCCCAACACAATCGCCGAGGTTGTTCCGTCGCCCGCATGGGTGTTTGTTTGGTTGCTGGCCTGGAGCAAAATCTTTGCGCCCATGTCTTCGGTTGCGTCATCCAGATTATAATGCCGCGCAATCGTGACCCCGTCATTGGTTACCAGTGGCAGTCCATTTATGCCAATTGCGACGTTCCGCCCGCGCGGGCCCAGGGTCGCCCCGACAACATCCGCCAGCTTTTGTGTGCCCGTAATCAATTTTGCATCCATTATTTAATCCTCCAATTTTCCCAAGATATCAATTTCCCGTGCCAGGGTATATGTTGTGCCCCCGTGCAGGAATTCGGCCCCGAAATAACGGGGAACCAGTACCACATCGCCAACGCGGACGGATTTCACATCCGCCCCCGTTGCGGTGACGTTCATTATCCGAACACGCTCGGTGTCGGTCTTTGGTATGTGGATGCCAGACGTACTAACGAAATCCTCGCGCGGTGTCATGACGACTCTGTCAAACATTGGTGTAATTGCTTTCATACAACCTCCTTTGTATGTTAAACTTAAACCATAATTCCTGTAACGCAAGGGGGTTACTGACATTTTATGTATAATTATTTGAAGGGCCGTGTCACCGAGGTGGATACGGCGACAATTACGTTAGACGTTGGGGGCATTGGGTTTCACATTAATGCGACCGAGCCGTTGGCCAATGCCGTCCGTGTTGGCGACACGACGACCGTTTATACGCATTTAGATATAAAGGAAAATGCGCATACGTTGTATGGTTTTGCGGGCACGGCCGAGCGCGAGCTTTTTTTGACGATTACGTCCGTTGCGGGGGTGGGGCCAAAGTCCGCGATGGCATTGTTGTCGTTCGGGCAATCATTCATTATTAATGCAATAGGCACGGGCAACGTAAAGGCAATTGCACAGGCCAAGGGGATTTCAACCCGCACGGCCGACAAGATTATTTTGGAGTTGAAGAACAAAATCTTGAAAAAATTTACGGTGACCGAGGAACCCGCAACGCCACAGCAAACGGTGTCTTCGGCGGCCCAGGATGCGATTTTTGGATTGATATCATTGGGGGTTGCGCGTCAAGAGGCAACGGATTTGGTTATGAGTATGGGGGTTGAAAATAAAACGGCCGAGGAGCTTATAATAGAGGCTTTGGGCAAACGAGGTAAAACATGAACGACGAAAAATTCTATACACCCGCCACAACCATGACCGATTTGGAAAACGATAACAAGTTGCGTCCAAAGACATTGGCCGAATACGTGGGCCAGGAACGTATCAAAAACGCAATAGAGGTTTCCATTCGTGCCGCGATGATGCGGGGCGAGCCCATTGACCATGTGTTGTTATACGGCCCGCCGGGATTGGGGAAAACGTCCTTGGCGTCTATTATTGCAAACGAAATGGGCAGCAATATTCGCACCACATCGGGGCCCGCGATTGAATCGCCCGCCGATTTGGCGTCTATTTTAACGAACCTGTCGCCTAATGATGTTTTGTTTGTCGATGAAATTCACCGATTGTCCCGTGTGTGCGAGGAAATCCTGTACAGTGCGATGGAGGATTTTACCCTGGACATGGTTATCGGAAAGGGCCCGTCCGCCCGAACGATGAGTTTGAAAATCGCGCCATTCACCCTGATTGGTGCGACCACACGTGCGGGGCGTTTGGCACCGCCGTTGCGTGACCGATTTGGGATAATCCACCGTTTGGAAATGTATACGGAAAAGGAAGTTCGTCAAATCATCAACCGTTCGGCAAAAATCCTGAATGCCGAAATTGACGACAATGCATTGAATGCAATGGCCGTGCGTTCGCGCGGAACCCCGCGTATCGCCAACCGATTGTTGAAACGTGTTCGGGACTTTGCCGCCGTTGCCGAATTGGACCGCAAAATCGCGGCGGGGGATATTGGAAACCTGAAGAATGCGGGCACAATTCATATAACCATGGACAGTGCGAACCATGCGTTTCGTGTGTTGCAAATTGATAATCTGGGTTTGGATTGGACGGACATGGCTATTTTGGAGGCCATTATCGACAAATTCGGTGGCGGCCCCGTCGGATTGGAAACAATCGCGGCAACAACCGGCGAGGACAGTGTTACAATAGAGGATATTGTCGAGCCGTATTTGTTGCAGTTGGGCTATATACAAAAAACCCCTAGGGGGCGGGTGGCAACCGAACTTGCCTATAAACATCTTGGGAGAGAATAAATGAACAAACCAATTAACATAACCATTTTGGGCTGTGGCCGATGGGCGTCTTGTCACGCGTGGTATCAATCAACAAAGTTAGGAAACAACGTTACAATGTGGGGCCGCGACGACGACCCGATGTACCAATCGTTGGCGACAACACGCAAGAACGGATTTTGGGAGCTGCCCGATAATGTGCAAACGTCATCCGATTTGGCGGGTGTCCTTGCGGCCAGTGATTATGTATACATTATTATAAGTGCCCAGGGAATGCGCGACCTGTCGTCGAAAATCGCGGCGGCGTTGGCAACGAGCGCGGGTGAAAAGACCTTTATCCTTTGTATGAAGGGCATTGACGAGGAAACCAACGAAACTCTGTCGCAACTTTTGCGACGTGAATTGAATGCCGCTGATGCGCGCGCACGGCACAGTATCTGTGTATGGGTTGGCCCCGGTCATATCGAGGAATTTTTGAATGACCAACCGGGCGTTATGATTGTGGACGGCGAACACACGAAAACCGTTGAACACATCGCCGAGAGTTTCAAATCGCCGATAATGAAGTTGTACGTGGGCGAAGATTTAATTGGTACCGAATTGGGTGCGGCCGCGAAAAACGTGTTGGGTATTGGCGCGGGGATATTGGACGGTGCGAATATGGTCAGTTTGAAGGGCGCATTGATGGCGCGCGGGGCATACGAGGTTTCAAAATTAATCGTTGCAATGGGTGGCAAGAAGATGACGGCGTATGGCCTGTCGCACTTGGGCGATTTTGAGGCAACATTGTTTAGCCGTAACAGCAACAACCGCCGATTCGGCGAGGCGTTGATAACATACCTGCAACAAAATCCTGGCTTGAAAAAGACCCCTCCGCCCGTCGAGTTGGCCCGCGAACTGCGCCTGCCGTTGGCCGAGGGTGTTGGCACGTCGTTGGCCCTGCATAACCTTGCCAAAAAGTACAATGTATCCATGCCAATCACGGAAACGGTTTACCGCATTGTTCACCACGGTATCAACCCTCTGACATGTTTTGGCGAATTGTTCATGCGCGATAACCTGCGCGAGTTTAATTTTTCATAAGGTCAGTTTCAGAGCGCATCAAGTCGCCAATGAACGTCAAAATACCCCTCGCCAAAGAACACGGGAAAAATATGAGCCATTTCAGGGATGAAAAATTCAATTACATAGTACGCCTCGAATACGAATACGGTGCCGTATATTGTTGCAACCCCTGTGCCCAAGACACATATGAACGAATTACTCTCGAAGATGTTAATTATTCCAAAATGGATGTAATCGTTGCTTGTTGTATTGCCCAGGAAATCTATTTGGGGAACACCCCATAGTTCGGGGATGTTAAATAACATGTCCATATTATTATGGACATAGCCGCCGCCCCATTGATTGTAAAAGTGGCGGGGGACGTTAATAGTAATTTGCATAAGGATGCTTGGCAGGAAACCATCTTGCATTAAAATGTTGCACAACTCGCCCAAAAATTCGTTCCCCATGAAATTTTCCAAATTTATCATCGACGCGGTCAAAACAACATCAACGTAGTTGGGTAGGACAATCGGATTAAGTTCACGCAATGCCCCATATGCGTTCAAGCGTCGGACAACTTGGTTGCCAATTGGTGTTGATATTGTTATGGTATCGGCACCGTTCAAAATGGCATCTTTCATTTCACGTGGGGTGATGTTTGGGTTATTCGACAACAGCAATGCGGCAACACCCGCCACATGTGGCGCGGCGGCCGATGTGCCCGTGTATGTGACGTATCCTGAACCTCCTGTGTGGGTGGTTCTGACACTGCTAGGTGCAAAGACAGAAACTGTCTGGTGTCCAAAATTAGAACTCTCTCCACCCCAAATTGAGCGTCGGTCGTTGCTGTCTGTTGCTCCAACCGAGATAACATTATCAAATATACGTGCATAGTTTGCAGGATAGTTGTTGCGAGCGTCAAGGTTAAAACCGTGATTGCCTGCCGATACCACGAATAGGCCAGGGAAATTTTGGACGGCTTGCGCAAGAGAAATAGCAGGATTTTCCCAAGCCGTGTTAACACTGAAGTTCAATATAGGGATTTGGTTGGATGTTGCAAAATTTAATGCGCTGACAACAGATGCGACTGGCGCCTCCCAAAATTGAGTGTGAGGGTTGAGCCTAAAAACACGGAGTGAAGAAAACCTAACATTAGGGGCGACACCAACACCATGTGCAGCTATTACTCCCGTTGTCCATGTTCCATGGCCATTGGAGTCAGACAGTGGGTTTTGATGTGGTGCAGCAAAACTATCTGATAAATCATCACGAACACGACCCAACAAGGCAGGGTGTCGTGGGTCAATACCAGTGTCCATAACACCCACAACAACATCAGGGGAGCCAGTTGTAAAAGATGACCAAGCCTGTGATACATTGATTCTATCCAAGTTCCATTGGCCAGTACCAGTTGGTGATGTAGCTATCTCTGTATTTGGACTTGTGGCTAATTTCGCATATACATTTGGTTCGGCACTGATGATATCGTTTCGTTGTTCTAGTGCATGTATGGCTGTTATTACGTTTTCTTTGCTTGGCTCCTCTAATGTCAAACTTATAATTCTTCTGAAGTTACCTAAATTGACTTGCCATGTGTCACCATAAATTTGTTCAAGGTTACGCCTGTTTCGTGAAGCAATCGACTCTGCGTGATGTTGTGCTAAGTCAAAGCCTGGGGTTATGCAATTAACCTCGGCAAATTGAAATTCTGGGAAATCTTCGGGAGTCAATGTTCCGAAGCGTAAACTTTCTTTGCGATTTAATACAATGATGATTTTATCGTCGGTGAAATCGTCGTAGATTGTTACTGTGTTGCGAATTCTTCTCTCGTTTGTTTGCCCAAACCTTTGTTCGACATATGTTAATACATCGTTTGGAAAAACGTCAGGGTTATATGAATTGTATAAAAAAGTTGGTAAACAGAAAACCATACATGCCATCACACAAAATATTTTCATTCAAAAGGCTCCTTTGTTAAATTACTAGGCTATTTCAGTTTGATATATCTGTGTTCAAACCCATGAACATCGCCCCACAATATATCCCATGTACCGTAAACATCATACAGAATTTGGGCAAAAGCCTCTATAAATTGGTCGCGTGTGTAATCAAGCATGTGGGAATAATCTTCCCAGTTATATGCATTGGCTAAACGTTCTGCGTTAAGGATGGAAACGGAAACCATTTGTTGATTCCATTGGGCTGGTGTGCGCGGATATCCAAAACGGACGTGAATGTTGGGAAGAGACATCCAGTCGCCATTGGCCTGCCGCAACTTATATCTCTCCGCATTATCGTAAAGAAACCTTTTCAAATCATATAAAAGACTGGCAGGCTGATGGAAATCAGATAAAATCACATTTTGGTTGCCCAAATTGTTCGGATGAAAGGGCCAGTGAGCTTGCAACTCGATTTCAATTAATACCACACCAAGTGGCTCGTGTTCTTCAGGGAAAAACCAATGAATGTTTATATGGGGCGAAACCTCTGCTCTGATTTTTGCAATATCGTGGTACAAAAGTGCAATTGAATAGTCATCAAAGAAATTGAAATTTGTTTGTGTAGAATCAGCATAATGCACACTTGCAGGGAAGATTATATTCTTGTTAGCTACAGGAGAAATGTGAAATCCATAGAATTGTACCGTAGGGCTGAAGTCAGGGCCTGCGTTAACTACAAGTGTGCCAGATATTACCACAAAATTTTCGCTGTATTTGTTCCCTAGATATTCAATTAGCTCGGCACCTGCACGGCTAATTCTCCACCATGCGGGCGGCTCCACCTCATACCAATATGGTCTATTGTTTTCAATATCCCACCAAGACGGAACCCCAACACCGTCCCATTCGGGCAGGCCAGTTTCGACATCCCACCATGCGGGTGGATTTTGCCCATGCCATGGCGGTGGATTGTTTCGGTCTTCCCACCAATCCGGGGCGGATTCCTGCCACCAATCGGGCGGGGTTTGGTCATACCATGACGGGGGCTCTTGGCCGTACCAAGATGGGGGTTCGCCATAATCACGACCCGAACACCCAACCAAAACAACCGCGGCAAACAACGCAACAATTAACACGGAAAAACTTTTCATTGATTTATTTTTCATTTGTTCTCCTCTATATATCCAAATTACATTTTGTTGGCGACAAAGTCAAAAACATTGCGTTCGGTTAATACCTTGACAAATGTGGCATTGGGTGCGAAAATGATAAATCGAAAAAGGAGAGTAATTTATGGATTTGGGTACAGCAATTTTAATGGGGGTGTTGATTGGATTTTTGGTTCTGATGATGTTTTTGCAAACACGGAACCGTCGCCGCATGGTGGATGAACAGGCACGTATGATTGACCGTTTGCGCCCCGGGATGCGCGTAAAGACCGTTGCGGGTGTCATCGGACGTATCCGCGAAATTCGCGAGGAAAACGCAACCCTGCGCACCGTTTTGTTGGAAACCGGCCACCACGACCGCGTTAGTTTCGTTTTATATGACGTCCAGGCAATCATGGCAATCATGGACGAGGCAATGACCAACACGCCAGTAGTTGCGGCACCAGAGCCAACACCAGAAATCACCGAAGCGCCCGCAACCGATTTTGACGCCGCAACATTTGTCGAAAAATCAAATGATGGACGCAAGCCCCGCACAAAAAAATAACCACAAAAGCGCCAATCAACGGATAGACACGGTCGATGATGTACGTGAACCCAACCAATGACGCGCAAAAGGCCAAAACACAAATAATGGAAAGCACGCCCACGCGGTGTGCTTTTTCAATTCCTATCGATTGGTCAATGTTGAACAAAGATATAAATTGTGACGAGAATACAGACAGGAACACCGCCGCATATACGACAAAATACATTCCGCCGCCCAATCCCAATATCGGCATGTCATGCGCATAATCGCGGGGCAGCGCGCCCAACATCAACATGACAAATAGTGCCAAAACCCCGCATGCCATTGCACAGGCAATTAAAACGTCGCGCGTGGAGTATTTCTTTCGCGCACGCGACAGGACAGGGAACAGTAGGCAATTCAGCCCCGCATACAGCACAACACGCGTCCCACCGTCACCGCCCGCCGTCGGTTGGATGTTCGGCACCGTTACGACAATCAACACAATCAAAACGAATCCTATCACATATGTGTTGAATTTTATGAGGCGTTCAAACCCGCGCGTAACAATTACGATACATGTTGCCAACGCAATCACCGACCCCCAAACACCAACCAGGGAATTTAACCCCGCGGTCATCGCGACAAAGAACGCGAAATAAATCGGCACAAAGACAACCCGCGGCGGAACAAATCCAACGTTTACCAAATACAATGTAACGCCCATCAGGGCAAATAGCGCCAACCCAACCAAAGACGCAATCAACCATATGGACAGGGGGCTGTTGCCGAAAAACGACAAAATCTCGGCCCCAGATGCGAACCCCGCGCCGATAATCGAACTGATAATTAAAAACGCCAATCCAATCATGTAAACAACCTCATCAGGGTGATGTTCCGATAGACCTTTTCGTCCGCACCCAATCGCAAGTTGTTATGCATCAATCCCATCACGATGGGCGGGATGAAAATACGGTCGCTGATTAATTCGCGGTACTTTTTGTTGCTGCGCGCAAAATCCCCGTCACGCGCGTATGCCCGCGCGATGAATATGCGTATCGCCGTCCGTTTTTCTTCTTGCCACGGTTTGCGACATAACGACAGGGCGGTCTCGGCCTCGCGGATGGCATGGGCCGCCTGGCCAGACCGATAGAATATCTCGGCGCGCGAAATGTAAAATTCGACCAAATCAATTGCAGGGGTTTCCACAACTATGGATATGACAAAAAGTCTTGCAATATATGTGCTTGTTTGCTATACTATAGTTATTATGACCCAAGGAAATATCGCAGATATTTCAATATAATTTTTTGGATTCATTAATGTCCAAAAAATGCGGCACACGTCCTTGACGTGCGCTGGGCGCGCATTTTTTATATAAAAGGGGTAGAGTACATGAGATTGTCAAACACTAATTTGAGTCTTTACAAATCTTTCCTGGCCGTTTTTGAGAGTGGCAGCACCCAGGCGGCCTCGCGCGTTTTGCACATAGGGCAAACGGCCGTCAGTCGCAACATTAAATCATTGGAGAGCGAGTTAAACACAAAGCTGTTCATCGCGCACCCGCGGGGCTTGAAACCAACCCGAGTTGCAACCGATATATATCCGCATATTAAAAAGGCAATGTTTGAAATTTCGTATGCCGAAGACCTGCTTGCCAATGATGCCGAGTTACAGGCAACGACCCTGCGTATCGGGTGCAAGTCATTCGTGGCCAGTTACATCTTGTTGGACTTCCTTTGTGAATTCAAGGAAAAATACCCGCAAATTAAATTGGAAATTGTAACACGCAAAAGGGCAGAGTTGTTCGGCATGGCCGAGATACATGACCTGGATGTTGTCGTTGATATGGCCAAAACCCACCGTGATGATAATATGATTGTGCGAAAGCTGGCTGACCTGCCGCTGACGTTTTTTGCATCGCGTGACTTTGTTAAACAAAACGGTTTGGGCACGACCCTGACCATGGAGAACTTGATGGATTTGCCGTTGGTGTTTATCGATTCAAAAACATTCATCAGCGAAGAGTTATCCAAACACCTGGGCGTTGAATTGAAGCCCGCGATAGAGGCGGGGACAAGTGAACTCCTGTTCGCCTTGGTCAACCGCGGAATGGGTGTAGGTTACGATGTAAAGGAATGTTTGGCGCATGCGAATGTCGATAACCTGGTCGCCCTGGGTTTTGAGCGCGAGTTGCCTACAACACCACTGAACGTAATGGTCAGCAAAATGGGGGCCAGTATGGCCACCCGCGTGTTTGTTGAGGAGTTGGTCAAATTTGCCGAAGAAAAGAAAAAGAGCCTCTAGAGCTCTTTTTTTATTACATCTCGAACTGGGTTTGGAACTCGGCGGTTTTGTTCGTTCTGGGCAGGTAGAACGCGTTCTTGTGTTTTAACTGGCCCTCTTGGTTAACAACCGATTGGATAAGGCATGGGCCCAATTCTTCTAACATTTCGCGTGTGAAATTCGGCGGACATCGAACCACGATGTTGTTGGTTACACATTTACGGATTTTTTGAACACCCTCGCGAATGCTTGGTGTTGTTTCGTCGATGCTCTCGGCAAACGGGTTATCCATTTTGTATTCGCCGTTGATTAATTTACGCCAACCCGGGTCGTAAACCGCGATGCTGTTTTCATTTTTATATCGGCGCAATAATCCCTCGTCCAACACGTTACCGCAAATGAATTCCGTTTTGTCCTCGACACCGAACAGCCTTGCGTTTTGGCGCGCGGCCTCGATACGTCCCTCGTCATTATCAATTCCGCGAACCATCTTCATGAATTTCGCCATTTGGATGGATGTCATCCCAACATTGCAACATAATTCCAATGCCGTGTGAAATCCCAACCCACTAATAAACTTTGCGAATTGTGCCGCCGAACGCTCGAAATATGAAATGTCCAATGCCTTGTCCCCACCATGGATGAGCACGCTTTGGGAACGTCGTTTTTTTATCG
This sequence comes from Bacillota bacterium, assembly GCA_009784555.1. Classification (GTDB taxonomy): domain Bacteria; phylum Bacillota; class Clostridia; order Christensenellales; family UBA1242; genus WRAD01. The sequence continues at coordinate 101,414 of WRBO01000001.1, read as the reverse complement.
GGTCAAAAGCCCTTTGGGTTTCATTCACAATCGTACTATTATACAGGTCGCCAAACCCATAGTCAATATCGGATATAGAAAACACCCCCGTAAACTATGCGGGATTATCATACACTATAGTTCAATTCGTGAATCAACTTCGGTGGTTTCTTTCATGTCTTTGATGAAATATGCGTTGCGGTGGGAGAGCTCGCGTGCGTTTTCACAAATAACGTTTTGTATCAAACATGGGCCCAATGGCTCTAACATCGACATGTCGATTGAAATAGGGCAACGCACGATAATGTTTTTGGCCGCACGGCTGGCGGCTATGCTGCCGTAACCGTCGAAAATCAAATTCTTTACGGTCGATGCAAAGCCTTGGGGATATTGTATTCCCATGTTGTAACGATTGTGCTTTACATGTCGTGGGTCGAATATCGCAACGTCGGCGCGAAAGTTACTTAATAATTGCTCGTCCAATTCGTCACCGACGACAAAGTTCGTCCGGTGGTCAAGGCCCAGGTCAAACGCACGCATACGTGCCAATCCTATGTTTTGCTGGCTCTTGTCGATTCCCGTTACTTGGCGCATTTGCTTTGCCAATTGGATGGAAGTCATGCCATCGTCACATCCCAAATCCAACGCCGTTTGAAATCCCAGACTGCTTGTAAATCGCGCGAACAATGCCTCTATTTGTTCGTTCTTTGTGGATGGGGTATTCGGGCCAATCGGGGTTCTGTATGTTGTGGTGTTGGTGCCAAGCAAAGACATAGGGGTGGAACTTGCACGGCTTTGCCTTGTCTTCCCGCTGTACACTGATGGTGGATTTGTTGAATCATATGTCATAGCCATGTCACCCATATATAATATAATTATACAACCATGTCGGGAAATAGTCAATATTGGGTATGTAAAAATGCTATTGCGCTATGCGTGTTTTTCATACTTGATACCGCCACCCGCATAGGTTGTCATTTCGCCGTTGTTATAGTATATTTATCACTATGGATATGAGATTATACGAAGTACTTTTCAAGACCCGCGAGAAGCTGAAAATACGCTTTTTCGCCAATGGCCGAACCCCGACAATATGCACGGACGAGGCCCTGCGCGACTTGGCACGATTGCAACCGCGCAGTCGTGGAGAGTTAGAAGCCATCAAAGGCATAGGCAAAGTATTCGTCGACAAATACGGCGATTTTTTCCTGGCCGAGATTAACCGATACCTGAATGCGGGCAAGCGTGTTGTGAAATTACGCCCCGAAATCAAACGGACTTTGCGACGGTTAGAGGATAGGCTGGTAAATATATCCCGCCGCAACCGTTTGCTTTATTCCGCACGTTTGACCGCGAAAACCGCAATTGACCTGTTCTGGGACGGTAATGAAAGTTATAACATGTCGGTGGCAAAGTTTTTGCGGGGAGAAGAAAAGACCCTGCGCCTGGCCGACCCGTCATTGGCCCGCGAACATCGTGCGGTCAACGAACGCCGTTTGAAAAATGGCGTAACATTAATGAGGGAAGTCGAGCGTGACGAACGCGAAACGGGCGAGAGCGACCTTTTTATCGGTTACCCGTTTGTTATGGGAAAAACCATAGCCGAGGATTTTACCGTTCGTGCGCCACTCCTCCTGTTCCCAATAGAGGTCAATCGGCGTATAGACAGCATCACTCTGCGTATTGATACCAAACGCGATATCCTGTTTAACACGAACTTGGTACTGTTACAAAACAAGGTTGCGGGTACCCGTCACGAAATAACAAACAACGTGTACGACGAAACCACAATGGGTTATGATTTCGTCGGTCACATTCAAAAATACTTTGGCGAATTTGGCATTCGTATAGAGGGCAGTCTGGGCGTCGGCCGCATAGACAAATTCACGGAATACAAGGCCGCCGAGTTCCCAAAATTCCCCGCGGGCGATTTCACATTTGAAAACGTGGCGGTGTTGGGCAAGTTCGCATTACACAGCAGTGCCATGCAACGCGACTATCGCACATTGGGCGACCGCAACGATATGGGCGTGATGCTTGACCAACTTCTTTCGGGCTTTGACGAAAACGCCGACCCGTTCGCCAACGATGATGAAAACGTAGAGTGTAAAGAAACGGCCTGTGCGGGCTTTTCCGAACGCGACACGTTTTATATAAACGAACTTAATGCCAGTCAAGAAAACGCCCTGGTTAAAATCCGTGACGAAGACGCCTTGGTCGTCCACGGCCCGCCCGGCACAGGCAAGAGCCAAGTCATAACCAGTTTCATTTCCGACTTTGCCACCCGCGGCAAAAACGTCCTGATGGTATCGCAAAAGAAAACCGCCTTGGACGTAATTCATTCCCGCCTTGGGAACCTCTCGACATATTCCATAATCATGGCGGATATTCGGGACAAGGAAAATTTTTACCGCCAACTGGTCAACCTGTTTAACTGTGACAGGGCGAATCCCTTCAGCAACGAGACCTGGGGCGCGATATCATCCGACATTGAAAACAATATCGAACGCTTGGACACGATTGCACAGCTCCTGTACACCGACAGCGGCAAGGGCGCGCCCATGTTCCGCATTTACCAGGAAAACATCGGCAACACATTCCGCCATGACCAATCGCTCGACCTGACACCGTATGTGAAAACGGTTTCACGAAATGACTTGGAAAAAATTACCTATCCGCGCCTCCGCACCATTTTCAATGGCTTTAACGAACCGAACAAATTGCAATCCGCAACCGACCACCACCGATTGTTAAAACAATTCCCGTGGTTGGAATTCCTGCGCGACGGGGTAGGCCGTTTTGACCGAATTAAAATGACATCCGAATTTGGCGAGTTCGTCACGGCCCAGGAAGAATTCCTGAAATCCAATATTTTCAAACGTCTGTTCGGTCGGGGCAAACGAAAAAAGCAATTGAAACAAATTGCAAAACCATACTTTGCAAAATGGGACAAGATGTTCCGTCGACCATCCGACATTATGCCGTCATTAAACGCGATGGAGAGGTTTATCGAAACCCGCGCAATTTACAACGCGTTGGAATCGGATGAACGCGAATACATCGCCGCCGTGGTCGAATTATGTGACACCGTGACCGAATGTGATTGTGTTGACCGTGCATGTCGCGGCCTTTATGACTTCCTGGTATACATGGTCATCGAGCGGTTCGAGAGCCACAACCGCACCGTGTTCGACAACGTGAAAAACTTTGAATTCCTGATAACCCGCGTATCCGAACAAATCGCCGATAAAACCACCGTCACGAAACAAAAACTGCGTGCAACCTTGGACACGGCATTCGCCGAATTCATCGCAACCGGCAAACGTTGGGGCGAAATGAAACGTATCAGCGAAATGAAACGCAAATGGTCAATCAACAAATTCATCGAACGTTTTGGGTTTGAACTGTTCAAAGGGGTAAAGGTCTGGCTCCTAACACCCGAGGTTATCTCGGAAATCCTCCCACTTGAAAATGACCTGTTTGACCTCCTGATATTTGACGAGGCATCGCAAATTTATATCGAACGCGGCATTCCCGCCGTCGCCCGCGCGAAAAAGGTAGTTGTCTGTGGCGACAACAAACAACTGCGCCCATCCGCCCTGGGTGTGGGTCGCATTGACACGGCCGATGATGATAACATTGACTATGAAGATGTTAATGCCGCGCTAGAGGTCGAATCACTCCTTGACCTGGCCAAGACACAATTCGCCGACAGCGAAGTTATGCTGAACTACCACTATCGCAGCCGTTACGAGGAACTGATTGCCTTTTCAAACGCCGCATTCTATGGTGGACGCCTCCTTGTCTCGCCAAACACCGTCATCCCCGAAAAACCACCGATAGAGGTCATTCGTGTCAAAAACGGAACATGGGAGAACAGGGCAAACCGTGCCGAGGCCGACCATGTAGTAAAGCTTATCCGTGAACATCTGGAAACCCGCACGAACATGGACACGATTGGGGTGATAACGTTCAACTCTAACCAACGCGACCTGATTATGGATGTTCTTGACGCCGCCATGCGAAAAGACGCCGAATTCGCCCAATTGGTCAACACGGAATTCGCACGCAAAGACGAGGGCCAGGACATCGGCCTCTTCATAAAAAACATCGAAAATGTCCAAGGGGACGAACGGGACATAATAATCTTCAGCTTTGCATACGCAAAAGACAAGGATGGCCGCCTGAACCGTAACTTTGGTTGGTTGAACCAGAGCGGTGGCGAAAACCGCTTGAACGTCGCAATCTCGCGTTCACGCAAAAAGATTATTGTTGTAACATCTATCGACCCCGAAGACCTCATCGTTGACGATTTGAAAAACGATGGCCCGCGCCTATTGCGCCGATACCTTGAATACACTCGCGCCGTTTCAAACCGCGACTCGGATGCCGCCGCCCTTGTTCTGTCCACCCTTAACGCACGTGCGGCAAAGATGGCGGAACGCAGCCTCGAACGCTTTGAACGCGATGTCGCCGAATTCCTCACCGACAAATTGCCGACCGGCCACACCATCCACACGGGTGTCGGTATGGGTTCCTATAAAATCGACCTGGCCATAAAAAACGCGGACGGTCAATATGTCCTGGGCATTGAACTGGACGACAAACTCTATGTCACCCAACCGGCCGCCCGTGAACGCGACATCCACCGCCGTAAATACTTCACTGGCCGTGGCTGGCACATCCACCGCCTATTTTCTAACACATGGTGGAACGACCGCGACAACGAAACCCAAAAAATCCTAACTATGGTTTCCCTATATTCGTGAGCTATGCTCACATTTATAACACGGCCCAGAAACCTTTCTATGGTGAAGAAATTAACTAACCCCTCACCGCCGCAGTTATGATAGAATAAAACCATGGAACACAACTCACAAAAGATTATATTTTGGGGAGCTTTTTGTTACGCGGTACTCCTCTCGGCGTTAATCTTTGCTTTGGGTTTTGTAATCGGGCCGTTTGGCAACCAAACAATGTCGCGGGCACTCTCCCTCTCCCAAATAACTGCAATAGTCCAACTTTTACTCCTTGGTGTATTGGTCGCATCAAAAGAGTACCGAGTGCCAGCTATGGTTCTGCTTATCATAACCCACGCAATAATCCTTTTCTCGTTCGCGGTCTTTTCAATCGCTAACGGGGGATGGCATGTTGAAACAACACTGACCCAAGAAATCTTCATCGGTCTCGCTCTGTTCCTGCCTATCGTTTATTTCGCTTGGCAAATATATAACCACGACCGCACCAAGGCACTCAAAATCCTTTTTTGGGGTACGTTTAGCTATCTTATTATCTTGGCATCTTTATCACTTCTGTGGGGTATTGGTCAAAGTATAAATTTCGATAGACATGATTATGGCTGTTTACTAGATATAGATGCGTTCTGTCCAAGCGGCCCCAAACCCCGAATAATGGAGTTCATGCCACCCGTAGTACTAATAACCTCCATTGTGAAATTCATAATACTGGCCCTCGTAATATTTTTTAGATCTCGCGCACGAATACTTTTCATCGCCATGATTTTAGCTATATGGATAAACGTGGCTGCATTTTCAATCTTTGTGACTGCTGACCTGCTTTGGTGGCCCCGTCCGTTATCACGTGATTTGTATTTTGTCGCCTTTATCTTCCTCCTCCCAATCATCTCGCTATCCTACCAACTAATCCAAAATAAAAGGAGACCCCAACAATGCGCAGACTAATTGCCCTTTGCATCGCCATATCGTTCATCGGCACAATGACCCTCATCTCGGTGATGTCAATCCTGGATATCTCACTTTCGGGTGGCGGCACCGCCTCCTCTGGGGTAAACTTTCTCGCTTGGGGCCTCTTTCTTGGTCTGGCTGTCTTTATCATCGCCGCCACCTGGCTGACATATTTCATCATGCGCAAAATGGGCAAATGGCCAACCGAAGACGAAATGACCCTCGGCGACGAAGACGGTGACTGGGACGATTCCGACCCATACTGGATGGAACAATCCACGGAAGAAACAGGGGAGGACAACATCGACCCCGAAAAAGAGTTGCATTAATAATAGAAAAATGCTATAATAAATGTATGAAAAAGAAAAGCAGTTTCCTGAAAAACTTGTTTCGCGCAACCAGCTTGGTTACAAGCGTCCTCGCAATCGGCGCGGGTGCGGGAATGCTTGCACTTGGCGCGGGCTCGGCGGCCCTGGCCTGGACGAAAATCGGTTACGGCGCACTAACCCTCGCCGCCACCGAAACCCTCCTGGGCCCCCACACAAACAAAAGTGAACCATCCTTGGCTCCCGCTTGATTATAAATCGGCCATCGCATAACTTGGCGCATTACGCAACGCCGCTAACTCGCGTGCACGAATAGCCTTCCGAATTTCATCCAAATCCATTTCTTTCATTGTCGTGGCACTGCCATCATCTAATCCCAACTCCTTGCACGAATTAGCCGTATTTCTGACCTGTTGCCTAAACTTTCCATTTTTGATATTGCGCAAATTAAACTCTGGCCCCTCGTCGGTCGACCGTGCATTCAATGTAATGTTGTATCGCTTGTTAACTCGCGGTGCCGCCGCGAACAACTTCACCCACAAATCGTAACCACCCTCATCGCTCTCGTTCAACATGCCGTTCGCGGCCGTGTTCTCGAAAACCGTCTGAATTTTTTCGGCCAATTCTGTCCGCAAATCCAAACACGTGCTAAACGCCTCCTCGGCCTCCGCTTCGTTCTCACCAACCATAGACAAGCCATAGCTGTGCCACTTTTCACATTGACGCAACAACCCGTCCCAGTTGTTCAAATTGGGCATGCCCGCCCCATTAATTACTGTTCTCACCCTAGCATTATACCAAACACACACCCGCCGCGAACGCCCACAAAGTCATACCGCCCACGAAAAAAGCGCATAGTGCGCTTTTTAATTTGTTATGGTGCCTGAGGCCGGACTTGAACCGGCACGTCCTTGCGGACAGAGGATTTTGAGTCCACCGCGTCTGCCATTCCACCACCCAGGCACGGGTTGTACTTTGCTTGTAATGGCGCGTCTGCCCTTTGTTCGACATTTCGGTCTCACGACTTCACAACACCACCCAAGCACATTTTTGGAACAACACAATAATACCACGAGATATATGTTTTATGCAAGGACTTATCTGTGGTATCCTCGTTTCGGAGGCAAAAAAATGAACAACTTTATATACGAAAACAGATGCGAATTAATCTTTGGCGACCACCCCGAAACGGAAATCGCGGCGGCCGTCAAACGGCACGGCGGCAAACGCGTCCTGCTTTGCTATGGCTCTGGCTCGGTCAAAACTTCGGGCCTCTTTGACAAGATTATAGGCGAATTGAAATCCGCAAAAATCGCCATTGTCGAACACGGCGGAATTGTCGCCAACCCGTTGCTGTCAAATGCGCTTGCGGGTGTTGAACTGGCTCGTCATGAAAAGGTCGATTTTGTCCTGGCGATAGGCGGGGGCAGTGTCATCGACGCGGCAAAATTCATCGCAATCGGCGCATACAAAAACCAAGACGCATGGAAGATTTTCCGCGATGGCGTGGGCGACGATGACGAAGACGGTCCATACGGCGCACTACCGGTAGGCGCGGTTCTAACTCTGCCGGCGGCAGGCAGCGAAAACAGCACAGCCAGCGTCGTCCGCGAAGACAAAACCGGCCAAAAATACGCAACGGGGTCCGAGGCCATTCGCCCCCGATTCGCATTCGTAAACCCGCGATATATGTTCACATTGCCCGCGCCGCAAATCGGCTATGGCGCATCCGACATTTTCGCGCACCTCCTTGAACGCTATATGTCACCACAAACACATGTCCGTATCACCGACGAACTGCTCGTTGGCGCAATGCGCGCCATGCTTGAAATCGCACCAAAACTCTACCAACTGCACACCGACAAATCGAAACATACGACCGATGAATACTATCAACTCTGGGCCGAATTCTGCCTAACGGGAACATTGGCGCATAACAGCATGCTCTCCCTGGGCCGTGACACCCAAGACTGGGCCACACATAGGATGGAAAACAAACTGCTGTCGGGTATCCACAACATCGCACACGGCGCGGGCTTGGCAATATTCTTTCCCGCATGGATGGAACACGTTGCAAAAACAAAACCGCACCGTATCGAACAATTTTGCCGCCATGTCATGGGCACATCATCAACAGAGCGGGGGATTGCCGCACTCCGAACCTGGTATCGTTCAATTGGCTTGGCCCTGACCCTTTCCGAAATTGGTATCGACCCGCAAAAGGTCAAATCGGATGCCCGCGAAATCTATGGCCCCGACACCAAACTCGGTGGCTATGGCATGCTTAAAATTGATGATATTTTATCTGTAATTGATTTGGCGAAATAACACATTTTGGGTAAACTATTATAACCGAACTGGCTTGGGGGGACGATGCAACAAAAGAAAACTCTTTCGCGCATCACAATTCTTGCCGCATGTGTTTTACTTGCATGCGGTATTTTCCTTGTCCGCCAACCAACGCTCCATTTTTCCGTACGTGCCTCGGGCCTCGACCCTGTCACTACTGCCACCGCAACCCTTGCCAACTATGGCGATTTTATGACCGAGGGCACACGGACAACCCTTGTCGATGCTCTGGCATTTGTCGAAACCGACGAAAAGGCAATTGATGTCGTCATCCACGCACTCGCGGCTCTGCAATTCGATATTCCATTGATAGAGGATCTTATTGCAACCGCAACCGCCTATGAACTCCGCGCGGCCGAATTCACGCCCGCATCCATTGCAACACTATCAACCGCACGCGAAGACGCCTTTGCCGCCGAACAAACCGCACGTGTGAATACTGGGCACATCATATTGGCATCAACCGTTGCGGCATATCGTGAACTGGAATCCGCAATCGCTGGCCTTGATGCCCGTGTATTACCCGATACAACCGACCTTGTCGCCGCCATCTCAACGGCCCAAGGATATCTTGACGCGGGCTTTGTTCCAAACACAGACACTCACATGTTCACAAAGGACAGCTTCCAATACGTCTACACCATGATATCAAATGCAACCGCCCTCGTTGATTCGCCAACGCGGACTTTGGAACAAATCAACGCGTACATCAAAAGCCTCTCCGACGTTCCTAATTTACTGGTCGCCGACTATACCAACCTGCAAAATCTCATAGAGACTTTGACACTCGTGCTTGATGACCCAAACTTCACAACCGAATCCCGCGAAACAATACGCGATGCCATGAAAACTATCCAAGACATGACCGACATGACCATCGCCGAATTGGTCGCGGCGTACACCTATCTATCCGCGGCGGGGGATGGCCTCCGCGCCGTTCGCACCGATTTGATATCTGTGATTGAACTGGCACAAACAATCCGCCAATCATTCGTCACCCCCGCGTCTTGGATGATGTTGGATACCGCCCTAACTCGCGCTATCTATATAAATGACACCGCCACATCATCCCCATCCGAAATTGCGACCGCCGCGAACCTACTGCAACACGCGCTCGACCTTTTGACTTCTGCCGCGCAAACACCTCTGGACACGGCAATAGCCGCAACCGCGGGCGTCAACGCAACACATTTTTTTACCGAGGCCGAATGGATAAACTTCAGCATGACTCGCCAAATGGCAATCTCGGTTCGCGCAAACACAAACTCCACCGTGTTCGACCTGCACCGTGCATTTGCGGATTTCGATGCTTTACTCATCGCTAACCACGACCCCGACATCACCACACCAACCCACGATGCGGCATATATGGAACGGCTGGACATCTTGCGCGACTATATCCTGCGCGTCCTTGAAACCTTCGCCACGGCCCATCGCTTTAACTTTGCATGGTCACGCACCTTTGCCGCATCATTCAATGATGCCATCGCACGCATAAATGAATTTGACTTTGTTTTCACCGTAAACATGGCGGAACTAAACAACACAATAACGATACTAAACACCGCATTATCCGACGCGGACGACAACCGCAACTGGAACACCAACACCGCCGAAATAAACCGCCGTCCCGCATTCGACCTAATCATTCGGGCCCAGGGATTTCTTGACGGCACCACATCATACAGCGACTACACATACCAAAGCGTCGCCAACTTTATCCGCTATGTTAATGAAACACTCCTCGACCTCTTTAACAACCCCGACACAACTAACAATGAAATCACCGCCGCCGTCACCCACGCGCGCGGACTCTTGTTGCCAAACCGCCTTTCACTCGCCAACACCATCACGAACGCCCTCATGTATGTCGAACTTCGCGGCGGGGAAGACGCCTTCACCCCCGAAACATGGACAACCTTCGACACCGCAATCACATTGGCACTATCAATCATGAATAACCCCGAGGCAACAATGGACTTGGTGCGCGAGGCCCAAATAATCATCCTCATGTCCGTGGAACTCCTGCGCCTTCGTCCCGTCATCACACCAACTGACCCCTCTACTTTCATCTACGTCCTCTTTGCTGTCGTGGCTTTCGTTATCGCGGTGCTATATCTGTTGTTTGTCTTCCGCTCGACACGCCAACGAATCGCCCGCACGCACGCAATCGAACGCCGTCGCGCCGCCCGCATGGCAACATTCCGCCAAAGAATGGAACACTTTGACGGCGAACCACCGCCCGCAAACCCATTCGACACACGAGGGGAAAAACGCAAAATCCGCCCCAAAAAGGAAGCAAAACCACAACCCCCAACCACGGACGACACAAACCCCGAACCAACGCACCAGAGGAGGAGAAAATAGATGCTAGAGCTAAAAAACATTACCAAAATCTATCAAGAAGAACATCCGGTAACCGCCCTGGACAAACTCAACCTGCAATTCGGCGACACGGGTTTGGTCTCTATCCTTGGACACTCTGGCTGCGGCAAGACCTCGTTACTGAACATCATCGGCGGACTTGATAACTATGACGGCGGCAACATGACGGTCGACGGCATCTCAACCGCCCAATTCACAGAGCGCGAGTTCAACTACTACCGCGCCAACTCAATCGGCTTTATCTTTCAAACGGGGCAATCAATCCCGCACCTGACCGCCATCGAAAACGTCCGAATGCCCCTAAAGCTCTTGGGCATCCGCGCCGCCGAACAAACAATCCGCGCCAAAAAAATATTGAAACAGGTCGGCCTCCAACACCACGAAAACAGGGTCGCCAGTCACCTCTCGGTCGGCGAACGCCAAAGGGTAGAACTGGCCCGCGCCCTTGTCAAAAACCCGCAAATTATCCTGGCGGATGAACCAACTGGTAACCTCGACGACATCAATGCCGAGGGCGTTATGCAAATCCTCCGCACGGCATCCCACACCCGCCTGGTCATCCTCGTCACACATAACCGAAAACTGGCCGAAGAATACAGCGACCGCATCATAACAATGAAACATGGCCGTGTCGAGAGCGACCGCGAGATAAAACAAACCGACTTAATCCCAACCGACGAAAACGTAACACGCACAGGCATAACCCAACGCGTCCGCCGCCGCCCAATGGGTCTGCGAACCATGTTCGGACTTGCCTTTGCATCAATCGCGGCAAAGCGCGTGCGCACCCTCGCAACCCTCTTCGCGGTCGGACTGGGGGCAATTGCGCTCTCACTTTCCCTCGCCTTGGGAACTGGGTTTTCTGCCCACGTTGACGACATGCGAACGGGATACGAATCGGGTGCCCCAATAACCATAGGTGCCACACAAACACCTGGCCGCCTTACCGTTGGCCAAACCGCCGCAACCGCAACGCACGTACTGCCTCGTGAATTCACCGACCTCATGGCCGACCCCGCCACGGGAATTGACCCCTATGCATTCCGTGCGAAACGCTATAACCGCGCGATGGAATTCAACCTGCTTGTAAACGATGACAACGGACTCGCGTTTACTCGGGGAACCGCCCTCAATTTCCAAGAAATCAACTCCCTCCCTACGGTAGAGCAACAGTACGAAATGATAACTGGCGGCCGCCTCCCTCAAAACGCGTCCGAGGTTCTGGTTGTCACAAACACACCCCAAACATTCACCGCCGACCGCCTCGGCGAAACCATGCTGTGGCTTCCAAATAACGTATATTATGTTCGCTCAACGCATTCGGCAACGGCGGGGCAATTTCTGCCGCGCTTCGACGAACTTCGCGGTATGAACTTCGGTAACGCAATCGCTTGGCGAGACGGGCTTTGGGCCGACCGCGTTACATCCACCGATACGATGCTTCTGACGGTCGTGGGTGTGGTACGCCCACGGGAAAACGGCACCCTCCGCATCCTCGAACCGGGCATCGCCCACCACCGCGCCCTAACGACCTCGGTCGTTGCGCGAAATATGACCAGTGAGATTGTCGCGGCGCAACAACTCGCATGGGAAGGCGGCTCGACCCAATCTATCCTCACCCACACGGAAATGGACTTCTATGAATACCGCGCAACGTTGGCCCGCCTTGGCTTTAACGATGCCGCCGTATCTGTCGAAATTTTCCCCGTCGGCCTTGACGGCGCGCGCACAATCGCCGATTTCGTCACCCGCTTTAACGCACGCCCAGGGGTTCAAAACGTATACCTCTACGACCCAATAGCCCAGGTCGGTGACCTCGTATGGGGCGTAACCGCTGTACTCATGGCCTTGGCGATACTGGCATTGGTCATCGCCGTGATTATGTTGGGAATGATAATTTGGGTAACGGCACAGGAAAGGGCAGGCGAAATCGCAATCCTGCGCAGTCTCGGTGCCTCTCGCGGCCGCGTATCGGCTCTGGTGAACCTTTAAACTCTGGTCGTCGCGCTTATCGCCGCTGGTGTCGGTCTTGCACTCGGGCTCGCTTTCCTTGGCCCTCTGAACACTATCATGGCAACCGCCACGGGAATTTCTGGATTGGCGCAATACACTTGGCTGAACTCTGCTATCGTAATGGGCGCATCTGTTGTTATGTCCTTGCTCGCATGTTTCATTCCTGCCTACCGCATCTCGCGAATATGTCCTGCACGTGTTCTCCGCGGCGACTCATAACTCCAACGCGCTCCACCCCAAATTTTCAATACTAGGTATTGCATTTTTTATGCGCGCATTGTATAATACTGCATGGAACATACACGCGACGACTTGATTGTTTTTGGGGTGGCAACGGGGATTATAATCGCCCTGGCTTTTATCATGGGCCTCGCCCTGCGTCGCCGCGGGGCGACCGCCAAAAACGTGCCTCTCATAATTATAACACTCACCCTGATTGCCCTGGAAATCGTGAAACAATTTCGCGCAATCACCGCGGACGGTGACTATAACAATTTCAACCTCCCATTTCATTTCAGCAGCTATTTCATACTCTTCTTCGCCCTCGCCTCATTCACCCGCGGCCGCCTCCGCCAATTCGGTCTAATCCTCTCCTTCGTCTCGTCATTCGTATTTATCATTAGCTTCTACCTCTTCCCGCACGCAATCCTCGGCGCAACCGCGACGATATACATGTTTGAAAACTGGAACGCAATGCACAGCATCCTCTACCACTTCCTAATCGTCGCATTCTTCGCATTCATGGTCGCACTACGTCTCTTCCGCCCAAACATCCGCCTATTCCTACTCGGGCTCGTCCTATACACACTCCTCGGTCTGCTCTCATGGGGAATGGCATACGTCTTCGACACAAACTTTGCAAACATGCAAACCGCATTCTCGGCCCTGTACAACACGCAACAGGACCTCGGCGAAATCTGGTGGCCAATCGCCCTCATCGTTGCAATCCTACTGGTCAACACCGTCACGTACTTCATCTTCTGGCTCCTATACCGTGACCGCAAGCCAAAGGAACAATCCGCACCCGAACCACAAACACAAAAAACAACCAAAGAGGCCCTCTGTGAACGCAAAGAAAAAAAGGCTGCGGCCCAACCAAAACAAAAACATGAAAAACTCGTAAAAGAAAAGCCCCTGCGGGATGAAAAACCAAAGCGCGAAAAACCCACAAAATCAAAGGGCAATGAAACCCCCGCAACGCAAAACACAAAACGTCACACGGCACCCGCGGCGACATTCCTATTCTTATTGCGCGACACATCCGACGGGCCAGAGGTTCTTTTGCAACTCCGAAAAGGCGGCTGGATGACCGACCATTGGGATGCCTCCGCATCGGGCCACGTTGACGACGGCGAAACAATGCTCTCGTCCATCATCCGCGAGGCATACGAAGAAATCAACGCTCAAATGTCACGCGAATACATCGAATTCACCGCAACGTCACACACGCTGGTCGACGGAACGGCATATCACCACGCATACTTCTTCGCCCGCTATTGGGACGGCGACATTCAAATCATGGAACCGCAAAAGGTCGGTGACCTCGCATGGTTCAACATCAACAACCTGCCCGAAAACATCGTGCCGTCAATCCTGCGCGCAATCCAGGCCTACAAAAACAACACAACCTACTTTGAATCCGAATGGCAATGTCGGGGGAGTATCGAATACTTCTACTGCAACAAAACCTACTAACTCAATTTTTCCACAACAATTTCCTTAACAACTACGCTGTCCGCACGACCGCCCGTTCTCTTCATAACCTGTCCCATGAAAAAGTTCACAACTTTATCTGGGCCCTCGGCATAATCGGCAACCGCCTTTTCGTTCGTGGCCATTAACTCAACTACAATTGCCTCAATCTCACCTGCGGCAACCTTGTTCGTAAATCCCTTATCCTTTGCAACCTTTTTCGGGTCTTTTTCCGTGCCCCAAATTTCGTCAATAATCTCCAATGCATTCTTCTGGGAAATATCCTTCTTGTCAACCATCTGGATAATCGAAACCAACTGAACGGGGGATATCTCAATACGATAATTCGTTGCCCGCGCCAAAACATGTGTCATAATCCAATTCGCCAACGGCTTTGCCGATGGATAAGAACCCAACGCGTTAATAAAAAACTTCGTCAAATCCTTATCACGCGTCAAAATATCTGCATCATACTCTGGCAACCCCATCGCAACAAACTCGGCGCGCAATTCGTGCGCCAACTTCGGCAACGTCTTCTTAATACGCGCAACATCACCATCGGTAATACGAATCATCAACTGGTCTGGGTCGGGCATGTACCGATAATCAACCTCTTGCTCCTTCCCACGCATAGGCGTGCTAATCCCGCTCGCATCATTCCACTTGCGCGTCTGCACGGCCACGGCCTTGCCATCATCTAACAACTTTGCCTGCCGCTTCGTCTCGTACTCAATCGCACGCGCAACCATCTTAAAACTGTTCAGGTTCTTCATCTCAACACGGTTCCCAAACTTCTTTGCTCCCGCGGGCTTTAACGAGATATTGACGTCACACCGCATCCCGCCCTCTTCCATCTTGCAATCCGCAACACCGCTGTACACCAACCGACTGCGAACCTCCTCCAAAAACTCGACCGCCTCGGCCGCGTTGGAAATATCTGGCTCGGTAACCATCTCAATCAATGGCGTTCCCGCACGGTTCAAATCAACCAAAGTCTCGCCACGAACCTCATCGTGAACCAACTTCCCGGCATCTTCTTCCAGGTGTATTCGGTTCAATCGTATCAGCTTCCCAGTAGAAAGGGTAATCCCACCACCCAAACACTGCGGCCGCTCCAACTGCGTCAACTGGTAACCACTAGGCAGGTCTGGGTAAAAATAATGCTTCCGCTCGAACATCACAACATCATTAATGCGACATCCAAACGCCATCCCCGCTAAAATCGACTTCTCAACGGCCATCCTGTTAACGGCTGGCAACGCCCCTGGCATCCCCATACACGTCGGACAAACATTGCGGTTCGGCTCGGACACATCCGCACCCCCCGCGGTGTTCGCACAACGGCAAAAGATTTTCGTCGCGGTATTCAACTCCGCGTGAATCTCCAAACCAATAACTACATCATATTTTGTACTCACTTGGCACCTCGCATTTCTTCAAACATTTTCGCAACGGCGAACATCGTCGCCTCGTCATACTTCTTGCAAATAATCTGTAATCCAATCGGCAACCCATCAACCACACCGCATGGCACCGTCATCGCGGGCACATGGGCAAAGTTCGCGGGCGTCAAAAACACACGGTTCTCGTTCACGCGGGCATAATATTTCTCAACACACGCCGCTGGCCCAATCATCGTCGGCAACAACAAACAATCAACCTCTTCAAAAACCTTCGCGAAATCGGCGGTAAACTGCCTCTGCATCTCCAATCCCTTTTTGTAAATCGAATGTCCATCCGACCACGCCAACGATATACTCCCGCTCACCATCCGCGTCTTAACCTGGTCGCCAAAAAACTCGGTTCGCGACGCCAGGTACAATTCCTCCAACGTCTCCGCCGCCTTCGACTGGGTATACCGCGTCCCGGTATAACGGGCCAGGTTCGATGTCGCCTGTCCGCACATAACGGCAAAATACGCCTGCACGGCCTTCTCAACATCCTTGATTTTAACATCCTTGCGCTTCGCACCCGCCGCCTCAAATTGGGCAAAGACCTTTTCGTAAACATCTTTGTGCGGGGCAATGAACGGGTCTAACAAATTCTTAACATATCCGATGCGCAGGGAACTGGCCTTCACATCCTTTTTAATAACGGGCTTCTCGACCGAGGTTCTGTCGAAATAATCCCTCCCCGCAATAACGTCCAACATAATCTGGGCATCACTCGCACTATTCGCGAAAACGCCCACATGGTCTAACCCACTGGCCATCCCAACCACACCATAACGCGATACAACGCCATACGACGGCTTCACACCGACAACACCGTTAAAAGACGCGGGAATACGAATACTGCCACCCGTGTCCGTTCCAATGGCCGCCAAACAATAACCCAACGCCTGTGCCACGGCCGAACCGCTGCTTGAACCGCCCGCAACAAACTCTGGGTTCACCGCATTCCGAACAACACCAAACGCCGATTTGGTACCACATCCACCCAAGGCAAACTCATCCATATTCGCACGGCCGATAATGACCGCATCGGCCTCTTTCAACTTCCTAATAACGGTGGAATCATACGGCGAAACAAAGTTCTCTAAAAACTTCGACGCCGCACTCGCACGATGCCCCTGCATCAATACATTATCCTTAATGAAAATGGGCACACCCGCCAACACCCCAACGGCCTGGCCCTTTGCAATCTTCGCATCAACTGCCGCGGCCTGGTCTTTCCACGATGCGAAAACCTCCAACACCGCATTATGCTTGTCTTTCTTCGCGCGGTCAACAAATGTCTTCACGGCATCAACCGCCGTAAACTTCTTGCCACGAATACCCGCGACAAACTCATCAACAGACATGGTTTTGTAATCCATAAAATCTCCCTATTCCACAACCTGTGGCACCACAAAAAACCGCCCGCGGCTCATTGATGCCTGCGGCGGCAATGCATCGGCCCCCGACTTTTTCCGCGATGTGCCTGCGCTTGACGCTTGGGCATTCTGCATCGCCTGCTCAATGGTAAAGCCTGGCACAACAACATCCTGGCACAACTCCTCCAACCCCAAAATCCTGTCGCCCATCAAAACCGCATCGGCGGTTCCCAACTCCCGCATGTACTCAACGGTCGCCGCAACGTCCTGCGCGATTTGCTCGCTTATCTCGAAACGAATACTGTTCCGAACTCCATCTTTAATTCCATCCATAACATAAATTATATCACTTCTCGCCACCACGAACAATATATTTTTTATACAACAAAAATTGTCAGCAACCCCCTTGACCCTGCAAAAAGCTATGTTACAGTAACGTGGGAGGGACATTCTAAATGCTTCACATAAAAGAAGTTCGGGCTTCGCGAGCTATGCTCGCGAACGTTTGGCCCGAAGAGAAGCGGAACCAAGCAATAGATGAGAGTTTTGCCCCAACGGGGCAAACCCGAATCGGCGCGCGGGTGACGCGTAAAAACCCCCCCAGTAAAAAACGCAAAAAAGAAAAACCCCCCCCAGGCCTTCGACTTCGGGCCAAACGCTCGGCCTGCGGCCTCGGCCCGAACTTTCCATTAATCCGTGCGCTTTGCGCACATGTATAACACGTGGTCCGAAGTATGTTAGGGCAACGAGTCAAAACTATATGAAAAAAATTAAACGCTGGGGTAGGGAATTATGGTGCCAAACGCTGCGGCCCACGGAACAGAAAAGTCGTATCCTTAACGGACGGCAACCCCAAAACCTTCGCACAAAACCGCGCCAACCCCAACGCATACCCACCATGAGGCGGACACCCATAATCAA
The DNA here is from genome assembly GCA_009784555.1 of Bacillota bacterium. Classification (GTDB taxonomy): domain Bacteria; phylum Bacillota; class Clostridia; order Christensenellales; family UBA1242; genus WRAD01. Next base: position 83,229 of record WRBO01000001.1, on the reverse strand, counting down.
AAAACTGGATATAGTTGTTCATGTCGGCGGGATTAATTCCCTTCATCACGCAACTCTCTTCCAACGCCGCGCGTGTATGCTCACGTTGCCCGCCACTTGTAATCTCAACACCCTTATAAAGGAGGTCAAACCCACGTGTAAACTTATTCCCATCCATACGCATAACGTAAAACGGACGCGCTGACCACGGAAAGTTCGTAATAAAGATAAACTCCGAACCCCACTTCTCCTTGGAAATCTCACACAACAAACGCTCGGCCTCTGGGTCTAAATCACCCTTGGCGGCCTTCGGAACCTCGTACCCTCGCTCCTCACGTAATAACTCATACGCCTGCATCAGGGTAATGCGCGGAAACCGACCGTTCGGCACCTCAACATCAATGTTCAACTTCTTGAAAATCGGCGCGCATGTCTTAACCACTTGTTTCAAAACATACTTCAACATCGCTTCCTCTGCATCCATAACGTCATGCTCGTCATCAATGAATCCAATCTCAACATCTAACGCAAAAAACTCTGTTGCGTGACGACTGGTAAAACTCTTCTCGGCACGGTAACATCCGCCAACCTCAAACACCTTCTCAAATCCTGCGGCAATTCCCATCTGCTTGAAAAATTGCGGGCTCTGCGTCAAATACGCCTTCTGGTCGAAATACTTCACCTCAAACACCTCGGCACCACCCTCGGTAACCGAACCGTTCAACTTCGGCGTCATAATCTCAATAAAGCCAGCTTGAACAAACCAATCACGCATCGCCTTCAATATCGCGGTCTGCACCTGGAAATACAATAACTTCTTCTCATCACGTAAATCCAGCCATCGGTAATCCAACAACAAATCCAACCCGCTCTTCTCATCAATAGGCGAAACATCGGCCCTAGAGGTAACTGTCAAAGAAATCGGAACAATCTCAATCCCCCCCAACTTCACCTGCGGCGCATCCTTAACCTCACCTTTCACAACAACGGTAGACCCCGTCAGCAACCCTTCAACCGCCGCCGCCATCTCTGGATTTTCGGCCTTCTTGATAACAACTTGAACACGACCGCTACGGTCACGTATCACCAGGAAAATCATAGACTTCTGGTCGCGCAACGTATCCACCCAACCGTGTACCGTTACGGTCTTGCCAATCTTCAAACTACCAACTTCTGTTCTCTTCATACCTCAAATCCTATCATATTACTGGGCTTTGGTCAACGACCTTGTCGATTGCCCCGACCGTCCCAGGTTCCGCCCATTCCCGCCATCCTTCTTCGTATTGGCACCATGAACCAGTGCGGGCGGCATCGTCATCTTCAACTTTTGCTTCATCTCGTTCATCTCCGCCAACTGCTCATCTGTACAACCATCGGCTGACGCATCCTGCAACGCAAAGAACTCCCGCGCCTCGCGTATCCACAACAAATGCTCTGGGTCATTATATCCAACACTCTTTCCCTTCTTCGACCCACGGTTCAATATCTTCAAATTTCCCTCGGCACTCTCGAATTGCCACAAATCCCGCACCTCTTGCGGACGCAAAGGAAAGGGCAGGCCGCGCTCACCAGCCAACAACACTCCCGCATGCGCCAACAGACCCGCCGCATAACGCGTCTTGGTACCACCTTCACCATCCTTCCAAAGTTTGTCTAACGTGTCACGAACTTGCGGTAACGTCTGGCGGTTCTGGTTAACATTATAACCATCGTCGAACCGATACCCACGACCCAACAACCAATCGCTGAACGACACATTCTCCCCAAACTCTGGCGAGGCATGGAACAGGTTATACGTCGCTGTATACACATGATAATTCTTCGACTTGAAATCGGTAATGATGCGCTCGTTGTCGCCGTAATTCAAATCCAAGACCAACTCGTTCAATCGCATCGGCTCCATCGTCACATGACCGAACATCGGCGACACTCCATGCTGTTCATAATACTGGTCACTCGCCAATCCCGCCTGGCGCATATACGCCTCTTGGCCTTTCATCTCGCGGCGCGCACTGGCACTATTGGGGTCAAAGAACTTTTCTCCGTTAATCTCCATCCGTGCAATATTGCGCAACGCGTTCAATCCCGCGTCACGGTTCTCGGTCGGCGTTGGCTTGCCGTATACAATCTTGTCACCGATGATATTCCCATTTTTGTCCCAACTGTTCAACCATCCTTCGGCAACCCCTTTCTGTACATCCTGTTTATCTGTAGTCGGGTCAATCTCCTTCAAGTGCGCATATGCCGTCTTCGCCTCGTGCTTGTTCAAATAAACGTACAACATCTCGTTCTGTTTATTCAAATTCATCAACCGTCCATCATGTGCCAAACCGCGAACATAGGGCTTAAAGACATCTTGAAAATGCCGAACCTTCTGTTCGGCTGTCCAGTTTACATCACCGCGAAAGTCACCCAACCTATCCAATTGCGCGCCCTCCATCCAAACTCTTGCCTTTGTTCACGTGCCACTCGCCCTCAAGGGTGCGCAGGCACTTTACCAACTCATGATTGTACCCATCTATCGGTGTATTCGCCAACGCAATCGCCATTGTTGGGTCCCATTGTATGAATTTGTATTCGGGGGTTAATGCTTCGGCGGCTATGGCACGTTTCATGTGTTCACGACACGCACAGGGCAGTATCAACGCCGGCTTGCGGAATTCCTCTACCATATCCAAAACTTCACCCGTTCCTGCGCATGGACGCACCGATGTCACCAAGTCTGTCTTGCCAACTATGTCACGTACCTGTTCAATTTTTCCCGGTAATAATTTAAGGTTCGGAAACCGTGCCGTATCCAATCCCAACGAATTTCCAACAGCGGTTATTTCAGCGTTATCATATTGGAACGCCAAGGCATGTGCAGTAATTCCAAATTCGTCGGTACATAACTCGGTTATGTTTTGTGCATTTCGTATTCCTTGAACTCCTTGGATTGCGCCCATTAATGCGGCCGCGGCATTTTGTGCATCCCACAATCGCGCACCAAAGTTATTCAACGCCATCATGTTAAAGAACATATCTTCCTGTGGTAGGGACTTCGTAACATGCGCCATTGCGTCCCGGTTGAAGCTTTGTTCCATTGCATAGGTGAAATCCGCCGTGCGGGCAAAGTCGCGGTACGCTTCCATAATAGGATTCGGCTCTGTGAGGTGACGGATTGACATAATATCAATTATAGCATTTTTTGATGTCGAGTGTCAAGAACGCCTGACCTTGTCGATTATCTTGCGGTAGGCAGCCTTTACGCTGGTTGTGTCGGGTGTGCGGTCAACTAGTTCATCGAAATATAGCCATCCAACTTCGCTGTTTTCGTCTTCTTTTATCCGAATGTAGCAATCCTCGTCAGCGATGAAGGCGTATGTGATGTTCCAATGGCAGTGTGCGGGGACATACTTGCCGTTTTTTTGATGGGATACAACCGAAAGCGATTCCAGTGAGAATATTCCATCGCCGAATTGTTCCAGTTTCGTAACACCGCTTTCCTCGGCAATTTCGCGCTTGATAACCGCCAAGAAGTCATCGTCACCGTCGCAATGACCGCCAAGCCATGCCCATCGTTTGTAGAGGTTGTGGTGTGCGCAAAGTATCTTGTCACGTGCGGGGTTCATTACCCATGCGCTGGCCGTGAAGTGACCAATCAAGTCACGTGTCAGGCATTTTGGGTTGTTTGCCAGTAGGTCGAGGAAGAGGGTTTTGTCGACCTCTTCCTGTTCGCAGGATGGGGTGAAGTTCCGTATTGCCGTTATTGCTCTTTCCATGATTCCCCAGTATACATTAGAAGTCTTTTTTAAGATAGAATTTCAGCGACACGAAATATGAGGTGGTAATTGCGGCGACACCCACGAACAATGAGAGGATGCTGGTCAACGTTGTATTGCGGAACATTATTTCAAAGATGTTGAATTCGATGTCCAAGTTCAGGACATTGAACAGGGCAGGCAGGTTAATTACAATGATGACAACGATGAGGGGTATCCACATGAAAATCCGACCTTTTGTATATCCGTGTTTGTAAAGGAAAGGTGTTTGGATAGAAACGACCAATAGGAAGATAGCGATAGCAATGCAGAGCAGCGTTCCGATTACAAATCCGTATATTACGTTATCGAACATCCAATCGACGACCATGCTGAACACCACCGCCAGGACGATAGTAATTGCCAACGAAATCATAATAAAAATGTAGCGGGCAGTTACCATGGATTTTCGGTTGGTTGGCAGGGTTGCGTAGAGGACGTTTAGGTTGCTCTTGTCCGCACTCTCGAACGGGAATGCCATAATTGTCGCGGCGAATATCGGCAGGGATAGCATGAAGACCTCGCCCGCCTGGTTAACTATGCTCATGAATAGGGCGATGCCGAAGAACATGACCCAGTATTTCCAATATGGGCGTATTAATTGATAGTCCAATGTAATTAGTGCTTTTAGGTTTTTCATTATGCGTTCCCTCCTTGTTTGTTAAAGCGGACCACCAATTCATCCATGGTGCATGACTCGGTTACAAGGCCTTTTGGAAATTCCTTTAGATGTACCTTTTCGACAATTGCATCGAAGTTAACCTTTGTTTCGTGGTAGCCGATTACAAGTGCCCTTTGTTCGGGAGTTAACACACCTACGCCACCTTTGATGACCACATATTTGTCCAGCAGGTTGTCTTTTGTGTCGCTGTGCATGATTTGACCGTTGTTGATGAATGTAATGTAGTCGGCGATTTTTTCCAGGTCGGTTGTTATATGAGTACTGAACAATATTGCTTTGTTTTCGTTGCACATGAATGATTGAAGAATTTCGAGTAGTTCGTCACGTGCGACCGCGTCAAGGCCACTGGTCGGTTCGTCCAGGATAAGCAAGTCGGGGTCGTGTGCCAGGGCAGCCGCAATCATTATTTTCATTTTCATACCACGTGACAGTTGTTTGACGCGTTTGTTTGGGTCGAGTTGGAAGTCGTGTAGCATTTTGTTGAAAAGTTCGTCGCTCCAATTTGTGTAGAAGGGTTTTAGGGCGCGGCCAACCTGTAACAATGTCCAGTTTTCCTCGTAAAAGGGGCTGTCCATTACTATGCCAATTTTTTGTTTTATTTCGGCCTCTTCCGCAATGTTGTCGCGGCCGAAGATTTTGATTTCACCAGCATCGCGATTTAGCATGTTCAAAATTGCCTTTATCGTTGTTGTTTTTCCAGCACCGTTTTTGCCCACGAATCCCATAATGAACCCGCGGGGCAGGGTGAATGAAACATCCGATACCCCGAATTTTCCGAATTTTTTACGCAAGCCGTTAATTTCTATTGCGTTTTCCATTAATTCTCCTCCATTGATAATATTTTCAACAATTCAACCAGTTCACGCGGCGTCACGCCAATTGATTTTGCACCCGCGATTGCCGAGTTAAGGTGATGTTCGACCTCGCGCAGTTTTTGTTCGCGAATTTGTTCCTTGTTCTTTGGTAGAACGAAGCATCCCTTTCCGTGTACGGTTGCGATAAATCCCTCGGCTTCTAGTTCATCATACGCGCGCTTTGTTGTGATTACGCTGACTTTCAAGTCATGAGCCAGTAATCGTATGGAAGGAAGCATTTCACCCTCGGCAATTTCGTCACGAATGATTGCGGTGCGAATTTGCTCCTTAATCTGTTCGTAAATAGGTTGCGCAGACCTATTTGAAATTACGACGTTCAAATGTTCTCCCTCCCCGCGAACTGTATATATCATATATTAACAGTATGCACAATTCGTGTCAAGGGTTTTTGGACAAAAATCAATCTGATGCGCACGCAGTGCATACCGAATAGTTCGGGCCGAGCACGAAGTGCGAGCGTTTGGCCCGAAGCGGAGCTTGGGGGGGGTTATTACTTTTGTAATTTCTGTTGGGGGGGGTTTTTCGAGGCGCGCCCGAGATGTGTTTTTCGTCTTCGAGGACTGGTACACCTACAGTTAGCAACATCCACAGTGTATCCGCAGAAGACTAAAAACAGCATCTCGTAGGCAGCCGAGAAAACAAACATACTATCCTCCCATATTACTGTAACATGGGATTATTGAGGGTCAAGGGGGTTACTGACAGTTTTATCGAGGCTTTCGAGTTCGCGTTTTTGTTTGCGGCGTTCGCGTTCCAGGGGGACGAATACCGCGCAGAATGTGACCGCGCCGCCGACGAGGAAGAACCATATTGATGGGCGGTCAGTTTCAAAGGATGCGCCCGCGGCAAACGTGAATAAAAGAGCAATCACAAAAAATACCCAGTACCAGATTTCCCATAAACGCATGTAGCGTTTTAGTTCGAGTTTCCGCGCAGTTTGTTCCGCATTTAGTTCCATAGGGCAGTATATCACGGGTTATCCGATTTTGCGGCTCTCGTGACAGGTTAGGTATATGATTTGGTATTCGGTGGACAGTTTTTTGATGAAGTTTTTTGCCTCGTCCAGGGTAGCGTCATCCAAGTTAATTAGCGGGTCGTCCAAGATGATGCATGGGCGTTGACCCTGGCCCCGGAAAATGGAGTCGACGAGAGCGAAGCGTGTGCAGAGGCTGATGAGTTCTTTGTTACCCAAACTGAAATAATCCAATTCTCGGTCGTGGCCGTTGTCGCGGATGAGGATGTTTGAATCCGTGTCGAAGTCCATCGTGACCTCGCGTTTGTCGAACATTGTTGCCAGTTCGCCGCATTTGTTTTTGAGTGGCATGAGGTATTTGGTTGCCAAGACGTCGCTGGCGTCGTTCAGAAATTGTTGGGTACGTTTGACAATCATTAGCGTTTCGACCAATTTTTCGCGTTGTTTTTCGAGTGCCTTTTTTTCAGCCGTGAGGTCCCGTAGACCCGCCGCGTTTTTTTCGTTTAGTTCGATGTTGACGCCCAGTTGAGCGATTTCTTGGAGCAGTTCGTATTTGCGGTCGTCGATTGCTTGCTTTTTTTCCAGTAGTTCCGCGACCGAGGTGGTGGATGTTAGTTTTTGTTGCAGTTTTTTCTCGTCACGGTCCCGCAGGAATTCGCCCAGTTTTGTTTCGGTTGTGGATAGGCTCTTTTTAGTGGTTATGTAGTCACGGTGATTGTCTTTGATTTCGTGAAAGCGCGCGTAGAGGGTTTTTTCGCGGCATTTGAATTGTGATAAGACCTTTTCAAGTGCCTCTTCCATTTTTTGGAGGTTAAGTTCCTCGCGTACTTGGTTCGCCGTCATGTCTTGTAGTGGTTTTGGGTCGGTGGAGAAGTTGAAGTTTTTTATGTCGTCCAATTGGCCGTTGATAGATATTAGGTCGGTGTCGAGGTCGTTCAGTTGTTGTTCACAGGCGGCAAGTTCGCGTTGCAGGTTTATAACCCGTGGTGTTAGTTGGCGCAAGGTGTTTTTTTCGACCAAAACCCATACGCCGAATGTGACGATGCAGAGGGCGTAGAAGCTGAACCCTCGGCCGCGTTGTTGGCGGGCCTTGCACTCGTCGATTTCTTTGACGAGCCTTGCCCGTTCGGTGAGGGCTTTTTTCTTGTCCGCCTCTTTTGCGACCATTTGTGCAGTTAGGAACATTTTCTTTTCATGTTTTAGTTCTTTGGTTTGGTCGATGTTTTCGAGGCGTACCTTTTCTTGGAATGTTTCATTGGTTAACTTTTGTACGGCCAGTTTTTGGCGTTCGACCGCGTCAATTTGGTCTTTGATGTTTTCGAGGTCGAGTGCCTCTATCTTTTTAGTTGCCCCAAAGAAATTGACCAGTTTGTCAAGGCGTGTTTTGAATTCATCGATGGACGATTTGATTTCAAGGTAGTGTCGTTGGTGGGCCATTAGGGTTTCAAGTTCGGCCTGGGATTTGATTTGTGTTTCCAGTTTTTTAAGTTCGTCAACGTGCTTTTTGTGTTCGTCGTTGCAGGCTTTGTGCTTTGCTTTGTCTTCTTTTGCCTTGTCATGGCAAGCTTGGCCGAAAGATATTTTGCTGTCCAAATCCACTAGCTTTGCATCTATGTCGAATAGGCGGCCGCCAGCGTTATTGGTTTCGATTTTCTTGATGGATTTTTCCAGTATCTTGGCGGCCAGGGTATGGTTGTTGTTTTCGTCGGTGGCGTGTATCAGGTGTTTTAGTTTTTCGTTAATTCCGTCGTCCAGTTTGGCCGCGGCAATCTCGCCTTGGGGGACGTAGGCACTGCGTTCGTAGCTGGTGCGGCTTATCCCGAATAGTACGTCGCCGAGGTTTTGCCAGTCAATTTTCTCGCGTCCGATTTTTTCTATCGATTTACCGCTTGTAACATCTGTCAGACGAAAGCCGTCGTTAGGTAGGCCGAAATCGCGTTCGACGCGGTATTTTTTTCCCTTTATCTCGAAGACCAGTTGGCCGCCGTATGTGCCGCCTTGCCATGGTTGATAGCGTGTGCGGGCATTGTCGCTGACCCGCTTGCTCTTTGGATTTGGCAGGCCGTAGAACATTGCCGAGATAAAGTTTGCCAGGGTAGTTTTGCCCCAACTGTTTTGTTCTTTTATTTCGTTGAAGTCACGGTTCAAATCGAACGTTTGGTCGGACAGGCGTCCGAAGTTGTTAACATGTGCGGAAATTAGTCGCATACCTCTACCTCCTCGGCCATGAGTGTACGAAGCCCGAGTTCAATTATTCGGTCTTTTTGGGTTTTGGACAATTCCTCGTCCATGGCGACCAAGGTCACGAATTGTTGCCGTAGTGAAATCTCTTTGCCGAAATCGACCGATGGTCGATATTTTGTCTGGGGCTTTTCTTTTGGTTCCATAATAAAAATTTACCATAATAGGAACTATCTGACAACTATAATAATCGTTTGGCAGGGCGTGAGGGAATCGAACCCCCCCCTACGGTTTTGGAGACCGCAGTACTACCGATATACTAACGCCCTAGGTTAACGATAAAGTTTAACATTCACGAATATGAGTGTCAACGTGATTTATTAATTTCATTCTTGTTGCCTTGGTTATTGGAACCGTGTTATGATGCATATCAAATGCAATTTAGAAAACTTGATATCAGCGACAGGGAAATTTATACCAAGTTCGCGCCATGGTCAGCGGGGTTGTATAGTTCCGATTATAATTTTGCGTTGATATGGATGTATGATTTGGATGACAACACGCAGATATGCGAGCAGGATGATATGGTGTTTGTTAAGACCAAGTGTTGCGGCAAGAACATATATTATCCGCCGCTTTTGAAAAATGAGTCCAAGTTGCCCGAGGCGATAGAATTGATTGTGAAGGATGCAGGGCAGGAGGATATGCCTTTTCAGATTATTAGTTTGGCGAAAGAGCAGGCGGAGTGTTTGGACCCGCAACGTTATGACATCACCATGAAGCGCGATAGTTCGGATTATGTTTATAGCACGAGTGACCTTGTTAATTTGTCGGGTAAGAGGTTTCATTCCAAGCGTAATTTTATCGCGCGTTTCCAAAAGAATTACGAATATACCTTTCGCACATACGATAGCAAGGCCGACCGCGTATTAGTTATGGAGTTGTTTGAGAATTGGAAGGAAACCGTCGGGCATGAGATTTGGGAGCAGGAGGAAAAGTTGCTCTGTCGTGCATTAGATTGGTGTGATGGGTTGGGATTGAAGATTGGATTGTTGTTTGTGGGGGACAAGTTAGTTGCGTTTTCCGTTCACGCCGTTGATAATGACACGATTGCCTTTACATTTTTTGAGAAGGCGGATACGGGATATCAAGGAGCATATCAGACGATAAATCAGTTGACGGCGGAAGCATTTTTTCAGGGTGTTAAATACGTTAACCGCGAGGATGATATGGGGATTGAGGGGTTGCGTAAGGCAAAGCTGTCATACCATCCGATTATGATTGTAGATAAATACAAGGTTAGGGTTCGTTAAGTTGTTTTTGAGATTCGTCTTTTGATTTCGGCGACGGCCAGTTCGTCGCAACGGTTGTTCCATTTGTTGTCCGCGTGGCCTTTTACCCAGAAATATTGCGGGTTGATTTTTTCGTGCAGGGTGATAAATTCCTCCCACAGGTCGCGGTTTTTAACGTCCTTTTTGTCCGATGTGCGCCATCCGTTGCGCCGCCATCCGTCGAGCCATCCTTTTGTTACCGCGTTGACGAAGTAGGAGCTGTCACTGTGGACCTCGGTCGGTACGTCCCTTTTGACGGCACGCAGGCCCTCTATGACGGCCTGGAGCTCCATCCTGTTGTTTGTTGTGTCCGGTTCGTATCCGGATATTTCCTTTATCGCGTCGCCAAAAAGTAGTACAGCCGCCCAGCCGCCAGGTCCGGGGTTGCCACTGCAGGCGCCGTCGGTATAAATCTGCAATTTTTTCACTATGGCAATGATAGCACATAAATGTTATATTAGGCTAATGTTACATCCAGGTAATATCATTCGGTCGAAGCGGAGTACGATGGCGTTGCTTATCAACGAGCAGGGGGAGTTGATTGTTAAGGCCCCGTTGAAGTTGTCCAATGCACAGATTTTTGATTTTGTTCGTGAGAAGCACGAGTGGATTGTTCGCCAGCAGCAGAAGGTGTTGCAAAACAGTCGTTTGAACCATAGTGTGATGTCGTATAACAGTTTCCTGTTTTTAGGTGTTCAGCACGCGCCCGTTATTACCGATGACGTGAAGAAGGTTACGCGTTATGATAATCGGTTGTTAATCCCGTCGAAGTTTGCAGAAGCGGGGGAGATTACCGTATTGAAGAAAATTGAGAAGTGGATGCGCGATATGGCAAAGCAAATCGTTTCCGAGCGGTGTAGTTATTTCGGGCAACGTTTGCGGTTGGAGTATCGCGGCGTTACCGTCAACAACAATAAATCGCGTTGGGGAGTTTGTGACGATAAGGGGAACATTGCCCTTAACTGGCGGGCGGTGATGCTGCCTCCGCATTTGTTGGATTATATCGTTGTGCATGAGTTTTGTCATTTGTTGGAGTTTAATCACACACCCCAGTTTTGGGCAATTGTCGAGACCATTTTGCCGAATTGGAAAGTAATTCGCCGAGAGTTGAAGCTTTATAATTATTTATTGACATTGTTTAGGCCTTTGCCAAAGCCCTGAAACCCCTTTATATGTTTTTGATATTTCTTGGGTCATAAAATTGTTAATACGTGCTAGACTATTTCCAGATGATTGTACTTAAGAATTTGACTAAAATTTATTCAAACAGGGGAGGCGAGGACATTGCGGCTTTGCGCAATCTTTCGTTGGTTTTTCCCGACAGTGGGTTGGTTTTGATAACGGGCGCAGAGGGCAGTGGTAAGACCACGTTGTTGAATATTTTAGCGACGTTGGATATACCGACAGGCGGTTCCATGGAAATCGACGGAACAGATGTGACAACGTTGCGCCGACGTGATTTGGCGGGTATTCGCCGCACGCACATGGGTATTGTTACGGCCGAACCAGTTTTGGATATGAACATGTCAGCAGCCGAGAATGTTGCGCTAGGGATGACCGTGCGGCAGGCAGTTGAGACCGAGACAGTCACAGAGTTGTTGGCGAAATTTGGTGACAGTCCCAGCGATTACGATATAACATTGGCCCGTGCATTGTACAAGAAGCCACGTATTTTGTTGGTTGATAATCCAAGTGTGGCCCATGTAGACATGTTGGTTGAGCATGCGGAGAAGAATTTAGTTGTAGTTGCGACCAATGAGCCGAAGCCGTACACGCCACATGCCGCGATGACGTATTGTTTGGAGAAAGGAAAGTATCGCGGGCCAAAGCCCGAGATTGCGGAGACCACCGACAAGCAGTTGGTGTATGAAAACAATCACCTTCCGTTAAAGCAGAGTTCAAAAATCGCATGGAGCTTTTTTCGCAAAAATGCCATGCATACCGTTTTGATGGCGGTTTTGTTGGCCGTAGTTGTGACGTTGTTTGCCGCGGCGACCACGTTGAACATAGCGTACAATAATCCAAATCGCGTTACCATTCGTTCGGCCGTGCGGTCGGATGCGAATTATGTTGTCCTGGCCGCAGATGATGGCATAATCACCCCAGGTATGCGTGACCGCGCGATACAGTACGGCCGCCGTATTGCCGATATTCATCATGAGACCGCTCTTGTTCATCATATTAACACCCCCGCCCATGGCCCGTCAGCGTTGGCAACAATTGTTCCAGGAAATTTTGGCCATACAATTGTCGCCGGCCGCTTTCCGACATCATTAGATTCAGGTAATCAAATCGCAATATCCGAAACATTGGCCTTTGCCGCGTTTGGTGAAAACACGCCGACATTACCCGCGACATTGAGCGCAGGTTTTACATTTACGGTCATTGGAATTTTCGCAGGGGAGAGTACAGTTGCGCTGACGTCCGCCTCGGTGTTGGCCAACTTTCGCATGGGGATTCACGCACAGCATAATCTCTTTGCCGATGATTTTTCGGTTGAATTAGCAGCAAGCGGTTTTGACGTACGAGGGTTGCCAAATGCCGCCGTGTTCCGTTCAAATGCATCGGTGAGGATAGGGCGAGTGTATGTTCATCCGACGTTCTTTGAGTACCTGGGCGGTGTTATTGACGGTGAATTTTTTACTACGTTACGTCACGCGTACTATGTTTATCGCGGTGATACGCGTGTCATGCGTAATGAACTTACGTTCGTTCCGTCGCCAAATCCAGCTTTTCCATTGAATGCGGTTGATTTCTTTCCAGACGATTATACCGAGATAGTCAATAGTTTGATAATTCCGCCAGTTGGGTTGATGGTTGCAACATCGCTCTCGGCGCGGCAGATAATGGGGATTGAATCCCGCATGGAGACCGATGTCACAGCGGTGTATGCGGATAGTGATTTGCTTGATGACATTTTGGACGTTTTGCCATCGTTGAATTTTGTTCCGTTGGCCCTGGGGGTGCTCGCGTTGATTGTCTTTGCCATTATGCAGGTGAGGTGGCGTCGGCGCGGTAATCATGTGTTGTTTACGCAGTTGGGAGTTTGTGACACCGATAAGTTTACACATGGGGCAATTAAGACGTTAGGGTTTTTGTTGTTGGTTGCCGCCGTTGCCTGTGTTTTGATTTTTCCTGGGTTCGCCATTGCCAACGCGATAATCTCTTCATCAAATGGTTTCACGATTGTGTTGTTGTGAGGTATAATGCCTTATGATGGAAAAACAACACGATTACAAGACAGAGTATATCGACATTTTCAAGAAGAATATCAAGCGCGAGGGTGCCGATAAGGTTTTGGAGTATTTGGGCACCACTGACTTTTTTGATGCGCCGGCGTCAACACGGTTTCATGGGAATTTTGCGGGTGGATTGGTTGAGCATTGTGTTAAGGTATACCACAGGTACAAGAGCATGTGCGAGGTTGAGTGGGGGGCGGATTTTGTAAAGAAATCGGCCGAGTCGATTGCCGTGATTGCGCTGTTGCATGATATTTGTAAGGTCAACACGTATAAAGTTGATTATCGCAATGTTAAAGAGAATGATGTTTGGGTGAAAAAGCCGTTTTTCGCGTACGATGACCAGTTGCCGTACGGGCATGGTGAGAAGTCCGTGTACATGTTGTCGGCCTTTATGAAGTTGACGCGAGAAGAGGCCATGGCGATTAATTGGCATATGGGCGCGTTCGATGCACGGGCGCAATCGCACCAATCGACCCTGTCACGCGCGTTTCACATGTTCCCGTTGGCATTGGTGTTTCATGTCGCAGACATGCTGACGTCTTATCGTGATGAAAAGACCCTGGATTAGGGTAGGGGAGTGTCGGAATTTTCGGTGGGAATTGTGGCTGTTTCGGTGTTTGTTTTCTTGCGCAACCAACGCCAGTAGAATATGGCAATAGAGGCCAGAGCGAAGGCCTCGATGATAATGCTCATGAAATTGTTGAACATTAGGGCGTTGATGATAATCAGAATGGAGATTTGAATGTTTGAGATGCGCACCAAGTGCACGCCTTTGGCCCATCCACCGTACGTTGAAAACAAATTCCCAGCCAACAACACCCAATTGAACCAGTGGCCCAGGCCAATGATTTCCAGTACGACCACAGATACAGCGCACGCGATTAGGAAGAAAAATAGCACCGAGACGGATACCCAGCGTTGGACGCGTTCTCCCCTGGCTTCGAGCCAAATGAAGCAGAGGAAGCGGAGTAGGGTGACGCCGCCCAGTGCGACAGCCACCCAGTTAAGTAGTAAGGAGTTTGATATCACCGATATTGCCAGGCAGGCGGATATCAATGACAATGTGACAATTTTGCGCTTTGCCTGGAACGCAAAGACCACTAGGATAAGAATTACTACACCTAGGCCTTGGCTGAGTCCCCATTGCCATACAGGCACCTGTAATTCATCGAGATTAAACACGAGTCTATGATAACATATGGTATAATAAATTGATAAGACTTTTTTGTTCTCTTCATGTTTTTTGTTCGCAAAATCTGTATTTTGCGAACAATCAATTAAGTGAGGATGAGATGGCGCGAAGGGTCCTCTGGAACAGGTTTGGTAGGTGAAATGATAGTTTGAGATTGCCCTTTTTTGAATTACACTCCGGTGTATTCGCGTGCGGGCCCGTGGCCGGTGTTGTTTGGTGTGGTGATGGATAAAATTGGTGGGGGGTTATATCCGCGTTCAGATTTGTTTAGTTGTCGGATGAGTTTTTCGGTGAAGTCGGTTGTGTCGGTGCCTGGTTTTACGATATCGCGTGCCTGGTGCAGTAGGTTTGTTTGTTCAGCAGCGTCTGTGCGGTCCCAATCAAAGTCCATTGGCCCATGGTTATATAGCGCCGCCTTGACAAGGCCTTTGTAGTTTGTGTGCCATTCTACCTTTTCGTATAGGGATTCAAATCCAACGGTTACGTGTGAGTGGACGCCGTGATACCCTGCTTTGTTTCCTAGTTTTGGGTCTTGGCCAATTCCCATTTGTAGAGATGTTGCGCGGAAGCCTTTGCGGCGTTCGAGTTCTTCGGACATTAGGGAGTATTTATTTGCGGTTTCGGCGGAGACTTCCCCACTTGCGAATTCGGTGTCGTAGTTGTTTTTGGCCGCGGCGTGTTTGTCGATTACCCAGCCGTTGTTAAATTTTTCGTAGAAGACGGATTTGGTGTAGCCCTTTTCATGTTGGACAGTTCGTATTGTGTCAAGGCGTTCTTGGACGATGTCGCGGCGCACGAAGAATGAGCGATAGTTGTCGCGGGCTTCTTGTGCCTCGAAGCTGGTGTCGCCGAACTTGGCAACCGTGGCCCTGAATTGGTCGGCGGCCGCCATGATGTCGTTGTCCAGGCGTTCGAGTTCCTTGATGTCCTTTCCTTCTTGGGAAAAAAGGCCACGGGGCGCATAGCCCATGACCCTTTCCCGAACCGTCATTTCTTTTTCCATTGCCAATTAGGTTATACCCTTTTGGTTGTATAGTCAACGACCGTTTAGTCGTATGGGTTAGGCTAATGTTGTGCGTGTTGGAGGGAAGCCGTCGTGGAATTTGCGAACTTCTTTTACGAAGCGGTGGGCGCGGTAGTCGTCCCAGAATTCGTTGGCCTCGCCAAAGAGTTGCCATACGAGGTTTTGGCACACGAAGTCCTCGAATTCCGCATTGAGGAGGTAGTTGAGGATTTTGTAGAACATGGTTTCAACGTCAGGGGCGATGAAGAGTTGGTTAGGCACGTTGAAGAGCAAGCATTGGACGAAGTAGCCACGGACACGGTGGAAGTCGGATTCACGTGCGCCGATTGCGTTGATTGTTTTGAACAGACGTACAGCAGTTAGGAATCCCCCGTTGGTTGCGGTGTCTTTTGCCGCGCCGTGTTTTTGGTGCAAGCGTGGGAATGTTACGATGTGTGCGGCCTCGTTATGGTCGTAGAGCAATACCCCTTTGAAGACCTTTGCGTCAGGTTGTGGACCAGTTTCCTCGGTCTGTTCGACGTAGTTGAATGTGAATGCGGGCAGGATTTCGACGTCGTGTTTTACCTTTGCGCTCTTTGGCATGAGGATGATTTGACTCTGTTGAGTGCAGGTGTTTCCAGTAACCTCTTGGAGAGCCGAAAGGAGTTCAGCCGCGAAGTCGACCGGGTTGTATTCAAAGAGTGTTTCAACGAAATAGTTGTTGTAGAGGCGGTATGGTTCGTGTGGGTACGCGTCCGGGTCGTAGTCGGGGGTGCGTTTTAATTCCACAACAACCTCGAGATTGGCCGGGAAATAGATGTTGGTTTTGTTGGCGTAGCTGCCGTGGATGTAGATGTCAACGTCTTTTGGGTTGACGCGCGGGTTACGTTCCGCGATTTTTGCCAGGGCCTCGCGTAGGAGTTTTTCCGCCTCTTTGAAATCGGTGTCTACGGATTTGACCTCCAACAATTTTGTGGCGTTGTTCAAAAACTCTGCATGAAATGGCATGATTTCTTCCCCCAGTATATTGTATTGTATCCAATTTAGCACGGGAGTATATAATTGCCAAATGTTTTTTTCCATTAAGGTGTAAGCAATCAGATGCACCCGCAGGGTTAACCGAATAGTTCGGGCCGAGGCCGCAGGCCGAGCGTTTGGCCCGAAGGCGTTAGCCCCTTGGGGGGGGTTATTGGTTTTGTATTTTCCGTTGGGGGGGGTTTTCCGCGTCACCCGCGCGCCGATTCGGTTTCGCCCCGTTGGGGCAAAACGCTCATCTATTGCTTGGTTCCGCTTCTCTTCGGGCCAAACGTTCGCGAGCATAGCTCGCGAAGCCCGAACTTCTTTTTTGTGAAGCATTAGACCTCCCCTGTGCTTTATGATAGCATGGGAATTTTTGGGGTCAAGGGGGTTGCTGACAAAAAGGTTAGTCTTTTTTGGGTGATTTATATATAGGTACGTCGGCGGCGTCGCGGCGGCGGTCGTCGGCGATTTGGGCGTAGTGTTTGGTGGTGGTGTTGACATCGCGGTGGCCGAGGACGTCGGCAACCAAGTAGATGTCCCCCGTTTCGCGGTAGAGGGCGGTTCCGTAAGTGCTGCGCAATTTATGTGGGGAGATGTTTTTTAGGGGGACGGCCGCGAGTGCGTATTTTTTGACCAGTTTTTGTACGGCACGGATGCCTATGCGGTCGGTGCCCATTCCCCCGAAGAGTGCGACGCCGCGGTGGGTCTTTGGCGATACGCCAATTGAATCCATGTAGCCCAGAAGTTGTGTGGCAAGGTCGTCGGAGAGGTAGAGAATGGCCTCTGCCCCGCCCTTTCGGATGATTTTGAATGATTTGTTTTTGAGGTCGATATCGTCAACGTTTAGGCCGACGAGTTCGGAGACCCGAATACCCGTACCCAGGAACATTTGCAGTATTGTTGCGTCGCGGAGAGTGAGGGGGCGGTCGAGGATTTCGCGGACCTCGGGCGTTTCGAGTTTTACGATTGCTCGGGTGCGGATTTTAGGCATGTCGACCCGAGTCAATTCATTTTTTGTAATCA
Organism: Bacillota bacterium; assembly: GCA_009784555.1. GTDB lineage: Bacteria > Bacillota > Clostridia > Christensenellales > UBA1242 > WRAD01. The sequence continues at coordinate 65,928 of WRBO01000001.1, read as the reverse complement.
TGTCGCGTTTGTACATGAATGCGAAGAATGAGCGCAGGGCGGAGAGTTTTCGCGCGCGGCCGCGGTCGCCGTTAGTGCGTGTTAGGTCGTGTAGGTAGAGTTCGATGTCGTGGGCGGTGAGGAGTTCGAGTTGTTCCACCCCGATTTGGTTCATGTCGAGGTGGCCGATTTCGGGAAATTTCATTTGCAGGAATATGAAGAACGCGCGGAGGTCGTAGACGTAGTTTAGTATTGTCAAAGAGGTTGAACGCGCAGAGATGGCCAGCACAAATTCCGTGCAGACGTGCGGTAGGTCGGCGAGTATTTTATCGGCCCGTTCACGGGCGGCGTTGTCGCGTTCGCGTTGAAATGACATGTTTTATTGTACCACATTTTTAAGTTCGCGTGCGCGTGTGGATACAATGTTTGATGGGATTTGTTTCATTTCGGCGGCGGGGGTTCCAGGGCGCGGTGAATATGGGAAGATGTGCAGGTGGTCGAGGCGTAGTTCGGTTAGTAGCGCGACCGTTTGTTTGTGGTCGGTGTCAGTTTCGGTTGGAAAGCCCGTTATTATGTCGGCCGAGATGAATGCGGTTGGCCAGAGTTTGCGGATGTGCTCTACGGTATTTTTTATTTCGGTTGGCCCGTATCGGCGGCCCATGGATTGCAGGACGTTTTGTGAGCCGGATTGCAAGCTTAAATGAAATCGTGGAACAAAATTTTTGCAAGTGGCGAGAGTGTCGAATAGTCCGTCGATGACGTCGATGTACAGGGATGAGATGCGGAATGGGTACCCCGCCCCGTCGATTTGGCGGCAGAGTTCGGGGAGGTTTGGGAATTGAGTAAGGTTGATGCCAGTTATCGCGATTGGTGTTTTCGCGGGGAGAGAGAGAACCTCGGTCATTATGTCCGCAATCGCCCGTGAAGTTGAAGGGCCGCGCAGGGCTGATACGATGCAGAATGTGCAGGAGTTGTTGCACCCGTCTTGGATTTTTAGGTAGTGTTCGGTGCGGTGCCGCGTGGCGTTTTTATTGCCCGTTGGTTTGAAGTTTTGGGTGATGTAATTGACGACGTCGTCTTTTTTTGTGCCGAATGTGCGTAGTATGTTAGGCATACCAAATTGTTCGGCGTTGTTTTGCGTGGCACACCCGACCAAAATTATTTGGGCCGCGGGGTTATTGTTTACGATTGTTGATGCCATGTGGCGGGATTTTTTTTCGGCCATGGCGGTGACGGCGCAGGTGTTTATTATGTAGAGGTCGGCGGTCTCGCCCGCCCCAAGCTTGCACGTTGTGAAAAAACCGCGGGCGGTTAGGTCGGCGGCCATAGTGTTTGATTCGGCTTGGTTCGTTTTACAGCCGAGGGTCAATATCGCGATTTTCATATTTTTCATTATAGCGTGTGACTGTGTTTTGTGCCATTAAAGTTGGCCGAGTTTGTTCATTATGATGGTTGTCGCGACGATTGTGGCAGTTTCCGAGCGCAAGGTACGTGGGCCGAGGGTTACGGGTTCAGCGACCGCGGCCAAAGCAAGGTTTTCGTCCATGTCCATGCCGCCCTCGGGCCCTATTACCAGAGCCACGCTCTCGGACGTTGTCATTTTGCGTTGTTGGATTTTGTCGCGTTTTTCTGCCCTGTCTGCGTAGTAGACTTTTTGAAAGCCATCGAGAGTTTGTATCATTTGGTCGAATGTGAGGGGTGCGTGGACGGTCGTGGGGGTGCTGCGGCCGCATTGTTTACAGGATTGGGTTGCGATTGATTGGAGTTTTTCAATGTTGACCGAGGCGGTGCGGACGTTGGTGCGGTTTGATGTGAAGAGGAACAGGTCGGTTGCACCGATTTCGTTGAGCTTTTCGACGATGATGTGGAGGTTGTCGCTCCTTATCAGGCCCACGAAGACCGCGACACGAATGGTTGGGTTGACGCGGTTGCGAACCATTTCGACCAAGGTTAGTTTTGTGTGGTCGCGTGCGATTTCGTCAATTTGGTAGTGGTAGTCGAAGTCATCGCCGTTGAATAGGACGATGCGGTCGCCGATGCGCATGCGCAGAACGTGGGCGAGGTGGTGATGTTCGCCATCAGACAGGACGGCACGTTTGTGTGTTGTTTCGGAAAAGAATCTTTTATAGTTTTGGTTCATGTTTTTAGTTTACAATGAAAAGCTCCCGATGAGGGAGCGATTTTTTGAGTTTCTATTTTCCAGTTTTGAGTTTTTTGCGGGCGGCCTCGGATTTTTTCTTGCGGCGTACCGATGGCTTTACGTATTCTTCTTTGCGTTTGATGTCGCCGATGATACCGTCCTTTTGGACTTTGCGCTTGAACCGTTTGAGGGCGGATTCGAGGGACTCGTTCTCGCCTACTACTATTTGTGCCATGTGTCTTCACCCCGCTCTTAATGCCCAGTTGGCGTATACCATACTATTATAGATATGATGACGATTATTGTCAATGACTACTTTGCCACCGCGTTATGTTCTGCCCAATGGGTTCACCTTGGCAGTTTTGAGAGCATTTTGGATGTCAGAATGCATGAAAGGCGTCATATCTACCAAAGTGCGGCTATATGGAGGCGTATCAAATACTCTGTTAGTCCTGATCATTCCAAGCATCAGGTAGAGATTGATTTTATCAGTTTCATCATAATGTTTCAGAGAGTTTAATATTATCTCCTCGAGGTGCTTTCGTATTTTCACATAGTCAGCATTTGTTTTTTTGGTCCCGCGGTTATATTTTTTCAAGTCATCGCCATGGAAGACTTTTCTCATCTCAACAATTTCATATTGAGCGAAAAGTGTGTCTATATATGTCCCCACAGTTTCCACCAAATTTTGAATAGAATTGGAGACAGCCATCCGTTTAGATTTCTTTTTTCCAAAAAGGCCCATCTAATAATACCCCTAGTTTCAATTTACTTTGCCACCGCGTTGGCGCGGGATTCGCGGATGACGTTGACCTTTATCTGGCCCGGGTAGGTCATTTTTTCCTCGATTTCCGCGGCGATTTCCTTTGCCAGGAAGAGTGCGCCAGCATCGTCGATTTGTTCAGGTTTGACGATAACGCGGATTTCACGGCCAGCGGAGATTGCGAAGGATTTTTCAACCCCAGGTTTTGTGTCGGCAATTTCCTCCAAATCGCGCAGACGTTTTACGTATGCCTCGAGATTTTCGCGGCGTGCGCCCGGACGTGCCGATGAGATTGCGTCGGCAATCATGACAATCACGGCCTCTATTGAGTTGGCGGGGACGTCTTCGTGGTGGGCCTCGATACAGTGAATTACTTCGGGGCTTTCTTTGTACTTTTTTGCAAGGTCGACACCGATTTGAACGTGTGTGCCGTCGATTTCGTGGTCGAGAACCTTGCCCACGTCATGCAGAAGCGCACCGCGCATTGCGATGGCAGGGTTTGCGCCGATGTCGGTTGCAATCATGCCAGCGATGAGGGCCATTTCTTTGCTGTGGGTGTAGAGGTTTTGGCCGTAGGATGTACGGTATTTCATTCGGCCGAGGAGTTTAACCAGTTCGGGGTGCATGCCGTGGATTTTGAGTTCGTAGAGCATGTCCTCGCCCTGTTTTTTGATTTGTTGGTCGAGGTCTTTTTTAGCGCGTTCAAAGCATTCCTCGATACGTCCAGGGTGAACGCGGCCGTCGGCGATGAGTTTTTCGATTGTAAGTTTTGCGATTTGGCGGCGGTATGGGTCGAAGTTGCTGATTGTTATTGCCTCGGGGGTGTCGTCGATTATGAGGTCGACCCCTGTTGCGGCTTCTATTGCGCGGATATTACGTCCCTCGCGCCCTATCAGTTTACCTTTTAATTCGTCGGTTGGGAGTGGGATTGTGGAGACCGTAACCTCACTGGTCACATCAGTTGCAAGTCGTTGCATTGCGCCGACAAGGACGTCGCGTGCGTTTTTCGATGCGTCTTCGGTTGCATCGTTGACAATTTTGCGGACGGTTTCGGCGGCCTCGGTTTTCGCCTCGTCAATCAGGCTGTCGATGATTTCTTTTTTGGCCTGGGCTTTGGTCAGTCCTGTTATTTTTTCCAGTTTTTCGACGGCCTCGGATTGTTTCTTTTTGGCGTCGTCCAGGTTTTTTTGACATTGTGTTTTTGTGTTTTCGATTTGGGCGCGTGTGTTTTCCACGGCCAGTTCTTTGTTTGCCAAGATTTCTTCGCGTTTTACGATTTGTTCTTCGCGGGTTGTTAGGCGTTGTTCGCTCTTGCCTATTTCGGTTCTTCTTTCACGGACTTCTTCGTCACATTGGGTTCGTAGTTTGTGTGTTTCTTCCTTGACCTCTAGCAAGGCTTCTTTACGGACCATGTCGGCCTTTGCCAGTGCCTTTTCAACGATTTTTGCCGCCGATTGTTCGCCTCTGCTTGCGCTCTGTTTATCCAGTAGTTTAGCAAGAAAGAAGCCGGCCGCCCCGCCGACTGCTAGTGCAATTACGGCGGAGATGATTATGGCTGCTACCATTTTTTATTCTCCTTAATATATTTTGTATTCCAAGCGGGCTGTTGCCCATAGAAATCTAATTAAATTATAGACATTTTAGCCAGTTGTGTCAAACCTTATCTTACCGAGCAACGTCTTCGGTGCGGTTGCCGTCACCCGTCCAGCCGCCGTCCGCACCGTGGCGGGCGCGAAGTTTTTTGATGTTGAGGTCGGCGCATTCGCCCATGGTTATGCCGAGGAGGTCGCACATGGCGGCGATATACCACATCACATCACCGATTTCCTTTCGCATGTCGTCCATGTCGAGTTCGCGGTCGCGGTCGATGTATTTTTTGATTTTTTCGGCGACTTCCCCGCCCTCGCCCGCGATGCCCAATGCAGTTACGGCGAGGCTGTACTTATGCGCGTCTACCGTGCAGTCTTTTGGGATTTTGCGGAGGGTTTTGATTGCCTCGGATTGGTATTGGTCAAACGTGGTTATCATTCGGCACCATCCTCTTCTCGGTTGGCGTCAGGTGCAGGGGTTTTTGAAAGTTTTTCTTTTATCCGTGTCAGAAGTTCGTTGCGCAGGTCGTGGTTGACCTCGAGATATTCTTTTACCTTTTCGCGGCCTTGGCCGATTTTGTCGCCGTTGTAACTGAACCATGCACCCGATTTGTCGACGAAGCCGAACATGAGTGCGAGGTCGAGGATACAGCCCTCGTTGCTTATCCCCCGACCGAACATGATTTCAAATTCGGCCAGTTTGAATGGAGGGGCGAGTTTGTTTTTGACGACCTTTACCTTGGTTTTGTTTCCCGTCGCTTCTTCTTTGCCTTCTTTGGTTTCTTTGATACTGCCTGTACGGCGGACATCGAGGCGGACGGAGGCGTAGAATTTAAGGGCCTTTCCGCCTGGGGTTGTTTCGGGACTCTGGCCCGGCATCATGATACCGATTTTGTCACGAAGTTGGTTGATGAAGATGAGGGCGCAACCAGTTTTGTGGGCGAGAGGGGTTAGTTTGCGGAGAGCTTGGCTCATTAAACGGGCCTGGAGCCCCACGTGGGTGTCGCCGATGTCGCCCTCGATTTCTTGGCGTGGGGTTAGAGCCGCGACCGAGTCAACGACCACGAGGTCGATTACACCGCTGCTGATTAATTTTTCCGCGATGTCGAGGCCTTGGTCACCGCTGTCGGGTTGAGATATTAAAAGTTCGTGGATTTTTACGCCGAGTTTTTCCGCGTATATCGGGTCAAGGGCGTGTTCGGCGTCGATGAACGCACAGGTGAGGCCAGCCTTTTGTGCCTCGGCCACGACGTGGAGGGAGACGGTTGTTTTACCACTGCTCTCGGGCCCGTAGATTTCCGTTATACGGCCGCGCGGGATTCCGCCAGTTCCGAGTGCATAGTCGAGGGTTAGACATCCAGTTGAGATGACCTCGACGTTTTTGATGATTGGGCCCTCGCCCATTTTCATGACGGCACCCTTTCCGTGGGCCTTTTCAATCATTGCGAGTGCGGCGGCCAGGGCCTTTTCCCGCTCGGTTTGTTTTTCGCTTCTTTCTTTTGCTACTGCCATATTCTTATTCTTCTTCTCCTTCTTTCGTTTCGATATCTTGTTCCGCAATATCGTCAGTTGGTGCGGGTGATATTAGTTTGTTGATGTAGACAACCAAACTGATGACCGATAGTACAGCCGCCGAGAGCATTAGGAACCACGCGGAGTAAATCCAGCCGTCGTAGAATGTTCCGACATTGTTGCGCGTAGTTGCCGTGACGTCAGCCCATGCCGCGTAGCCCATGAATAATCCGATGGCGATGAAGAGGACGGCGGATTTGACCTTTGCCGTTTGGTCGGCGGCCATTGCGATGCCGCGTGTTGCGTATATGTTGCGGATGGCGGACACGATGTAGTCGCGGCCGAGGATGGTGAACAGAACCAGTATTCCAGCCCATAGCGGCATCATTTCGGAGAGGTATGGATCAAAGAACACAAGTAACAAACCCGCGAGTGTAAGTAGTTTGTCCATGATTGGGTCGATTAGTTTGCCGTGGTCGGTGACCATGTCACGCGAACGTGCGATGTACCCGTCCAGCGCATCGGTTGCGGCGGCGATGACAAAAAGGATGAGGGCGATTAGTTTGCCGAAGTCCATGAAGAAGTAAGAGTCAAAATATATACCGCCGAGGTAGAAGAAAATTATGAAAGGAATAAGGGCCAGCCGTGCGTATGTGATGCGTGTTGCGAGTGTCATGTTTTTCCAGAATTCTGCTACTTTGTTCATAAAGGCAGGCTACCCCAAAAGCGCGCCAATGTCAAAGTGTTTCCTTTGCCTTGATGTCCACAACCAGAGGTACGGATAGGATTGTTTCCGATTCCATTTCATCGTGCAGGAGTTTTCGCATCAGTTCAATTTCATCGGCGGGTGTGTCGAAGACAAGCTCGTCATGGATTTGTGCAATGAGGAGGGTTTTAAGCCCCTCGGCCCTCATGCGTTTGTGGATGCGCACCATCGCGGCCTTTATTATGTCCGCGGCACTGCCCTGCATTGGCATGTTCATTGCCGCACGCATGCCGAATTGGACAACTTGGGCATTTTTTGATTTTAGTTCGGGGAAGTACCTGCGGCGACCCAAAAGGGTTGTAACATAGCCGTTGGCGATTGCGTTATCGCGGATGTCGTCCAAGAATTTTTTGACGCAGACGAATTGGGCGAAGTATTTGTTGATGAAGTGAGTGGCCTCGGCCGGGGTGATGTGGATGGATTGGGAGAGGCCGAAGGAGCTCATCCCGTAGATTATTCCGAAGTTGATTGTTTTAGCGATACGGCGCATGTCCGCGGTTACGTTTGCTGGGTCGACATCGAAGACCTTTGCGGCCGTTTCCGTGTGGATGTCACGGCCCATGCGGAAGCCGTCGGTTAGGATTGAGTCGTTTGATAGGTGTGCCAATACGCGGAGTTCGATTTGGTTGTAGTCGGCGCATACAAGCCGTCCGCCGTCAAAGCGAGAGCGGAAGAGTTTTCGCACGCGCGCGCCGTCATCACTTCTGACCGGTATGTTTTGCAAGTTTGGTTCGGATGATGACAGTCGCCCCGTTACCGTTGCGGTGTTGTTGAATTTGGAATGGATTAGGCCCGCCGAGGTCATTTGGTTTCGGTAGCCGTGGATGTATGTTGATAGTAATTTGAAGAGTTTGCGGTAGCGTAATAGTGGTGGGATGATTGGGTGTTTGTTGTAGAGTTTTTGCAAGACCTCTTCGTTTGTGGAAAAACCCGTCTTGGTTTTTTGTAGAGTTGTGAGGCCCAGTTTTTTGTACAAAACATCACTTAACATCTTTGGAGAGTTTAGATTAAAACGCTCGCCAGCTGCGGTGTAGATTTGCTCGCTGATTATTGCTATTTCGGCCTCGAGTTCGACAGCGACCTCGTTTAAGGCCTCTAGCGCCACGTAGGCGCCATTTTGTTGCATTTCCAGCAGAACGTCGACCAGAGGCAGTTCGATGTCAGCGTAGAGGCCCCAGGCCCCGATTGCGCGCAATCGTTCCATGTAATTTGTTGACAGCATTTGTGCGACACGGGTGTTATCGGCGAATGTCGGCGGTGTCGTTGTTGAGGTTAAAAGGTGGTGGCAGATTTTTGCGTCTATGGTTACATTGTTCAGCGTTATGTCGTAGTTGGCCAAGAGTTCCTTTAGTCCTTTTGAATCGAAGACATGTTTTGGTACCGCCGATTCAAACACGGGTTTTAGCATTTGAGTTAGTTGCCCAGGGTCAAAACCAGCATCCAGTAATGTATGGCGTATTGGGAGATGGTATTCGTGGCTGTCGTCGGTCGCGAGATAGAAACCCATTGTGTCGTGGTTGATTGCGATGCGTTTTGCGTTAATAAATTTGTCCAAGTCGGGGTTTTCGGTGATTGTTGTGATTTCGATTTTTGTCTCTGCGACAGTCGCAGGAGTTTCAGGTGCGGTTGCGCCGAGTTTTTTTATGATGCTGCGGAATCCCCTTTTCGCAAATTCGTCAATGAGGGATTGGGGGAAGTTCATTGAGAAGGTTGTGTTCGCGATTTTGAAGTTTAGAGGCGTTTCCAAATTTATTGTTGCCAGTTCGCGAGACAGGAAGACATTGTCGCGGCAGGCGATTAGTTTGTCCCGTGCCGCACCGCGGATTGTGTCTATGTTTTCGTATAGTGTTTCGATGTTGCCGTGGTCGCGAATCATTGTTAGGGCGGTTTTTTCTCCGATGCCCATGGCACCCGGGATGTTGTCGGACGTGTCGCCAGCCAGGGCCTTTATTTCTATCATTTGGTGTGGTTCGATGCCGTATTCAGCGCGTACGCGTGCCATATCCCAGACGTCCAGAGCCGTAACCCCAGATTTCGTCAGATGCAGTTCGCATGTGTCGGAAACCAGTTGAAATGCATCGCGGTCGGCGGTCAGAATTACAGTTTGCATTTCAGATGCGGATGAGAGAGTTCCGATTATGTCGTCAGCCTCGTAGCCCTCGGATTCGGCCACCGTGATATTCATTCCGCGTAATAGGAATTTCAGGTCGTTTAGTTGCACAGCCAAGTCATCGGGCATGCCTTTGCGTGTGGCTTTGTACCCGTCGTACATTTTATGGCGGAATGTTTTAGCACGAACATCAAAGGCCACGACAAGGTGGGTGGGTTTGATTGTTTCGATGCCTTTTAATAACATATTTATAAAGCCATACGTTGCCGCCGTGGGGTTGCCGTCATATGACAATTCGGCACCAGAGGCACCGAACGCATAGTACGCACGATTGATGAGCGAGTTTCCGTCAATTAGTAAGAGTTTATTCATTGGATACATTGTACCATTAATACGCGGCGTCTACACTACCCTTTTTGACCAAGATTGCGCTTGCCATTCCGACGATGATTGCAAAGAGGGCCTCGGCCAGGATTCCAGTTGTTATGTCGAATGTTTCGGTTCCGCCAATGAGACTAAATGCAAAGAAAGATACCGCCGTGTAGATGATGCCGAATATCGCGCCGAAGAGCCACGCGCGTTTTACGACGGATTTTACCAGTACCCCAACGCCGAAGAAAATTGCGATAATTTTGATTATTTGGGTGGTCACGAGAATTGCCGTTGACCCGATGCCAGTAAATTTTACGATGACGGCCAGGATTAAGACCAGGAATAAGGTTGCGACCAACGCCCAGAGTGTGCCCTTTGTCATGCCGCGGATGATTGATGATTTGTTCATGGCAATTTTTATGCATGAAAAAAGTGGCATATGCCACCCTTTTGTTTTTGCTAGGCTTTGATTGAAACTTTTTTCTTTGAGTTTTTGGTGGTTGTAAATTGTACGGTTCCGTCACGCAGAGCAAAGAGCGTGTGGTCGCGACCGACACCCACGTTTTCACCCGCAAGAACTTTTGTTCCGCGTTGGCGAACGATGATTGACCCGCCAGTTACGAATTGGCCGTCAGCCTCTTTTACGCCGAGGCGTTTGCTGTTACTGTCGCGGCCGTTTTTTGTGCTTCCGCCACCTTTTTTCGATGCAAAGAGTTGGATGTCAATTGTAAAAGCCCGCTCGCCGCTGTCTCCGTCTGGTTCGCAGTCTTCTTGGGGCTCTTTTGGGCCGCAACCCATTGGGCAGGTTGCGCAGTCGCATCCAAAGAGTTGAAGTTCGAGTTCGTTCATATTAATTTTCCTCCTTAAGGGTTACGTTATTTGGGAATTGTCTCGCGATGTCGCGAAGTCCAAGTATCATTGTTGCAACAAGAGTTTTTTTGTCGTGTTGTTGCGCGTGCGTCATGTCCACGGGATATGTCACGACCAGTTTACCATCCGATTTGTCCACCGTGGCCGCGATTTTCGCCACATGTATTATGCCCATGACCGCGTTTTGGATTATCGCGGATGTTGCGGCGCATACGATGTCGGAGTTGCGTTCAGCGAATTCAGCGTGGCCAATGGCCGTGAATCCGTCATGGCGAATGGTGATGGTTGTCATTTTCCGTCCCTAGTTACTTGATTTCGGTGACCTCTACCAATGTGAATGGTTGACGGTGACCTTGGCGACGGCGGTAGTTTTTCTTTGCCTTGTATTTGAAGATGTCAATCTTGTCACCCAAGCCATGTTCCAGAACCTTTACGGTTACGGTGCCTTTTTGACTGATTTTGCCGTCCTTGACCGACAACACGACCTCTGGTTTGTGGGTTGTGCCCGGTTCAAGTTCCAGTTTTTCGATGCGGACGCGGGTTCCGATTTCGACCCGGTACTGTTTACCGCCAGTTTTGATGATTGCGTACATCAATGTTTCCTCCTCCTTCCTGACTCCTTGCCGGTTGCGTGGGGCGTTAAACCCGCTTACACATAAAAAGACGCACCACAAAGGGTTGCGTCTATTTTATATGATTTTGTGTGTGGTGTCAACGAGTTTGTGGGTTGCGATATTGTGGAATTATCGCAAGCACGAGTTACGCAGCCGCCTCCATGTCGTCGGCGCCGAAGATTAGGCCGATGGTCAGGTCGAAGTCGAACATTGATGGCAATGTAGGAAGTTCAAAGCCAGCCAATCCGCCAACCAATGGCAGGAGTGTTGAGAGCGGCAGTGACATTTCCAATGTTAGGTAGTCGTCGCAACGTGTGAGTGTCAGCGAGCGAGCCAACGTGATAATAAGAACGTCAGCACCAGGCATACCCAGCAGGTCATCAAAGCTCAAGGCTATATCGGAGGAAGCCATCATCATGTTGAGAACATCAGCAATTCTGTCTGTTGTGAAACCCAAGAGCGTGATGAGCAAGTCGTATTGGTTCTCTTCACCTTCAATAGGTTGCATTTCAAGTGTACCAAGAATGTCGATAAGAACTTGAAGGTCGGCATCATCGCCAGCATCAAGACCTAGGGCCTCGAGGTCGATTGAGATGCGTCCGTCTTCGTACAGGCCGAATGTGATGTCGCCCATGATGTCGTTAAGCATGTCGAAGATTGGAGCAACAAGTTCCTCGATGTCCATACCGAGCATGTCGGCGAGGAATTCAAGGGTGTTTGCGAAGTCTTCTTCGGTTTCCATCAATGGTAGCAACAGAACGTCGATGATGAAATCGATAATTCCGTCCATCAGTTCGTCGTTGTCGATGTTTTCAACAAGGAAGTCGTGGATGATTTGCATGAGAACGAAGATTCCGTCTTCTTCGCCGACCAAGCGTGTGATTTCCTCTGCGATGAGGATTGTGAGGCCTTCTACTACCTCGTTGTCGACGATGAAGTCAGTTATGTAAGGCAGGGCGAATAAGAAGATGAATTCAAATACGTGTTCGTCAAGCAATACGTTTGGAATTGCATCCCACAGGATGTCAACCAAGTAAGCTTCGCGGTCAACGAGTTGTTCAAATGGGAATACAGGGAGCAGAACAAGCAGGAGTTCGTCAAGGGTTGCGTCGCCAGTTTGCAGCAAGTCCATGTCGATTGCGATGTCAATCAGGGTTGGAATCATTGGGGTTGCAAAGTCGAGCAAGATAGAAGAAAGGTCGCCAGTTGGTGAAAGCAGTTCAGCAAGCGGCAAGTTCATGATTGCGTCTTCGATAATTGCGATGAGGCGTGGGTCTTCGATTCCAGCAAGAAGTTCGTACAGGAGGTCGTCAATGAACATAGGCAGAATGTCGGTCAGCATTGGAGCCAGGACAGGAACCAACATGTCGAATACCATGTCCACGGTCGTGTCTTCGCCGAATAGGAATTGCAATTCGATTGCGCCCAAGATGTCGACGAGTGAGTTGACCAAGACGCCAACCAATGGGTCGGATGGGTCCATGTCGAGAAGGTCGGCAATCAATTCGGTGAGGTCGAATTCAGCCATCAAGAATGGCAGAAGGTCGTCGACCAATACAGTCAAGACAGGGTCAATCATAGCAATCAGCAGGTCGAAGAGTTCCGGCAGTTCGGTGTCTTCGCCGAGAAGAACCGCGAATGAAATGTTGCCGAACATCATTTCAATAAGAGGCAAGAATGCAACGAGGTCGTCGCCAACCAGGTCGTCAATCAAGCCGAATTCAACAAGCAGTTCCCACAGGTTGTCAGATGCGATGTCGAGGATTGGGATAAGGATGTTGACCAAGTCCTCTATGACCAAGTCAGCGCGCATGAGTTCTGTGAATGTGAGGTAGTCGAGGAGTTCGGTTACCAAAGCCTCCATTTGAGCGTCGAGGCCAAGCATGTCAACAAGGACAGGCATCATTTGACGGCCCATTTCGCCGACGAGGATATCAGCAACCACCATCACCGTGTCGAATACGGTGTCGAATGAAGAAGTTGAGCTGAAGAGTGCGGCGAAAGAAACCTCGTCCATTACATCGGACATTGTTTCACGGAGTTGTTCAAACACGGCCCAGTCAGCAGGGTTGTTTGGTACCCAGACATCACGGTATTCGCCAGTTGGGTCGCCGTTGTCCGGCCCGTTACCATTTTCGTAGCCGTTGTCACCATTAATATAGTCGTCGTAAGATTCAGGGCCGTTTTCGCCACCGTCTTCAGGTGGAGCGACTGGGAATTCGTACCATTCTTGGACATATACGCCACTAATGTCAAGGCCCATCAGGTCAGCGAGCATTTCAGCCAACAGAACTTCTACTCCGCCGTCAAGATCCATACCCAGCATTGGGCCAAGTGCAGGCAGAAGGACATCAAGCAGGTCATCAACGACAGGCAGGAAGTGGTCAAGGATTTCACTTAATCCATTGTTTGCGTTCAGCAATACACTGAGGTGTTCGTGTGTGAGCAACAATCCTACAACATCACCCAATGGGTCGCCTGGTTCAAATGGTAACATGTCGTCAAGCATACCTTCGACCAATCCAAAGATAAGTTCACTGGACAACATCAAACTTGCAATGTTTTCGACCATAACGCGAGCGTAAGCAGCCCAAAAGTCGCCGCCGTCAATGTAAATAACAAATTCAAACCAGTTAGTTACATCGGTTGTTGGGTCAACACGAGAAATCATGGTTTGCAGGTTTGGAATAGCAACAACAAAGAACTCATCATCGGCGGGTGTAAAGTCACGCAGGCGGTCGTGGAAGCTTCCACCAGTATTGACATTCATGCGGAGCGCACCGTGAACATCGGTTGGTTGGAAAGGTGTAAAGTCAGGAGCAGCAGGACGTACAGGTGCAGTTGGACGAACAGGGCGAAGAGGTGCGCCAGGTGGTGTGAAAGCAGCTTGGCGAACCGTTTGGTTCCATGTACCAGTAAGTGTTTCCTCGTCGTTGTTTTTTCCAGTCATTTGACGACGGAAGAATACGCGAGATGCTTCTTCGTTGTGTCCATCGCCCAGCAACCATTCGCGGTAAAGGCGGTAGTCGGGGTTCCATCCGTAGTCAAAACCCGCTGGAGCCGAACCGATACTTGGGTCGTGCCAAACAAAGTTACGGAAGAAAGTGTTGTGGTCGGCACGGATATTTGTTGTGCCCTGGTAGAAAAGAAGTTCTTCTTCCAATGCGAAGATGTCCAAAATCCACTGGCCAGCACGTGCGTTATCACCAGTTCCAACACCAGTTGGGTAAATGTCAGTTCCCGTTAGAGGGATGATGTGAGTGCGTGCAGCGGCAAGGAAAGCGTTACGGTCAGCATCAAAGCCAGCAACGTAAGCGTTCCATGTGTCGTTGTCCCATGCGTATGTAGCATCCCAAGCAGCGGCGTCAGATTCCCATTGTGGAACCAATACGTTTTCGTAGTTGGCTACATCGGCCTGCCATGCGCCTTGTTGAGCATCGTACAGTTCCATGAAGTCCGCGAAAGGACCCTCAAGCCATGCTTGGAATTCTGGGGTCTCGCGCCATGCGCGCAGGATTGCTGGGCGTACTGCCCCAGTTTCTGGGGTTGGAGTGTTGAGAAGAAGGCCTCCCACAGTGATACCAAAAAGGCCAGTGTCTTCGTAATATACGTCAAATGCAGTTTGGTTGTTGAATTCGTCAACCAAGAATTGGATGAGAAGTTCACGGATTGCACCAGGTTCAGCCAGTTCAGGCTCCATGTCAGCAATAAGTGCGATCAAGAGGTTGTGCAATGCACCCGTTTCGCGGATATCGAAGACGAATGGGGGTACTACTTCTGGGTATTCTGCCCCTGGGAGCATGCCGTTGACCTCTGGGTTAATCAGAGATGCAAGTGCGTCAAGTGTTAGATTGCGGACAAATCCAGGGTTTGCCAGTTCAGGAACCATGGAAACGAGCAAGTCGAGAACCAAGGCACGTCCAGCACCAGCATTTGCCAGTTCAGGTACCATGTCAATTAACATAGCCAATGCGGTGTCGCGGATAAAACCAGGTTCGCGCATTTCGGCAGGTAACAGGTCAAGCAACATCAAACGAATTGCGCCAGGGCCAGTTAGGCCAGGCATAACCTCGTCAATCATGCCGTTTAGTACGCCGAGGAGCAGGTCACGAACCGCGCCTTGGCCACTTAACCCTGCTTGGGCTAGTAATGTGTTAAGGGTTGGTGCGATTTGGGCCAACAGCCAGTCGCCGTCCGGTCCCAATAGGATTGAACGAACCAAGGTGCGAAGCATGTGTGCATCCGAGAGGATTTGGTCGCCGCTCATCAAATATTCGTGCAACAGTCTTGCTAGTTCAATTGCCGCGGCTTCGGATTGTTCCATCGCGTTGAGGATGAGGTCGGTAAGAACCCCAGCGAGAATTGGATTTTGTTCGTACAGCAGCGGAATGAGTTCGGTTTGGATTAATTCGCGGAGTTCGAGGCGGAATGCAGGGTCGTTGAGCGCGGCCACGAGCGGTACGCGAAGTCCCTCTACAATTGCATCAAACCCGTCATCCAAGCGAATCCCATTGAGGGTGATACCGCGCAGACTGTGTCTTTGCGCGATTGGGTCCGGTACATCCGGCTCGTCAGGTTCATTGTCACGGTCGCGCGTAAAGTGGATAATTAAAAATACCGATGGTACCACCAACACAACAGCGACAACGACGGCCAATATGGCCTTGAGTCTTCTTGTCATTGTTTTTTCTCCTTACATAGTCTTCTGTTTGTTTTATATATCTATACATGTATTTCGCGACCAAATGGCACACAGGCGATTCGATGGCATATTATCAGACGGCACAGGGGCGGCCCGATACCTTCAAGTATAGGTGTTGTTATACGCTTGTCAATGCTTTTTCATCTATTTTAATCATTAGGCCCCAGTTTCGGCAAAGTCGCGGCGGAACATCGCGATAATTCGGTGTTCGATGCGGCTGACTTGGACTTGGCTGATGCCTAGTCTTTCGGCGACCTGGGCCTGGGTCATGTTGCGAAAGTATCGCAAAATAATGACCTTGCGGTCGCGCGGTTCAAGTGACGCCAAGGCATTTTTAATCATCACACGGGTGGTCAAGTCCACCGATTCGGTTGGAATGCGTTCGGCCAAGGTTAGACCATCGCCGTCGCCGCGGGTGTCGTTTTGTTCGTAGATACTTATCGGCATTTGCGCGGCCTCGAGCGCGAATACGATGTCTTCGGGGTCTTCGCCAAGTTCGCGTGCAATTTCCTCTATGGTTGGTTGAACTTCGGCCCCTTGCATTGTTATCAAATATCGTTTGACCATTGTGTACAGGGCCTTTACCGAACGAGAGACCTTTATCGTTCCGTCGTCACGAAGGAAGCGTTTGACCTCGCCTGCTATTAACGGTACGGCATAGGTTGTGAATTTCACATTATACGATGGGTCGTATTTGATAATTGCCTTGACGAAACCCAAGGCACCCAGTTGAAATAGGTCATCATAGTCGACGCCTTTGCCGATATATCGTTTAATGATGGATTTTATGAGGGGCGCATTCACAGTTATCAACCGTGTTTTCGCATCGTTACATCCGCCCTTGGCCGCATCCAAGAGTTGTCTTGTTTCTTCGTTGCTTAACATTTTATTAGGCACCTGCCGCTTGACGTGATTTTTGTGCAAAGAACTTTTTCATCGATACAGTTGTGCCGCGGCCGACATGTGATTCGACATTTAGGCTGTCCATAAATGATTGCATTACCGTGAAGCCCATGCCACTGCGCTCTTCCTCGGGTTTTGTTGTAACAAACGGTTGCATCATTTTGTCCAAATCCCCTATTCCAGTTCCAGAATCGGATATTCGGATTGAGATGTGGTCGTTGAAGAGCTCGGCCTCTATTAAAATTATACCATCATTTCCATCGTAGGCATGGACAACGGCGTTGGTAACGGCCTCGGACACCGCAGTTTTTATATCATCCAGTTGGTCCATTGTTGGGTCCAGCCGCGTTGCAAATGCGCATACGGTTGAGCGGGCAAAGCTCTCGTTTGTACTTATTGCCGCCAATTCCAGGCGCATAAAGTTTATTGGATTGATTTGTTTCATGTTTGAACTCCTTTTTGGCTATGATGCCTTTGGCATGATGCTGTATAACCCTGACATTTTGAAGATGCGGTCGGCCTGGCCACTGGGGTTTGCGATAAAGATTGGCTTGTTCATGTCGCGCATTTTTTTGTATCGGCCAATCAAAACCCCGATGCCAGTTGAATCCATAAAGCGTAGAGATGCCAAATCCAAAACTATTTTTGCCGCGGCCGTTTGCAGCATCATGGAGTCCAGTCCGTCACGAACGTATTCGGCAGTATGATGGTCCAGTTCCCCATCCAGTGATATGTACAATGTGTCCCGATGAACGCGATTTCGCAGGTGCATTTACGCCTCCTTTTTGTACCTCTAGGATAAAAAAAACCCATGAGAGGGTTTTGCAATTTTTTGTCGATATTTATAGCAATAGCAAGAATAGCAATGTTGTGGCAGCCAGAGATGAAAATAGTAAATATCTATACCTTATATCGATTGGAGTGATTGTAATAATTAATATAGAAACAAAGAATATCAAGATGAAATTAATCCAAAGAACAGAGTACATGAGATATCTTATTCGGCCCGTCGATGGTTATTTCCAGATAAGAGCCGCCCTGTTTAGTACGAGAGTCGCCCAATGGTGGAACGTTTATGATTAACGCCTTGCCGTGCCGCCATTCCGCATATTGGTGCGTATGCCCGAAGAGTGCGACGTCTACCCCGAGTTCAGCCGCGCGTTGTTCGATTTCCGAGCGAGTGCTTTTTACATTATAGGCATGACCATGGGTAAGAAGAAATTTGAATTCGCCGATTTCAACAACCAGTTCCTTTGGCAACGCAGGTGCGAAATCACAGTTTCCACGGACAACGGTTAGTTTGCGGTTGAGGTTTGACGGCAGAACCTCTAGACAGGCCATACCGTCACCAAGGAAGAATGCAAAGTCAGCCCGTTCAATACAGGGAACCAAGTCCAAAAGGTTATGTGTATGCCCATGTACATCGGTGAAAACAATAATCCGAGTTGCCATTTATCCTATTATAGTACCTTTGCCCGTTGGATTAAAAGTGTTTTTAATGTGAATTGGGATGTTTTTGGGTTCAACGAATTGTAATGTACGCGGGTGTAAAACCCGTGCGCCGCGGTTGATGATTTCCCTAGCCTCGTCGTATGTCAATTTTTCGTGTAACATCGCATCAGCGTGTCGATTCGGGTCGCGGTCAAATATTCCGTCAACATCAGTCCAGTTTTCGTAGACATCTGCGTTGACTTTGTCGGCGACGATGGCCCCGCTGACATCACTGCCCCCACGACCTAGGGTTTTCACCACACCATTTTTATCGACCACGTAGAATCCAGGAATTACCGTGTTTGTTTCAAACCGAACACCTGACCCAATTTCAACAAATTTGAACCCAAGGTAAGCGGCCATGATTTTTGCCATGAGGTATTCCCCACGACTGCCGACGTAATCGGGCAACCTGTTTTCATAATCAAAGGCTAGGTCGACATCAACGCCGAGTTCGTCGGTGATGTCGCGAAATCTCTCCATTACCAATTCGATGTGTTTACCGAGTAATAAATCCGTAACCTTGATATCCGCACGAGTGCGTTTTCCCGGGGCGGATACGATTATGATATTTCGTGCGGGGTCGGATTTAATGATTTCAGCCACGAGGCGAATATTTTCGGCACATGCAAGGGATGTTCCGCCGAATTTTGCAACAATTACTTTTTTGTTTTTCATATGTATTCCCCCATTGGTTAAAGCAAAGCGTGTAGAATTTGGATAGCGTTTGTGGCGGCCCCTTTTCGTATGTTGTCGGCAACACAAAATAGTTCTATTGCATTTTCATGTGCGGGCGATTTGCGGATGCGCCCGACAAAGACCTCGTCACGGCCGTCGGCCAATATAGGCATGGGGTAAAGATTTGCCGACGTGTCATCGACAACGATGATTCCGCGGTTGCGTGCTTGGGCGTCTTTTAGTGACAACCACGCACCCAAAGCGGTGACGGGTTTTTCAAACTCGGCCAAGATAGAGACAGAGTGACAATTTTCAATAGGGACACGTACACATGTTGCGGTTACAGGTAATTCGGGTAGGCCTAAAATCTTGCGCGTTTCGTCCATCATTTTATGTTCTTCGCGTGTGTAGCCGTCATCCTTGAATACATCGATATGAGGTATTGCATTATTCAATATTGGGTGAACGAAGTTTGGATTTTTGCCTGCGCCAGAAATTGCCTGGTACGTTGTGAATGAAACACGTTTTAGCCCGAATTTTTCATGCAGAGGTGCAAGCGCAAGTACCGATTGAATTGTAGAGCAATTCGGATTTGCGATTATGTTGTGTGGCGCACACATGTTGATTTCAGGGATGACCAAAGGAACGTTCGAGTCCATGCGGAAGTGGCTGCTGTTGTCTATTGCCGTGCCGCCCATTTCCGCGATGATTGGCACATATTTCGCACTAACCTCGCCCCCAGCCGCGAATATGGCAAAGTCGGGTTTTATACGACGAAGACTTTCCTCGGAGAGGCCAATTCGACCATCGGGGCCATCGTTACGTTCAAACAAAAAAAGTTCTGCGCCAGAAACACGATATGTTCCGCGCAGAAGCTCTGTTACCTTTTGGCCCACCATACCACCTGCACCAATAACCGCAATCCGTTTCATGGTTCAGAGTATGCGAGGGGGTGGTTAGTTGTTAGTTTTGACAAAGTCCTCTATTAGAGATTTTTTGTTCTTCCAGTCTTCGCGCACCAAGACATGTGTGAACAGGCGTGTGTGCTTGCCCGTTAGTTGGCGAATTTTTTCGCGGGCATCTGTTCCTATCAGTTTTAACATTTGGCCGCGCTTCCCAATAATGATTGGTTTGTGGCTGGCTTTGACACAGTATATTTCGGCATGGATTTCGACTTCGCGTTTTTCTTCCCGCCATTTTGTAATTTTCACGGCGACAGAATGAGGCAATTCAGCCCGTGTGTGAGTCATGACCGCACCGCGAATAATTTCCTCGGCCATGCGGCGAGTTGATTGGTCGGTGAAATCATCGTCGGCGAACATAGCCTCGCCCACAGGCAGGTGTTTTACAATTTCGGATTCGATTACATCCATGTTCATGCCAGTCTTTGCGCTGGTTGGAATTATTGCCCGTACAAATTCCAATTCGTTTAAGGGTGCGATTTTAGGATATAGACGGTTCATAGTTGTACGGTCGGCTTTGTTTACAAGGAGGATAATTGGTTTGTCTTTTTTAGCGTAATTGCGAACCTTTGCCACGTGTTCGTCACGGAAGTCGGTCGCATCCAAAACATAGAGAATGACGTCAGTATTGGCCAAGGCCGTTCCGATAGATTTTTGCATCATGCGGTCAAGCTCGTTTCGTTTTTCCTGCATTCCTGGAACGTCTTGGAAAATGATTTGATATGTGTCGGTGGTTTTGATTCCGCGAATTTCTTCCCGCGTTGTGCCAGGGGTGTCGGCCGTGATTGCAACGTCCTCGCCCACGATTTTGTTGACGATGCTGCTTTTCCCTACGTTAGCCTCGCCCAGTAATATTACCCGTCCAGTTTTGTAAGCCATTACGCACCCTCCGTATTAAGACGACGTATTGGCAGCAGGTCATGGAGTTTGTGTACGGAGAAGGTTTCTTCGTTTGCGACAACAATGTCAATGTTAGGGCAAAGTTCGCACGCCAAGTCGAGGAATGCACCCGTTGGGAACGGCATTACGCGTTCGGAGAAGAAGCTTATTGCGGTGAAGTTTGTTATTCCCTCGGAGAAGGCCTTCATAATTGCGACCTCGCCCGCGCCGAAGCCACTGCCCTTGCCAGCCTCTACATTACATCCGCGAAAGGTAATCCCTTCCTCGGTCAGCAGACAGGCCCCTTCGGGTACGCCAGAGTTCGGACAATATGCATTGTCAGCGGCCTCGCGTGCCTCGCGAATCATTTTTTCAATCATTTCGATTAGCTGCTTGTTCACACTTCCCCCTGTATTTCTTTTGTCAGTTTCATCATTGCATCGTAGTCAGCATCCGTGTCGTGTGTGTGTCCCAACAAGTGTAGCATGCCATGAATAGTCAGAAAAGCGGTTTCAGTCTCGTCTTGGTTTACCAGAATTTCGCCTAGGATTAGTTTCCCGCTCTCGGGTTCCAAATTCCATGGCAGTATGTGAGGTATTAGGTCATCGGCCGTTTTGACAGGTGACGGGAAATCAATCATAGGGAAAGATAATACATCGGTTGTTTTATCTAGGCCGCGTTGTTCGCGATTTACCTCGCGCATTTCGTCAGCCGTTATAATATGCAGGTTAACCAACACCGCATTCGGATCAATTCCAAAATATGCGCATACACGTTCAATCATATGGTTATTGTATCACAAGGTCAGTAATACGTGAACCAACAACCTCGACAATTATGCCGCCAGGGATTTCAGTTGTATGTGCAGCGAAGTCAGTCCATTCGCCCGTAATTTGGGAACGTAGCGCGGCCTCGGCCACCGTGACTTCCTCGGGTGAGTTGACCATCATTGCAAGTGAAGTTGAAACACGTCCCTGGACAATGCCCAATGCCGTTGTTGGAGCGGTGATGGGAATGTAAGTGAAGAACCCGAACTCATCCATAGGGCCGACGGTTGTGCCGACCTGGAACGTTGCCGAAATCAATGTCTGTCCCACACGAACAGGGTCACCCACCCGCACCATGGCGGTGCCAGACAGCACGACGACCTGGGTCACCACCGCATCAAAAGACGAAACCAAATCGGTAGTTGGTAATGGCGGAGGAACCGGTGTTCGGTGAACCAAGACCTGTAACGTGTTGCCACGTATACGTGTAGAGGCATGCGCAACAAATTCCAAGGATTCCATTAGAGCCAAAGCAGCATCACTGTCCCTATGTACCGAACGGCGAGTTAGGGTGCGAATGCCGTTGTCGTCCAGAACCTGGCGGACTTGGTTTTGTTCGTCGCCCTCTACCCCGATTACCTCTATACGGAAAACCATTGTATTCAACAGCGCAAACACAATCACGGCCACACACAGCAATGCCGCCAAACGACGGTTAGAATATAAATAAGCCACAGGGGTCAGGATAGAGCCTTTGACGACGACCTCGGGACCGTAATTGCGGACAATTTGGCTAACCTTTCTTTTGTGGATGTGGTGGATGCTGAAACTTATTTTTGAATCATCAATGGCAATGTCTTTTGGGCCGAATTCACGGATTCGATTTAATAGCGTTGGGTCGGCATCATGTACGGTGAATCGGACGGATGGGTTAAAAAATCTTTTCATATCGCACCTATTCCGTTTGTGTTGAATGAATCTTGCCGATGATAACAATCTCATTCGCGTCAAATCGTTCTATTGTCAGATTCTCGCCCATTATCAACACCGTTTTGTTGCGAACCTTTACGCGTACCTCGGTTGGTGAAAATTCCAACAGCAATCGAATCCCCCCAACCGTGACGCGGGTTGTTCCAGTTTGATTTATGAAAAAGGGTGCCTGCATCTTGTCCTATTGGTATGCGGGTGAGCCCGCAAATTTGCGCACCAAGAATATTCCCGCCGCACCCAAAGTAATCAGAATAATGACTTGGGCCGCAGAAAGATAGTAGAGCTCCAGCACGTCAGGCATAAGTCCAATTGCAAAGATAATTGCGATTAGAACACACATAAGCACCGCCATCCGATATGTTGTTAAAGGCATACAGGTATTCACAAGCAACGTAAGACCCAGAGCAGTTGTCAACAGTACCGCCATGGTCAAGATGTCCTCGGCACCCATACGCAGAAATGCCAGATGCGACAAAATATATATCGCAGCAATCATAGTGACCGCAACCGCGGCGGTGATGATTGCAGGACGAATGAAGCCCGCCCGTGAGCCGTGCGTAAAGGGCCCCAATGCCAAGAAGAAGGATGGCAAGCCAATCACCAGTATTTCAAGTAGGTAGAGGTTTCGCGGTTCAAACGGATAAATGCCACCCAAGAACATTACAGCAAATAGCGCGAGCATAATTGACAGCACAGATTTGAACAAAAAGAGTTTGGCAGAGTTTTGGACGTTGCCGATGACACGCTCGCCTTCTTCCACGATGTTGCGAATTTCGTTCCAGTCGTTGTCCAGTAAGACCATGTGTGAGGCAGCACGTGCAGCGGGGGCCGCCGAGCCGATTGATATCGCGCAATCCGCCTCGCGAAATGCCAAGATGTCATTGACGCCATCGCCCGTCATTGCGACGGTGTGCCCCGCCCCGCGCAATTTACGAATGAGCTTTTGCTTGTCCTCTGGCGTGGCACGTGATGCGATTGTATTACGCGTGATTTGTATCCCGCATGACCGTGCAACCGCCTCGACCGTGTCGTGGGCATCGCCACTGATTATACGTATTTCGGTTTTTCTGTCCGTGAAGAATTTGACAGTTTCGCACGCACCAGGGCGCAATGTATCAGCGATGGTTATTAGTGCCAGTGGTTCACGTGCATGAACGAGAGCCAACACGCGCAGTCCTTTTTTTGCCTCCACAGCCACCCGTGCGTCGTTGACCAGTTTGTCCGCCGCACCCAAAGTGAATTTTCCGAGGCGTTCAAATGTGACGGTGGCTTGTTTTGTTTCGCTGCTGAAATGCTCGATTTTTTTGGGTTTGAACTTTGCATCCGTTCCGTAAAATTCAGCCAAAGCGTCAGCCGTTTGATTGCCAGGGCCGAGAGCCGCGAGCATTGAGGCGATGACATCGCGTGTATTGTGCTTTGATTTGGATAGAGGAATTTCCCCAGTCACACGTAGTTGGCCCGTTGTTAACGTGCCCGTTTTGTCAAAGCAGACAACCGTTGCACGGGCGAGTGTTTCGATTGCCGACAATTCGCGTACCAGTACCAGCCGCCGTCCGAGGCGTATTGCGGCGGCCGCCAATGCCATTGTCACCAGTAGGAATAGTCCAGCAGGTACCATGCCGACCACCGCGCCAGTGGTGTGGGTGAGGGCGATGGTGCGTTCTTGGGGGGTTATTATTCCTGTGCCCGATTGCCGCGCCACCATCGCTATTGACAGTAGAACCATGAAGACGGTGACAACGCGGATGATGCGGCCAAGGGAGCGAGATAGTTCACCACGTGGTTTGTTGTAGACACGCGCCTGGGTACCCATCTTTTCAACGTAGCTGTCCCCATGATTTGCCGTTGCCCGAGCCGTACAGTTACCCGACACCACGTACGTTCCAGACATTAGTTTGTCGCCGATGTCACGCTTGTGCGGTGCGGATTCGCCAGTTAACATTGACTCGTTAACCATGCACTCGCCCTTGGTGATTTCGGCGTCCGCGGGTATTTGCGCCCCCGGGCCGAGAGTAACCAAGTCGTTCATGAGTACCTCGCGCGCGTGGATGGATAGTTCCGTACCGTTGCGGGTGACCGTCAGCGGTTCCTCGGCGACGAGAGATAGTTTGTCAAGGGTGCGCTTCGCGCGAACCTCGCCCAGTATGGCTATTATGGTGTTCGCGGCAACGATGACGAGGAAGACCAGATTCAGGAGGGCGCGAGGGTCATGGACGGCCGCGACGAAGATAATCAGCAGGGCCAGAGAAACCGCCAGTACGTTGAAGAACGTAAACAGGTTTGTCAGGATGATTTGACCGTATGTTCGAGTTTGCGAGTTCACGGGAATATAGTGTGCTATTTTCGTGAAAACATTTTTTCCATTTGTGATTTTGTCATTGTTGCGACAACAGGTCGGCCGTGCGGACAAGTTTGCGGCAGGCCGTCGATGAAGTTTTTGAGGAACAATTCGATTTGGTCGCGGGCAAGTGCGTGCCCACCGCGGATGGCAGAGTGACAGCAGATTTTGATGAGACGTTCGGCCGCGAGTTCGGATAGGCGTGCCGTATCGTCCGTGCGTGTTTCAGAGAGGATGTCGGCGACGATGTCGTCCGCCCCCCTGTCGTTTGAGAGTACGAGCGGCATAGCCGATACACGTATAGAGTTAGGGCCGACAAATTCAGCGCGGAACCCCATTCCGTTCAATGCGGGCACGATTGCGGTTAGACGGGTATGTTCGGCCGGTGTTAGGTAGACAACAGCCGGCACCAGAAGGTTTTGAGAGAGGACGTTACCAGCGTCGACCTCTTGTTTTAGCTTGTCGAATAATAAACGTTCGTGGGCGGCGTGTTGGTCAAGCACGAACAACTTTGTGCCATCGGTTGCCAAGATGTAGGTGTCGAAGACCGTGCCGATGACCGAGGCGCCAGATTCAATAATCGGTGCCTGTTCAACTGCTTTTGGTTTTTGGGGGATGTGCGGCGGAATGTCTTCCTCCCATATTATTTTATCAATTATATTTGGAGCCGAGCGAACCTGGGCCCGTTGTGGTGTTGAGGAAAAGTATTTAATTGACGAGAGTATTTGGGTATCATCGGCGACCTTGGCATCAGGGACAATCACAGGGGTGACATCGCCGAAGTAAGTGTCGAGAGTTCGTTTAATTGCGATGGTTATGAATTGGCGGATTTGAGAGTCGTCCTCGAACCGCACCGCGGCCTTGCGCGGGTGGACGTTTACGTCGACGAAGCCCAGGTCGATTGCCAAATTCAAAACGAAGAACGGGAAGTTGCCAGAGGTCATGTACATCGAGAATGCATCGTTCACCGCCGATTGGATAACGCCACCGTCGATTGTACGGCCGTTAATCATCACCGTTTGCGTTGTACGGTTACGGCGGGTGTACATTGGATTGGAGATATACCCCGTTAAGCGCAAACCGCCGTGAGAGTAATCCACCGCGCGTATGTTTGAAATCGCATCCCGTCCGTAGACCAATTCGATTGCGTTGCGTAGCTCGCCGCCCGTGTAATCGTAGAGGATTTCGCCGTCGATTGTGTAACGGAATGATATATGTGGATTTGCAAGGATAAGTTTTTGAACGGTTGATGTTACGGCGTTGCGTTCACTTGTTTCACTTTTAATAAATTTGCGGCGGGCGGGAGTGTTGAAAAATAGACTCTTGATAACCAGAGTCGTTCCGACGTTTCCACCAGATTTGCCGCGGTTTGTAACCGTACCGCCGTTGAGTGCAATGGTCGTTGCGGTCGTGTCATCGGCAGTTTTTGTCACCATGTCGATTTTTGAGACAGCGGCGATACTGCTCATTGCCTCTCCCCTGAAACCCAGAGTCCCTATTGCATCCAAGTCCGCGCCTGTTGCGATTTTACTGGTGGCGTGTGGCAGGAAGACCTTTTCAATTTCGTCGGCCAGGATACCGTGGCCGTTGTCGGAGATTGAGATTTCGGTCATTCCGCCGTCAATGATTGAGATGCCGATTTGTGTTGCACCCGCATCGATTGCGTTTTCGGCGCATTCCTTTACGACACTGCTTGGGTTTTCCACGACCTCTCCCGCGGATAGCAGGTTGAATATTGCGGGTGGTAGGATGTTGATTTTCATGATTTCTCCTTTATTTGCTTTGCAAGGGCGTTGGCCGTGTGATGCACCCGCAGGGTTAACATTATAGTTCGGGCAAAATCCGCAGGATTTTCGTTTGGCCCGAGGGCGTTAGCCTTGGGGGGGGGTTTTACTTTTTATTTTTTTTGTTGGGGGGGGTTTCCATTAATCCTTGAACTATGTTCACATGTATGACACGTGGTCCGTGGTTTGTAGGAATAACGAACACAAACATATTACTAACGGCCTCTCCCTCCTTGTATACCATAACATAACATGGTTCCCTATAGAGTCAAGGGGGTTACTGGCGATTTTGTTGGAGAAATTCCATCTCGCGGTCGAGGAAGGTTTTTGGGACGAATGTATTTAGAGTTTTGTTCATGAAGTGTTCCATGTTTTCGGGTGTGATTTCGTCAAGCGTTCCCGTGAAAAACATGTCAGAGATGTTGCGTGTATACATGACGATGTGCGCCCCGAATTCAGTCCAGAAAATTTCGCTGGTAGCACCTGGCACACCAGATGCGAATAAGGCACGCGAAACGTCCGTGAATGGTTCAACCATGAGTGTTTCGTAGACCCCCATTACGTATTCGTAGCGTGGGTTGAACATGCCCGGGTCGATGTTGAATTGGTCAATCATTACGCGGAATCTTTGTTGGCGCGTTCGGTCGTCGTCCGTGTTGATGTAGTCCATGATGTATTTGTATTTGTCCGCGGCATCCGACCCCGACACGTGGCCGAGAAGAATGTGCGACACGGTGAAGAAGTTTTGGGCGATGCGTGCGGGGACAAAGTATAAGTTATCCAATGTTGTAGGCCAAGCAAAGCCCATCAAGCGGTTGATGAAGTAATCATCGTCAAGTAGGCCATTTTCATAATCGCGGACGACGCGGTGGACGTTTTCGATGAAACTGGTCCGGGCGCGTTCCTCGAGAGGTAATTCGGGAGTTCGCGAGCAACCAGAGAGGAATATCATCGGCAGGGCGATTACGATGGTGAGGAGTGTTGTTAGGAGTTTTTTCATGAGGGTTCCTTTAGTTCGATTATTCGGCATTTGCGCGGGCGCATTGGGTTGTATATTATTATTACGTGGGCGTGTTTGTCGAATGGTGCCCGTGGGCCAGGGGCGATTACGTATGCGGTTAGAAGTTTATTTATGGGCAGAACTGCGACGGAGACACGGTGGGCTATGCGGTTTCCTCCGCCGCCTATTACCATGCTGCCGGTTACTATGCCCTCGGCCTCTGTTGGGTTTTTTGGGGAGTATGTGCCCGCCATTTTGCTGATTACCGTTACCGTTACAATTGCCAGGACGATATTTATCGCGAAGTAAGCGATGCCGAAAGCAAGTACCGAGCGATTGTTGGTAGTCATGGCCACAAGAATTGCGACGACAAGTGAGATGCCCCATATCCCCATGATTAGTTGGAAAGTTAGGCGGCGTCGACGGGCCCGTTTGTCCAGTTGCCATAGTCGTTCCTCGGTATTGAAGTCGATGAACGAACCACGGTTTTCATAGTTGTGGTGTTCGGTGTTAAATAGCGATTTTAGACATATGACGTATCCGAGCAGGGCCCCGATGCCCAGGCCTACGATTATGCCCACAATTCGCATGAAGAACAGTTCGGTTATGTTGTGTACGAAAACGCCCGCCCAAAATCCGAAGAAGCCAAACATTACCACGAACATTACGAACATGAAGATTTTTGTGGCTTTTGGGTATTGCGACATTTCTTGTTGTGCCCTTTGCATTGTTCCCATTATTTTGCCTCCCTACGCGTGCCTGTGCCCCGTCCGATTTCATCGAGGAGGAGGAGGCTGCTCTCTGTTGCATTATTGAGGATTGTTGCGACCTCGTTCATTTCCGTCGTAAATTTCTGTGTACTGCAATCACTTTGCAAGGCGAACATGTCTTATTTTAAAGCAAAAATATCAAATTGACAACCAATAGTCCTCAGCCTGGGGGCTTTTAAAAATTTCAAAAGGAGGTTCCATGAACAAAATAATAAAACTTATAGTTGACGACTATCTCAACCAAAAGCCAAGTGCGGAGTATCGTCTGGCACAGAAAGAAGTTTGCGAAGCCCAAGCAAAATTTATGACAGGATTGAACAAGAAACAACGGAAAGAGTTTTTCAAACTCGATTCCATTCAAGGAAAGTTGAACGTTATTGAGGATGATGAATGTGCTGAGTTTTTGTTTAAACGACTATTTCGGAACTCAACAGAAAACTTGGATTCAATGATTAACCTCGACTTGCCCTCCAACTCTACTAATTTGCTCAATGCTTAAATTCTATTATTTAACCCACTTGACTAGCTCTTCAAAAGGCTGAAAAGATATAGAACTCAAATCAGAATCGTATTCAGTATTTGAAACTCCGTCAGGTTGTCTCCCTGGGAAGTGAGGAACATCTTTTGTGTTGTAGAATCTGACATTTGTTTTGGTAAATTGCTCATTGAAACAAATCGACTGAAGTTCGTCGGCTGAATAATTGTTTAGTAGCCTCGTCACATAGGTGTGTAATTGTAAATTCGTTGGGTTGTTTCGCATAACAGTGTCGGCAAGTTCTTGTATTGACAATCCTTTATCATCCCTTCTAAGAATAAATGAGACTATCCAGATGTCATAAATATCAGAAACTAGTTGCTCGTGACGGAACTTATGTACTCTTCCCTCGTTAGTCGTCGTTTTCACCTCTATCTTCCTTACGGCATCAACAGAAAAATCAAACTTCATTCGCTCATGCGACTGCCAGTAAGAACTAATATCTATACTAGAGTCGTTCATTAAGTGAATGAAATACAATTCTCCATACAGTCCTTGCATTTCGGATAAGGGAATCTGCTTTTTGTTCGCAAATAGATTCTTGAGAGAATCAAAGAACGATACTATGCTCGCATTAGCAGTTTTTGTAGCGCCGATGTATACCTGAGTTAGATGTAAGAAGTTCAATGCTGTCACATGCGTTTTATCGAAGCAAATTATGACATCAAAGAAATCTCTCTGCGTTGCCCCAGAAATGGTGATAGAGCATGCAATGTTTTGTCCTAGATATAACTGCTTAGTCTGTTGTGCTATTGACCTTGCGCTTGGGTTTGCACTTTTTGTGATAAAAACAATATTGCCATTTTTATCTAATCCATAATAACAACCGATTCTTTCAATGACGCTGTAAGAATCACTGTTGGATTTACTAACTAATAGAATATCCTCATAAAGTTTTTTAATGTCCATTTACTTTTTACCTCCTTTAGCAGTTACAAGTCCGGCGAGCTGTGACAAAATATTTATTGGCAAGTATACGGCAAAGCAGGGAGAAAAGTAGTCAACTCCTGGGAGGTTGTTAGGTTTAACCAAGTGCACTTGGATATGTATTCTGTCTGGGCGGTCGTCTGGCAATCTTCTGTCACCGATATAGAAATTAGGGCTGTTCGGGTTTGGTGAATGACCTTGCATAAGAATTGTTTGTATTTCGCCGCCAGGGCTTACGGCACGTTCTTCATTTGTTTCATATCTAACCCACATTATGTCAACGAGAGGATCTGTTTTTATAGCACCAAAGCCTGTTTGGATAATGTCAAAGAAGTGTTTTACTAAGTTACCTTCTTCAGGATATTGATACTTATCGAAAACAGCTTGCTTGACGTGGCTGAATTTTAGGTCTGTCAAAAGAAGATGTTTCTGCGTTGCCGTATAAGTCTTAACCACTAAACTCTTTTCATGTTCGTTTTTAATTGTCTCCAGCAAGGAATTATTTTCATTAGCCACTTTCTCATTAAGAATAAATTTGTTTTGCTGCCTAAATTGATCAAAGTCCAACCTTTCTGTTTTGGCAACACTTGGGCGAGTCAATCGCAATACACTGCTATTATTTCTAAAGACCCTAGCAATCTCCTTGAATGGAATTCCTTGCTTCTGTGCTTTTTCAATCATATCCCAAAGAGCTTCATCATGCTCGTATATGTCACGAAAGTCTTGTTTGATTTGCTCTGTGGTGAATACTCGGCATATGTCTAAGTAATGGCTTTTATAGCCGAACCATCTAGCTCTTTGCTCTGTGTTGTCGATGTTACTTAAAGTCTTTGCTCTGCGGATTATATAAGTGATCGCAAGCCCTTTAATGGTAAGCCCACGCTCAACCATATTTCCGCCGACAAAAATGTTTGTCTTGTACAAATCTGAGTTTTTGCTCGCATCGGTGTCGCTGTTACAAATGTGAACCTTTGAGCAATTTGCTATTGAGTCTAATATGAATTCCTCAAGATCTTTGAACTTTGGAAGTTTGACACCATCAGTTGAATATTTCTCATAGGCATGTTCTAAATGTTTCTTTAGCCCTTGATATGATACATCGCCCAAGCAGTCTGCCTTATGTTTCCAACTGTCCAAAACATTTTGAAGTTTTACTACTACGCTGGCGTGATCACATTTTCTTTGACTAGGGTGAAAGAGCAAAGCATGATTTCCAAAATCACCACGGTACTTTCTCAAGCCATTAGAAACAAAGAAGGCCGATAGAGCTTCGTAACATGATTTAGGAATTCCAGAAAAATCGAGCATGCTTGGTTCGCTTTCTGGGACAACCTTCACAAACATGTCTTGCTTATCCCCGTGGAATTCCGCAAGCCCACAATAACCATATCCTGGGCTGACTAATTCTCCGAAATCTGGGGACAGAATGTCAAGGGTGTCTATCAGAATATTGGCTTGCGGAGTAGCTGTGACCGAAACGAAACAATGTATTTTTAGTTTTTCCTTCAGATTTTTGACTGCACCATAAATTACACTCATGTTCTTGGTTTCATCTTTGCTGTAACGCTTGGTATTAAGAGTCGCTTGATCACCCTCATCATCTATTATTATAGTTGGTGTGTTTGCTAATCTTTCTCCAATAAAAATGTCGGCTATTTGATTAATGTGTTTTTGATGCTTAAGCCCTATGATTACGATTTTACGACCCTGCTTAATAAAATTACTTATCTCGGCTGCGTTTAAAACATCACTGTTAGTGTTTGTGTCAAGTATTACCAATTTTCCTGTATCAACATTAAAGGACTCTTTTATGCGCGAAACATTTTGTTCAAGCAAATTATTTTTATTTCCTCCAAGAACAACACATATCTGGTAGTCGTTATCAAGGGCAAGTGCCATAAGCGTAATGAAGTTTGATGTCTTTCCACTCTGAACTTTACCAATAACTATTCCCGTTCTAGTGCACTCCTTTTTCGATGCTGGGTTCGGACACTGCGATAAGATCTGTACTCCGTTTTGGAGTATCGAGTTGATAGATTCTTCAGGAAACTCATTCTTTTCCATACGCTCAACAATCGTACTTGTAAAAAATCCATCGCTTTGAATTGCCCAATGCTGGGAGTTATTATGCTCGGGGGATATGTTAATTACAGTTGCCATTGCTACTCCTTTATCATAAGACTCTCTTCTAGAAGCCCATTCATCTTCATCCTAATGTCTGATGGGTCTATTTTGCCATCGTCCGACATCTGGATACTTTCAATTTCTGCTATTGCCATGCTTAAAACAAACTTGGTCATCACAGCAATGAACTTTGAATCATTAATTAACGGTTTGAAGAATGGATGTTTCATATTGAGGGTAATTCGGTAAACATTTTGTTCTTGTTTGATCAAAACCCATTGAGTTGTATAGTCGTCAAAATTCACGGTGAAATCATAGTGAGTACCTTTTCTATCGAGACTGATGAATGATGACTTTGGGCCTTCCAAAATAACAGATGAGTCACAGTCCTCACAGTCTACGTCTGGATCACCTAACTCGACAGGAGGAACTGCTACTTGCTCCTCGGAGAAGGTTACTTTAGGATTGTCTATAAGCCCCGCAGATTTTAATTCTTCAACGGCCTGTTTAACAATGTCAACGGAACTGGCTTTTTGTCGCACACGTATCTTCTCGGCTTTAGTTTTTAACTCCCTCATTTCTTCTTTAAGTTTTACAATAAACTTTTCTTCAAGCCCTTCGTTATTCCAGTCAAAGTTATCCTTCGCTTGAGTTACTGGCCATTTATCCATGTGCAGTTCACCGAACACACGCTGGAAAGCAAAAGAGTTCGAATCTCCAAATAATTCTTTCGGGCGGTAGTTCTGGTCGATACCTCCTATGATAACTCTGTGACGGCGGAGTAAAGCTAGCCCGGCTTCCTGAAGACTAGCTTTTTGACGTATAGCTATAAACCCTCTTACCTGCAATTCTTGCCCTTCGTGCTCGACAGAAAAATCAACATCTTTCTTCCATTCCTTTAGCGAACCATCTGACTGTGCGTCTTTATAAATTTCTGCGTCCTCGAATACAAGTTCATCGCCATTGTAATTAATGCTAATTTCACCGCTTCGCAAGTCCTCTCGGTAAATGCTTGCAAGCAGTGCCTTCACTTTTCCAATCGTTCTTGCTCCTGAGATTTTCTTATTAAGGATTTTGATCGTGATTGTTGTTCCGTGTTGCTTTGGTTCTGCTTCAAAGATCTCATAGTCGACCTCTTCTTCACTAGTTTCGCTCAGATGCTTTACATCAACGTTTGCCACATATCTGTATTCAGAACCCAGTTGCGTGGATTGGACTGTCCAGTGCGTTCCAAACCAACAAGCTGCTGTTTTAAGCCCCATTCCAAACTCGTTTCTTCCGTTGGTATTCTTCGGAGGTTTGTCTATCTTGATAGCACGTTCAAAATCTGCGAACTCCATTCCATAAGCATTGTCACGAATAATCAATTCATCTTTTCCGTCAGGTTTCCTTTCATAAATTACGGAGATAGAAAGCCTTTTGAAATTGTCTAACTTCTTCAGTTCCTCTGCGTTGTCAAAATAACTCTGAGTAGAGTTGTCCACGAACTCTGCAATTGCAGACCAAGGTTCATACCTTAGGTTTTTGTATGTTGCGTACACACCTGTTGTTGGTCTGATATTTATCTTATGAGACATTTATTTCTTCTCCTTTTTATCCCAATCCTTAACTGCAAACCCTATAAGTTTCTCGGCAAGCATTTTAACAATTTCAACATTGACTGCATTTCCCAATTGTTTGTAAGTTTGAGAATCGTGTTCGCTGAACTTAAAATTTGATTTGAAACTTTGCAGATTTGCAGCTTCGCGTGGAGTTATGTACCTATATGCTCGCTTACTTTTATCCCAAATGATCGGAGTGTTGTTTATGGCAACCAACGCAGGAAAATAAGTTGGTCTTTTTGCCCTTATACCTGAGTGGCGAAATTGTATAATCGTTTCCTTTAGTGTCTTGAGATCCTTCCCGCAATTCCATTCAAACTTCTTGTGGATTGATATTCTTTCGAGCATCTTATACTTCTCTATCCACTCGTCAATAAATTGTTTGTGCTCTAAATAAAATTTTCTGTTCTTTTTAATAAACCCTTGCTTCCATTCAGGAAGTTCACTTATTATTCCCTTGGTTTTTTTCTTCCTAAAAATTTCTTCTCCTTGGTCATTCACAACTTTTTCTACAAATATGTAATCAAATTTTTTCTTCGAAAATTCTTTATTGACCAAACCATAACCAAAGCAATCAAGCCAAATAGGAACGTGGCTCGGTTTGTATTTCGTACCCTTGCGAAACTCATCCCATATATTCAAGATAGCAACTTCGTCTGGGTTCAGATAATATTTCTTGTCTGGGTTCTCTTCGAGAATTTTCCAAGCATCTCCTATTTCCAAAGAACCCAATGCGGGCGGCGTGTCAAGCATGCCCAACTCTTCCAAATGAATGAAGCCATTTGAAAGTCTTTTTACATCCCTTATTCCTTTCCTTATGCCAAGGATGTAAACCCTCTCTCTTATCTGTGGAATTCCAAACTGACATGGAGACAAAACAATAGGTTTTTCTGTAACTGTAAAATCGAATTCCTTTAACTTGTTTTGTATGTACTTCCAATTTTCAGTCTTATCAGAAAGGTTGCGAACATTTTCTAGAATCAAAAACTTGCACTCATCATGCGCTCTTAGGATGTCAACTATTGTATCAAACAAATTTCCCCTATCTTTGTCATTGAACCCATCTTGATTGCCCGCCTTGCTGAAAGGTTGGCAAGGAAACCCGCCGCATAGCATATCGAATTTCGGCAACTTAACCCAATCCTTTTTTATGTCTCCTAATTTTGGAACGCCTGGAAAATTGTTTTCGTATACCTTAATACACTCAGGATTAATTTCAGAAAAAGCAACACACTTTCCACCAAGAGACTCAAGTGCCTGATGAAAACCACCTATCCCTGCGAATAGGTCTACAAAGGTGAATTTAGGTTTTGTCTTTTGCATTGACACTCATTCACCCCCATTCCTAACAACTCTGTTTATCTCACTCTTTTCACTAGCGCTTAACTCCGAGTAATGAACCTTCCTATGGCAGTTTGGACACAGTGCAACTGTATTTGTGCAATCATCCAACCCACCATGTGCAAGCGAAACGATGTGATGAACTTCTAAATATTGATCTCCACCGAATGTAACAAATGGTGCAGCGTTTTTACATAACTCGCAGAATCCCTTTGAGCGTAAAAGAGTTTTCTGCTTAACTGCCGGGGAACGATAGAAATTAACCACTGTCGAGGTAAAGGAACGGGTTGCCCCTTCAGACTGATTCCCTCCAACAATAAAGCCAGTTTGCGCGTCTGATATACCGTTAATAAAATCGCAATACCTTTTTGCAAGAGCACTTTGTGATGAATCATCAATAATATACTTCTTCCAGTAATTCATCAGTGATTTACCACCATTAGCCAACCCCTTACCTAGATATTCTGGATCGACACTTTGATAGTTACCCATCCTTAGAGCAATTGAATCAACAGTTCTATGCTTGCCCGTAAAAAAGTTTAGCCGTTTAGTAAAAGCAGATAAGTTTGAATGTTTCAAGACTGTTTCTTTGTTAAAGAAATAATAACCAAGTGACAACACCCATTCATCATCCGTCCACAAGTTTTCCTTGCCTGTATAGTTTCTGTGAGTGCTCATTTCTTAGCCTCCTTCGATAGATCACCAAGCAAAACCAATGCCTCCATAGGGGTAAGGCGATCTACATCAATATTCTGTAGTTTAGAAACAATAGGGAATACCTCCGCCACTTTCTTTGCCTTGGGCTTTTCTACAACCGCCTCACCTCTTTCCTCACTTGGCAGCGTTAACTGTTGAGTCCAGTCCATATCATAAAGTTGTCGGGCATTTGAGATAATCTCTTTAGGTATGCCTGCAAGCGTTGCGACATCAAGGCCGAAACTATTATCTTCTATACCCGGCTCGACTTTATGTAAAAACACAATCTGCCCATTAATCTTTGAAGTCAAGGCCTTGAAGTTCTTAATCCGTGGATTATCTTGCGCCAAAACATTCAACTCATGGAAGTGTGTAGCAAACATGGTGAGCGCCCCAATTTTGTCGGTTATATACA
Source organism: Bacillota bacterium (assembly GCA_009784555.1). GTDB lineage: Bacteria > Bacillota > Clostridia > Christensenellales > UBA1242 > WRAD01. Next base: position 30,310 of record WRBO01000001.1, on the reverse strand, counting down.
AAATTGCCGCACTTGCAAGGGCTCTCCCATCCTTTGTACCAGTTCCCCTACCCACTTCATCCAGCAGTATGAGGCTATTTCTTGTCGAATTTTGACATATATTGGCGAGTTCTACACATTCGACCATGAATGTTGATTGGCCAGTGAGGAGGCTGTCGGAGGCGCCGATACGCGTGAAGATGCGGTCGGTGATTGGAACGGCGGCCGAGTCGCAGGGGACGAATGAGCCGACATGGGCGAGTAATACCGTGCAGGCGATGGAGCGCATGTATGTCGATTTTCCCGCCATGTTTGGGCCAGTGATAATCATTGTGGTTTTGGTGCCACGAGCCAGTTGGCAGTCGTTGGCGATGTACATGTTTTGTCCGATGATTTTTTCAACGACAGGATGGCGGGCATTTTTTAGGGCGAGTTGGCCGCCATCGTTTAGTTTTGGACGCCGCCATTTGTTGCGGACGGCGGCGGTCGCAAGTGAGCATAGAGTGTCGAGCATTGCCACCAGTTCCCCGTTTTGTTGGATTGTTGGCAGGATGTTTGCCAGTTCGTCGCGGACAGTGGCCAAGATTTTTACCTCTAGCGCGCGGGCCGAGTCGGCGGCCCCCAGGATTTTGCGTTCGAGTTCCTTTAGCTCGGGCGTTATATAGCGTTCCGTGTTTGTTGTTGTGGCGATGCGTTGGAGGCGGTATGGAACCTGGTCACTTAATCTTTTTGGAATCTCGAAGTAGTAACCAGTTACGCGGTTGTAGCCGATTTTGAGTTCCTTGAGCTGGCTCTCTACCCTTTCGGACGATTCCAGTTTTTGTATCCAGTTGTGGCCCATTTTCGTTGCGGCGCGCAGTTCGTCCAGCGTTGCATCGTAGCCGTCGCGGATGTAGCCACCATCGTCCAATTTAGCGGGCGGTTCGTCCGCGATTGCGCGGGCGATTAGGTCGGAGGTTTCGGGGAGGGGGGTTAGGCCCTCTTGGATATTTTTAAGTACCCCGCGCGAGAATGTGAGCAGGCCCGATTTGAGTTCGGCGATTTGGTCGAAGCTCCGCCTTAAGGCCAGGATATCCCGCGGCATGATGTCGCGTGAGGCGATTTTGGCCGAGAGGCGGGATAGGTCGGATATCATTGACAGGCACGCGCGCAGGTCGCGGCAGGTGACGTTGTCGGTTACCAAAAGTTCGACCGCGTCCAGTCGTTGGTTAATGCGGGCGATGTCGCGCAGAGGTTGGGACAACATAGTGGACAGCAGGCGCGCGCCCATGGGGGTTTTGGTTTCGTCCACCGTCCAGAGTAGCGAGCCGTATTTTGAGTTTGAGTCGCGGTATTGGTGGGTTATTTCAAGATGCTCTCGCGCGTTTTTGTCCAGTATCATTATGTCATCATTTCGGACGGTTATAATTTTTGTGATGTTTTTCAAAGATTGTTTTTGCGTGTGTAGGAGGAATTCGAGTAATGCACCGCAGGCAGAGGCAGTTGGACCGCCCGATTCAATATCAAACGTCGATGTTGAATTGATTTGGAAGTACCGTAGGATTGTGTCGGTTGCGGTGTCGCCCAGGAATGCGAACCCATAATGGTCCATTGGGCGGAATGAAAATTCGGAGGCGATTGGAGAGGCCCGAAATTCGGTTTTGAATGTTTCGGTGCAAATGACCTCGCGCGGGTTTATCATTGCCAGCGTATCCAAGATAGCCACGATGTCGTTGTCGACAGTTTTGACAAAGAATTGGCCCGTCGATATGTCCGCCCATGAGATGGCACCGACGCGGCCCCGTTTTGGCATGAAGACGGAGGCGACGAAGTTGTTGCGAGTTTGGTCAAGGAAGTCCTCGTCAACTATTGTTCCAGGGGTTATGATTTTGACCACGTCACGTTCGACCATGGTCTTGCCCTTTTGCGGGAGGGTTAGTTGTTCGCAGAGAGCGACACTGAAACCCCTGTCTATTAGTCTTTTTATATACATGCGGCTGCTGTGGTGAGGGACGCCACACATTGGTACCTTTTCGTCCATTCCGCCCTGGCGTCCCGTTAGGGCTATACCCAATTCGCGACTGGCGGTTAGTGCATCGTCAAAGAACATTTCGTAAAAGTCGCCCAAGCGGAAAAATACGATTTCGTTTGGATGGCGGTCTTTGACCAGGCGATATTGTTTCATCATTTGAGTCATGGTTGTATTTTAGCATTTGCGATTTGTCGTTGCAACTCTATTAATTTTGTAGTGCGTTCTTTTTTTATTTTTTGTGGGATTTGGTCGGGCATTTTATCGGCGGGGGTGCCACTGCGCCGACTGTATGGGAAAATAAACGCCGCGTTAAATTTTATGTCGCGAACCAGTTGCATGGTTTCGGCGAAGTCGTCGTCAGTTTCGGATGGGAAACCGCAGATGATGTCCGTTGTTAGTTTTACGTCCACACAGAGGGCGCGCAGGTTTGCGATTTTTGCGCGGAAGTCGTCGGCCGTGTAGCCGCGGTTCATTAGCTTTAGAATGCGCGTTGAGCCAGATTGGATTGGCAGGTGGATGTTTTTGTCTATGCGCGGGTTTGAGGCGATTTCGGCCGCCAGTTCGTTTGTGAAGTCGCGCGGGTGGGATGAAAGGAAGTTGAGCATGACGTTTGTGTCGCGTGATAGGTGTCGCAGGAGTCCCACGAAGTCGGTGTTTGTTTCGGGGCATTTGTAGCTGTTCACATTTTGGCCAAGGAGATAGACGGTGCCAGTTTTGTATTCCGCGAATTCGGATTCAATTTCAGACATTGGCCGTGAGATTAATTTCCCGCGGACATATGGAACAATGCAGTATGTGCAGTAGTTTTCGCACCCGTATGTGATGTTGATGAAGTGAGTGTCCGTTCCAGGTTTATGCGTGACCAGGTCGGTGTTATCGGTGCGTACCGTATCGGTTACGGGTACGGTGAAGTCTTCGCGTTCCGTGATGATGTCCAATGTTTTTTTACCCGCCGTAGCATTGTCGACGGCCGTGGCAATTCGTCCGATGTTGTGCGTGCCGAGGATGATGTCCAGGCGAGGGAACTTTTTCATTAGAGAAGTAGCAACGCCCTCGCGTTGAGATAGACAGCCCACGACCGCGATTGTGACACGCCTGCCCCCCCTCTTTTGTGAGTGGGCAAGGCCAATGTGGCTGATGATTTTTTCTTCGGCCGTGTTGCGAACCGTGCAGGTGTTGAAGATAAGAATATCAGCGGTTTCGTGGTCGTCAGTTCGCGTTAGACCGTGTGAAGTCAGGAGGGCGGCGATTTTGTCGCTCTCGTGTACGTTCATTTGGCAACCATATGTTCGGATGTTAAATGTTTTCATTTGCGTGACTATTATAGCACGTGTTGGGAACACTAGGAAAGATGAAACGTGCAGTACGAATGACGGCGGTGTTAGGATTGTTTTTGGTCATGGCGGTGGTGGCCACGGTGGGTGTGATTTACATGTCGCCCAGCCTTTCGTCCGCACGATTGGAGAATGCGAACCGCCATGCCCCGTTGTACGATGTCAACGACAAATTGATTGAGGAGGGTCAGGCGTATCAGCGGGTTCGTATGGATGATTTGCCCAGGCACGTTCCCATGGCCTTTGTAGCGGTTGAGGACAAGAGCTTTTACAATCATGGCGGTATAAGTTACGGGCGCGTGGGAAAAGCCGCATATCGCAATATTCAGGCAGGCCGTGCCAAGGAGGGGGCCAGTACGATTAGTCAGCAGTTGATTAAGAACACGCACCTGTCCCATGAGAAGACGATGACGCGGAAGATAAAGGAAGCGAGTTTGGCGCGGAAGTTGGAGTCGCGATACGAGAAAGACCAGATTTTGGAGATGTACCTGAATGCCGTTTATTTTGGTAATGGGGTTTATGGATTAGAGGGGGCGGCGCAATATTACTTTGACCGACCAGCGGCCAAGTTGTCGCCACATGAGGCGGCGGCATTGGCGGGGTTGTTACGCGGGCCAGGATATTACGACCCACATACCCATCCACAACGGTTTTCAGAACGGGCGAGCTTCGTCCTTTTTTTAATGTGGGGGCAAGGTCATATCACAGAGGCCGAGTATGATGCGGCAAAAAAAGAGGAAATTGTTGTCGCACCGAAGCGCACGCGATTGATGGCCCCATCGGCGTATGGATATCGTGCGGCGGCGATGGCACAGGCGGCGGGAATTTTGGGTAAGGGTCAATCGGAGATATCGGCGGCGGGATATAAGATATTTACGTATCAAGATGTGAAAGCCCAAGAGCGTATGAATCGTACAATTACCGCGGGCAGTTATCATGTGGTGGACGTATCGGGCAACACAGCGGATGCGGCGGCGGTGTTGGCGGATGTGCATGGCGGAGTGCGGGCGGCGTATTATTCGTCACCCGTTTTGATTGGGGCACGACGCAATTTTGCCAGCGCGATGAAGCCGTTGTTGGTTTATGCCCCTGCCGTGGAAATGGGGGTTGTATCCCCCGCCACCTACATCAACGACACGCCATATGCCGCAGGTGATTTTCACCCGCGGAACCATGATGGAGTGCATCGTGGCCCCGTGACGGTTCGAGAGAGTGTAGTCCACAGTCACAATATCCCCGCGGCCCGTGTTTTGGATTATGTTGGCGTTGACCGTGCGTGTGATGTTGCGCGGCGGATGGGTGCGTTACCCGCACATGGTAAAGAGGGCGTTCACATGTCCCTGGGGGTTACCGAGGCGGGTACGTCATTCGATGAGTTATTGGCCGGTTATTGCGTGATTGCAAATGGCGGCACGCGCGTGGCACCGAGCTTTGTCCGTCATATTACAGACCGTAATGGAAATGTTGTGTGGCGGCACATGCAGACGCAGGAGCGCGTTGTTGGTGCGGACACGGCCTTTTTGGTGACCGATATGTTGCGTGATACCGTTAAGCATGGCACGGCACGAAAATTGAATTCCGTATCCAATGTTGCCGCGAAAACAGGTACGGCCGAGCGTGGCGGTGCCGAGACAAATACCGATGCAACATGTGTTGCGTATACGGCGGAAGATGTATTGGTAGTGTGGCACGGGAATGCCAGTATGCGGGTTGAGAATGACCTGCCCCGTGGTGGTACGGGTGGCGGCGTAACAGCATTTGTTGCACGTGATATTATTCGGGAAAGCAAAGCCAGCGGGTGGAAGGTTCCAGACACAGTGGCAAAGATGGAGTTTGATATCATAGAAGCCAAAGATGGCAAGATGAAGTTGGCCAATGAGATGACGCCGAATGCCGAGCGAGGGCGTGATTATTTTGCGATGCGGCACGCGCCGAGAGAGGTTAGCGGCAGGCATAAGGAACCGAAGCCCGCGAAGTTAGACGGCAAGATTGCAGATACGGGAGTTCCTGCGGTTTGGTTTACCACCCGTCCGTATCAGTCGTATGAGATTTACAAGCGTGATGGTAAGTCCGAGAAGTTGCAGGAAGTTATTAACGGTGATGGCAGTGAGTATACGTACATGGATAAGAATGCGAAGCCCAAGGGGTCGGCAGAGTATTTTGTGATATCAAAGGTTGTGGGGTCGAGTGAGGCCATGCAGTCGGAGAGGAGTAATACGGTTAAACTCTTTACAGGGCCCGCGATTAATCCAGAGAGCAAGGCGGTTGTTGCGAAAAAGCGTGATAGTGGGAAGCTGTGGTTCTTTTAGACTTCTTCCTCGTAAAATCCGCGGAATGTTGGTTCGGATACGATTTGGCGAACCAGGTCGATTGCGTGTTTTTCGATGCGGGAGATGTAGCTGCGCGATATGCCCAGCATCTCGGCGACCTCGCGTTGTGGGAGGCATTTGTCAGAGCCGATTCCATAGCGCAGTTTGATGATTGTAAATTCGCGCTCGGATAGCCGTTTTTGCATTTCCCCCACCAATCGTTGCATCATTTGGTTGTGCAGTTCAATTTCTTTTGGGTCGTCCGATTCGTCCGCGATGATGTCGGCGAGTACCAGTTCGCTGCCGTCTTTTTCGGTGCCGAAGCTCTCGTTTAGGCTGCCTACCTTTTGGTGTTTTTTTGACACGCGCAGGAACATAAGAATCTCGTTTTCAATACAGCGTGCCGCGTATGTTGAGATTTGCGCGCCTTTGGTTGGGTCGAAGCTGTTTATTGCCTTTATTAGGCCAATCGTGCCGCAAGAGATTAGGTCGTCCGCCTCGGCCGCGCCATTGTACTTTTTTACCACGTGCGCGACGAGGCGCAGGTTGTGGCGAATTAGAATCTCTTTGGATTCCGCGTTGCCCTCGGTTTTGAATAGGCGGAAATGTTCAGCCTCGGCGTCCTTTGTTAGTGGTTTTGGGAAGCTGGATTTTTCGCCGCTGACCATTCCGCTGAAAAAAAGAACCTTCCCCAGGAAGGTCATAAAAGATTCAAATATCATATTAGCCATTCATATGAAAAAAATCGGCCGAAGTTGCCGATTTTTGTCGAATAGATTTTTGGGGTATCAAACCATGAAGAAGAGTCCGCCACGGCCCGTGTTGACGATTTTGGACAGCGTGCGTTTCATTTTTAGGCGTGCGTTAACAGGCATTGCGACCGATTTGGATTGGATGCCTTCGCGCACCAGGGACTCGAGACTCTTGCCGAAGATTGGCACCGGCCACAGTCCAGATGGGTCGGTGTCGAATTGGCCAGTGAGGAGGTTTAGCATTTCCTCGCTTTGGCCCCGTGTGCCAATTGACGGTGTGACCAATGTGCCGACGTCGACGCGAACGATGTGTAGGGATGGTGCCGTTGCGCGGAAGCGGACGCCGAAGTTTTTGCCGCTCTTGTGCAGAGTTGGGCGTTCGAGATTGAATTCAGAGAATTGTGGTTCGACGATTCCGTAGCCGCTGTCCCGTGCGGTGTCGAGTGCCGATTTAATCTTGGCGTATTCAGTTCGTACGGTGGCGGCATGGCCAAGGAACGAAACCAAGTGAGCCTCGGAGCCGAGTTGTGCCCCCGCAGCGTTACTTAAGACACGGAAATACAGGTCAGGTTTTGGGGTGAGGTTGTATGAGACGACCCCTGTTGCGGCCTCTATTGTTACGGTGTCGAGGGAGGCGAAGTGCAGGCTCTTTTCAAACATTCGGCCCGTGTTGTTGTCGGCCATTTTTTTGACTTTTGTCGTGTGCGCTTTCAGCGCGGTGATGGCCTCGGCCACCATTTCATTGTCGGCGGGTAGTACAGAGAGCCAGGATGGCATGTTCACGCGGAAGCCAGTCACAGGGAATTCATTCATCAATGCGGTGAAAATTGCGTTCATGGAGGCGTCGGTCATTGTGTGGGCGTTTATTGCGATTGCCCCTACCCCGTGTTTTTTTGCCATTTCAGCCGCGATTGTTTTTGCCGTGTCGCCGTCGGGGTTACGGCTGTTGACCGCCACCACAAATGGCTTGCCCAGTTTTTTGAGTTGGTTTATTACGCGTTCCTCGGCCTCGATATAATTTTGGCGCGGGATGTCGGTAATCGTTCCGTCGGTTGTCATGACGATTGCGATTGTGCTGTGTTCGCGGATTACCTTTTTTGTGCCGATTTCGGCAGCCTTTTCAAATGGCATTTCCGCATCAGACCATGGGGTTTTTACCATGCGGTCGTGGCCGGTCGCACCTTCTATTAAATAGCCCACGCAGTCGACCATGCGGATTTTCATGGATGTTTTTGCGATTTGAATAGAAACCGCATCGCGCGGGACGAATCGCGGTTGAGTTGTCATAATGCCCGTGCCATCGCCAGATTGCGGCAGTTCGTCGGTTAGGCGCGACAATTCATGTTGGTCACGAATTTTAGGTGTGACCACGCGTTGCATAAAATTGCTTATGAACGTTGATTTGCCCGCGCGCACGGGCCCAACGACCCCGATGTAAACCTCTCCGTTCGTCCTAGTTGCTATGTCGTTGAAAACACTCTGTGCCATTTCGCCCCCTATTAACTTTGAATTAACCATCGTTATGCGGGCCACAAATTAAATATTCGACAAAAAATTATTGCTCGTTCCGAACCTCGGTACAACACTCGGCCAGCCAACATTCTTGGCGCATTGCCATTTTTTTCTTTTTGAGTTTTTTGAGGAGGCTGGCTTTGCTCTCGGCCCCCGAAAGCAGGCGCACCATGTTTTTGCGGTGGGTAATCCATAGCAGGACATAGAACGCGAATATTAGGAGGGATGCGGCGATGTGGGTGCTGCGCACCGATTCAAAGATTACCAAGGTTGAAACAAATAGAATTGAGGTGATTGCGCCGTATTCCCAGACGATGAAGTATACGATGTACACGGCCATAGCGGCGAGCGATACCAACGGATTTGCAACAATAAACACGCCCGCGGTTGAGGCAACGCCTTTGCCCCCGCGAAAACCGTAAATCACAGGATAGCAATGTCCCAAAACGGCCGATAGCCCCATAGCATACATCGCGATTTGCCCGTAGTCACCGCCCCATAGCAACAAGCCGACCAAGGCGGGAATGGCGCTCTTTGCCATGTCCAGGAAGAATATCATCAGACCGACCTTTGCCCCGAATGCCCGCAACATGTTTGTCGCACCCGCGTTACCGCTGCCTTCCTTTCGGATGTCTTTTTTACGGAAGCGCGAAATGATAATAGAGAAATTGATATTCCCAATAAAGTAAGCACCGATGCAAAGCGGTGTGAGCCAAAATAGTGACATTTATTTTTCACTCCTGTTTCTTAATACAAATTTTATTGGTGTGCCCGTCAAGTCCACCGATTTACGTAAACAGTTTTCCAGATAGCGCAGGTATGTTGACCGTACCAGCGATTTGTCCGATACGAACAACGCGAACGTTGGGGGTGCCGAAGTGACCTGGGTACAGTATAGGAACTTTGGCCTTTTGCCGCCCGTCATTGGCGGCGGAGTTGTTCCGACGAATCCAGTAATCAGAGTGTTCAGCGTTCCCGTGGTGATGCGCGTATTTGCACGTTCCAGGACGAATTCAACGCCGTTCATGACCTCGCCTACGCGTTTTCCCGTAAGGGCACTGATATAAATTGATTTGAAGTATGGCATGAATGCCAAGTCGCGCAATATACGTTTTTCAAACGTTACGATTGTGTGCGTGTCTTTTTCAACCAAGTCCCATTTGTTTACGACAACCAAACTGGGCTTGCCCATTTCGTGTGCGTAACCGATGAGACGAACGTCCTGTTCCGATAGTACTGGGTCGGATGTTGATGTATCGGCCGCGGCCGCATCGATGACGAGGACAACAACGTCGCTGTTACGGATGCTGGCGAGGGCGCGAAGGACACTGTAATGTTCTATTGTTTGGGTTTCGATACTGCGTTTGCGCCTGATGCCTGCGGTGTCGGTTAAGATGTAGCTTTTGCCGTTGTGTTTGATTTGTGTGTCCACCGTATCGCGCGTGGTTCCCGCGATGTCGCTGACCATTACCCTGTTTTCGCCGAGGAGTTTGTTGATTATACTGCTCTTGCCTGCGTTTGGTTTGCCGACGATTGCGATGCGCGAGGGGCGGTCGATTTCCGCATCGTCCGTTATGGGATTGCGGCCAGTTGCATCAATGACACGGTCGAGCAAATCACCAAGGCCACGACGTTGAGTGCAGCTTATCCCCGTTGGCTCGCCTATTTTAAGATTGTAAAAGTCGTAAAGGGTGTTTTCGCGTTCGGAGTTATCGAGTTTGTTCACCGCCAAGATGACGGGCTTTTTTGCACGGCGCAGAAGATTAGCGATATCAATGTCGTGCGGGTGAACGCCAGAAACGCCGCATGTTAAAAAGATGATAACATCGGCCAGGTTGATTGCGATATCGACCTGTTCCCTTATATGTGCGGCCCAGGCGTTGGCCTCGTCAAAGTCTATGCCGCCCGTGTCGACCAATTGGAAGCGGGTGCCCGCCCATTCCGCGTCTTCGATTATACGGTCGCGGGTTACACCCGGTTCATCGTCCGTTATCGACAGGTTCTTGCCGATGATGGTGTTAAAGAACGTGGACTTGCCCACGTTTGGACGGCCGATAATCGCAACGAGCGGTGTTTTCATAATGAAAAAGGATACCACATGGATATCCTTTTATACAAGCGGTGTTGTTAGGCCTTTGCGGGGTTCTTTGATTCCAGTTTTTTTCTGTGCTTTTGTTTTGCAAGGCGGTATGTTTCAAAGCGGACATAGAGAGATGTTACGACGAAGATTGTACTGAATGTACCTGCTATTAGACCGAACATAATTGGGATTGCGAATTCACGGATGAGCGGTACGCCAAAGACAATCAAGGCAAAGACGGGTACCAATGTTGTTATTGTTGTGTTCATTGTACGGGCAAAGGTTTCCTTGACCGAGCTGTCCACGATTTCTTCGACCGATTGCCCCTTGGTGTTCATTTTTTCCTTTCCGCGAATTCGGTCGGCCAAAATGAGGGTGTTGTTAATCGAGTATCCGACAACGGTAATGAGGGCGGCAATAAAGGCCTGGTTCACCGGGATACGGAATATCATTGTTAGGGCCAGCATCACAAGTACGTCATGCATAAGACCGATAATTGCGGCAACACCAGCCGTGAATTTGAAGCGGAACAACATATACAAGAGCATAAGTATCAGAGCCAGACCAACGGCCATGAATGTGTTAAGGATACGCTCGGTCGATGCACGGGCGGTTATGACACCGTCACTGTTGACAGTGTTACCAGGCAACGCAATTACCAAATATTCGTGAATTGCCGTTGCGATGGCGTCGACCTCTTCCGATTCGGGGTCGTAACCCGCCACGGTGAATTCAACGTCAATACGTACACCGTCACCGTCGACACGAACAACGTTGTAGCGGATGCCGTTGACCTCGTTCAGTCTTCTCTCGATTGTTGCGCGTGTTTCGGCGTAAGTTTCACTGGTCACACCCGAAACCGTAATCATACGTCCGCCAGTAAAGTCCAAACCAAGGTTAAAATTGATAGTAAAGAAAAGTATAATTCCGACCACGGCCAAAATCGCAGGTGCGATTGCGTACCACTTGCCCTTTGCGGCAATTTTGAAGTCGTCAGACCGAAAGCGGTCAATGATACTTTGTTTTGATTCTGCCATTCTGTCCTACTCCTTATACGTTGAGCTTGCGCTCTTTCTTTGTGATTACAGGGATGTCTTCGTTTATGTCGTTCTGGGCACCTAGGCGCAGGCGTTTTGCACTGGTTGGATTGATGAATAGATATAGTTGCGCCAGTTTGCGGAATACAAACAACGAACAGAACATCGAAACCGCAACACCGAGCAACAATGTTACCGCGAAGCCTTGGATTGGGCCAGTACCGACAATAAACAATGCCCCAGATGCAATGATGGATGTTAGGTTCGCGTCAAAGATTGTCCAGAAGGATTTTTTGAAACCACTCTCGACAGATACAGCCATACGCTTGCCCGATTTGTATTCGTCTTTGATACGCTCCATTATAATGATGTTGGCGTCAACCGCCATGGCCAAGGCCAGGATTATCCCCGCGACCCCCGGCAAGGTCAATTGCACCATGTCTATCAAAGCCAAACCAGCCAAGAAAAGAACAACATAAATAAACATGGACAGGTTGGATACCAATCCCATGTCACGATATAGGAACCACATAAACAGGAAAATAAACACAATCGCGATGATGAACGCGATGATACCGCCGCGCAATGCGCCCGCGCCCAAGGTTGCGGGAATGATGCTGGTTTCCGTGTTTGTTAGACGAACCTCGAACAACCCCGATTCAATTTGTGTACGGAAGTTCTCGGCCTGGGCTTGGGTTTGACCGTCACTGGTAATCAATGCCGTGTTGTCAATACCCACGTCAGTAGATTGAATGGTTGGTTGGGATATGAGGTCACCGTTAGAGAAGATACGGATACTGCCACCCATGCCCTCGGCCTGGATTGCTTCGCGGAAGAGACGACCACCCTCGTTAGTGAAGTGCAAACGAATTGCGAAATCAAATGTTGGTTGTTGGACGACGGAGACACTGTTGATATGTTCGCCCGTTATAAAGGATTCTTCGCCTTGGGAACGGCGGAATTCAATATCCGCAGGTTCACCGATAACCTGCATCAGGTCTTCGGTGTCTTGCATCCCCGGAACCTCGACACGGATTGCATTGGGGCCTTGGCGCATGACACTGGCCTCGACGAAGCCGCGGCTGTTTAACATGTTTTCCAGACGGCGGACGGTTGCGTTCATTGCATCGTCGCTGCTGTCTGTTGGTGCGTCAAACACGGCCAAGACACCGCCGCGCAGGTCAATACCCATTTTGTTCTCGATTGCGCCCATGAAACCAACATAACGTGTGGTTGTGAACGGAATCCGAAAGTTCGCAAATGTCAGAAAAACCCCCAAGCCCAAGACCAGGAGGATTACCGCAAATTTAATAATCGCTTTGTTTTTTGTCATGTCACCCTTTTCGTCCTTACATTATCCCCTATTCGACAATTCTAGCAAAAATAGCTGTCTGGGTCAAGGAGATTGTCAAGAAGATTATGGACGCAAAGAGTTTCCTTTAGACGAATTCGTCCAGCAAAGAATGATACTTTTCAGGCAATGGAACCAGAGGTAGGCGTAGCTCGTTCGCGATTAGGCCTTTTTTCCATAAGAGGTATTTTATTGGTATCGGGTTTACCGTACAGAACAGGACATCGAATAGCGGCAACATTTGCAGGAATTTGTCCCTTTTCTTTTTCCGCCATATTTCGACAACGTCGGTTGGATGGGTGTTTGAAGCGACACTGACGACCCCCATTGCCCCCATAGTGTATGATGCCAAAGCCAATGCATCGTCCCCACAGTATACAGGGAACCGCGGACATCGGCGGATGACCTCTTGGATTTGGGTGATGTTGCCGCTGCTTTCCTTTATTCCGTGTATCCATTTGATTTGTGCGATACGTGCAACGGTTTCGGGTTCGATATTCATGCCTACGCGCCCAGGGACGTTGTATGCAATGATTGGCATTTTTAGTGCCCGCGCAATTGCCTCGAAATATTTTACCAGGCCGTCTTGGGTTGTCTTGTTATAATATGGTGCCGTGACCAATACCGCATCCGCACCGCCCCGTTTGGCCGATTGGCCGTAACGAATTATCGTATCAAGGTTATTTCCGCCAATTCCAATAATCAACGGCACACGTCCCGCAATGACATCAACGGCGAATGAGACGATTACCGACCGTTCCTGTTCGGATACCGTGGCACTTTCTCCCGTTGTGCCCAACAGCAATATTGAGCCAACGCCCGCTTCTATTTGTCGTTCAATTAGACGACCCGTTGCCCTGAAGTCTATTTGACCTTTTCGCATTGGTGTTACCAAGGCCGTACAAACTCCGTTGAATACTTTTTTCATATTTCATAATATGAAGGTGTGTGCTAGACTGTACCCATGTCGTTTGTATCATACAGTTCGCAACATATCGTGGAGAATTCGACGTCGGTGTCGAACACGTTTATTAACGAGCATTTGCCGACCATGCAGCCAGATGTGTTGCGGGTTTATATATATGGGCTGTACCTGTGTGGGGCCGCAAATCGATACGACAATACGTTAGAGCATTTTGCCAGTACGTTAAGTGTTACCGTTGATGATGTTATTAGTGCGTTTACTTTCCTGGCAGATTTAGGATTGGTTCAGGTTTTGAAGTTAGAACCGATTGAGGTTAAGTACCTGCCCCCACGCACAAATGCATCCAAAATCAAAAAGATAAAACCAGGCAAGTATGACCAATTCAATGCGGACATTCAAGCAGTTATTCCAGGGCGCATGATTACTCCGTCAGAGTTTAATGACTATTATACCCTTTTGGAGTCGCGTCATATGGACCCGAATGCCTTGGTTATGATTGCCAAGTATTGTGTCGACATAAAGGGCGAGGATATCAGCGGTGCGTATATAATGACAGTTGCGTCAAATTGGGCGCACAAGGGAATTAAAACATATGAAGCCGTAAAAGAGGAATTAGCAGGACAAGCAAGTGAAACGGCGTCCGTTGTTGCGGTATTAAAGGCCTTGGGGATTAAACGTGCGCCAGAGCCAACGGATTTTGAGATGTATCAAAAATGGCGTACGGGTCAGGGCTTTTCAAATGATATCGTCATGTTTGTTGCGAAGAAGTCAAAGGGGTCGATTAATAAGTTGGACACGTCGTTAGACAGGTACTTTGGATTGAAGTTGTTTGAGAAAGACCAAATTGAAAATTATGAGGGTGAGAAGAGTAGGTTGGTTACCCTGGCCCGTGATATTAATCGGCGGTTGGGTGAATACATGCCGAATGTTGAGCCTATGATTGAGGAGTATTTGGTGCCGTGGGGATTGAAAGGTTTTGATGATGATACATTGGTTGCCGTTGCCGCGCATTGTTTTCGTTCGGGGACGCGGACTTTGTTTGGAATGGACCGGGTTATATCAAAGTTTTATAAGATGGGATTGACCAATATTAGCTCGTTGGAATCGTACATACAACAGAGAACGAACAAGGATAAGGTTATTAAGGTGTTGTTAGAGAAGTTGGGTATAACGCGTGATGTGACGCAGTTTGACAGGGACTTTTATTCAACATGGAAGAGTGATTGGGCGATGAGTGATGAGATGATTGAGTACGCGGCGAGTTTGAGTAAAGGCAGCGGCAACGCGATGATGTATATGAACCGCGTATTGGCGAATTGGTATGACCAAAAGATTGTGACGGTTGATACGGCGAAGAAGTCGGGCAAGCCAAGTGTGTCAGACAAGAAGGTTACGCGTCAGAGTTTTACAGACAGAGAGGCGACGAAAATCTTTGCAGAGTTTTCAGAGGAGGATTTCTAGGGAATGGGTAAGGACAGAATTCGTAAAGAGGTTGAGGCAGAAGTTGCAAGGCGTGTAGCGGATAACGAGCAGGCGCGGCGTATAGCGTATTTGGCGGCGTTGAGTGATGCAGAATTTGCCAAGTTGGATAAAGAAATTCGTGAGCAGGTGTTGAAGGGAAAGAGTGTTAGGAAGTTGCAGGATGAGTACGACAGATTGTTTGCGCGGTATTATTCCCCCGTTCCCCTTCTAGATATTGAAGTTGAGTTGGAGAAGCGGTTGATGGCGGAGTCGGGGTTGGTAGTTGTTGATGGGTTCAAGGTGCCAGAGGGATTGGAGAAGCCGTATCAGTCGTTGGAGAAGTATGTTGCCAAATTTCCGAATCCAGTTAAGCGTAATTTGGTCATAGGCGGGAACACGGGGACGGGCAAGACGGTGGCGGTGAATTGGCTGGGCGGGCAATTAGTTGGGCGCGGGTTTAGTGTGGTTTATGTCACAGCGTTTGGAATGGTTGAGCGGATTAAGCGATACGTGTTTGAGCGTGACCAGGAGGCGTTTGGGGATATGGTTGAGGCGGAGTTGTTGATTATTGATGATTTGGGGACCGAGCCAGTTATTCGCAATGTGACCGAGGAGAATTTTTATAACCTTGTTAACGAGCGGTTGGTTGCGCGGCGGGCGACGATTATTACAACTAATTTGGACCGTGATATGGTGATTGAGCGTTACGGTGACAGGATTGCAAGCCGTGTATTTTACAAGGAGATTACCGCGGAGTTGAAGTTGACGGGGAAAGATTTAAGAGCGTGAGTGCGCCGCGTGTGTGATTGCGATTGCGACGGCGTCGGCGATGTCGTCCGGTTTGAGAACCTCGGGCAGGCCGAGGATGCGTTTTACCATTTCCTGGACCTGGGTTTTGTCTGCGTTACCTACGCCCGTGGTTGATAGTTTGACTTGGTTTGGTTTGTATTCGTGGATGGTGCCGCAGTGATGTACGGCGCACAGGAAGATTACCCCGCGCGCGGCCGAGACCTTTAGCGCGGTTTTTGTGTTTTTCGCAAAGAATAGGTCTTCGATAGCGACATCCGTTGGTTTGTGTTTACAGATGACGGAAGTTAGTTCGGCGTGGATGATTGCGAGGCGGGTTGGGAATTCCTCGGATTTGTGTGTGCGGATGACGCCAGCGTCAAGGAGGCGGACGCGGTTGCCGCAGGATTCGATTACGCCCCAGCCGAGGCGTTCATAGCCAGGGTCTATACCTAGTATAATTTTATTTTTCATTAGGTCTCCTACTCGGCGTTGTGCCATACATCTTGGACGTCGTCGCAGTCGTCGAGTTTGTCGAGGAATTTTTCAAAGAGTTTTGATTTTTCGTCGTCGAGGGGGTTTGTGTAGTCGGGGAGGTATTCGCCGTCGATTTCGACGAAGATGAATGAGACGGCCCCAGTGACGCCGAGGGAGCCGCCGTATTTTTCAAATGCGTGGCGGATGTCGGAGGCGGTGCGGTTTTTGTTATCGGTTAGGCATTGAACCATGACGGCCACCCCGCCCGGTGCGTAGCCTTCGTACGTTATTGATTCGTAGTTTGTATCTTTGCCAGCCCCCGATGCGTTTTTTATTGCGCGGTTGATGTTGTCGTTTGGCATGTTGTTTTCTTTTGCCTTTTTGATGACGAGAGCCAGACGCGGATTGCCGTCAGGGTCGGGGCCGCCAAGTTTTACGGCGACGTGAATTTCTTTGCCGATTTTTGTGAACATTTTACCGCGGGCGACATCGTTCGCGCCTTTGGCCCTTTTAATCTGTGCCCATTTACTATGTCCTGCCATAAAAACTCTCTCCTTCTAAAACCTCGTTACTCTAACCTACTTCGGACCACGTGTTATAAATGTGAGCATAGCTCACGGACTAATGGAAATCTGCGCCCATTTGGAATGACCAGCCATGTTATAGTTCCTCCCTTGATAACATATTCATCAGAATTGCCCCAGATACAGCAACATTCAAACTTTCTACTCCGTTTTGCATTGGGATTGTTACGATGCGGTGTGGGAATTTTTTGATGTCGGGGTGTATGCCCGTTCCCTCGTTCCCTAGCACCAATGCAAAGTTTTCGCCGACGGTGCCGAGTTCGCGGCCGCCCATATCGGCGATGAGGAGTTCCGTATCAAGTTGTGATATGTCGTTAATCTCTATTTCTTTAATCTCTAGCTTGAATTGTTGGCCCATGGCCGAGCGGATGACCCGTTGTGAGTAGACGTCCGCGCAGTCGATGGTATAGATTGTGTTGAAGCCGAATGCGGCGGCGGTTCGCAGGATGGTTCCCATGTTGCCCGGGTCTTGGATTCTGTCCAGAATTAGGGTTCTACCCTTGGGGGGGGTTATTGAATTTGCGTTTTTTACTGGGGGGGGTTTTTCCACGGTGGCGAGTATGCCTGGGGAATTGTCCAAATCAGTTATTTGGTTAAATAGTTTCATGGATATAATGATGGGTTCGAGGTCGAGAAGGTTGGGGGTTATTGTGTAGTCATCGCGGATGAAGACCTGGGATACAATATCCAAGTTTTCAAAGAGGAGTTTTTCGCCCTCGATAATACACATGTTAAAATCACGTCTGCCCTTTTTTGTTGTGAGGGATTTGAGCATCTTAAAAGTCGTGTTGTCCGATGAAGTTATCATACTTCATCATAACACGACTTTTTTTCAAAACAATAGGTTACTGACATTTTCCATTAATTCGTGAACTATGTTCACATTTATAACACGTGGTCCGTGGTTGGTTGTTCATGGACGTGATGGGAAATGCGAGCGCAGCGCACATAAATGTTAAGCAGCAATATTGAGGGCGGCCTTTGCAGCCATTGCGAGGTCGGTGAACGCAGCCGGGTCGGTGATTGCGATGTCCGAGAGCATTTTGCGGTTGATTGTGATGTTTGCCTTTTTGAGGCCGTCCATCATACGGCTGTATGAAAGACCATTGGCGCGGGCACCAGCGTTGATACGCGCAATCCAAAGTTTGCGGAAGTCACGTTTTTTCAGGCGGCGGCCGATGTAGGCGTATTGCCCGGATTTCATTACCTGTTCCCTTGCAACACGGAAAAGGGTTGATTTTGAACCGCGGTATCCTTTTGCAAGTTTTAGCACCTTGCGGCGTTTTTTCATTTTGTTTACTGCCATTTTTGTTCTCATGGTTGAATTCTCCTTAAAGTGTTGTTAGAGTTTAGTTTGACTTTCCGCCTGCGCCGATGAGTCCTTTTATCATGCGCTCTTGGCCGCTGGCTACGTAGTCGCCTTGGCGCAGTTTACGCTTGCGCTCGCGTGATTTTTTGTTCAGGATGTGGTTTTTGTTCATACACGCGCGCTTGATACGTGTGCCACCCTTTGTTGGTTTGAAGCGTTTTTTGGCTCCGCTGTGTGACTTCATTTTGGGCATGATATTTTCTCCTTCTAATCGGTTAGATTACTTTTTTTTCTTTGGCGCGAGTATCATTGTGATGGATACGTTGCGGCCAGGGGTACCACCCTTGGTTGGCGGTGTTTCGGTGTCGGCGATGTCGTTCATTGATTCGGCGAATTTTTGCATTATGATTATGCCTTTGTCCGCGTTCATTGTTGCACGTCCGCGTATTCGGTTGATTGCGACCTTGACCTTGCACCCGTCTTCGATGAAGCCGCGCGCGGCCTTGGCTTTGAAAGCGACCTCGTTATCTTGAATCCCTAGTGAAAGTTGGACTTCTTTTAACTTGGCTTGTTTCGATGCCTTTTTTTGTTCCTTTTCCTTGCGGATGGATTCAAACTTGTACTTGCCGTAGTCGATGATGCGGGCGACGGGCGGGTTTGCAGTTGGACTGATGAGTACCAAGTCGAGCTCGGCCGTGTCGGCCAGTTTCATAGCTTGACTTAAACCCATTACCCCGAGTTGCGAGCCGTCTTCGCCAATCACGCGAAGTTCGGTTGCGCGAATTTGACTGTTAATCAAATGTTCTTTGAAGCTAATTGTACACCTCCGTTTTTTTGCGTTCACCGTCGTCTGACTTGAAAAAAGAAGTGTTGCCACTTCCTCTCTTCGCAAAAAATACTTGGGGGAATATTTTTTGTGTAACCCGTCGCCTAACGGCTGGGGTGAGAAAGTGTCTTTCTTCTTTTTTTCAACCCTATAGTAACAGTTGAAAGCCTATAAGTCAATACCCCACTTTGCACAGTTTTGTCAACTAAAAAAAAGGGGGGTTGCCCTTTTTTCAAATTTTGTATTAGTTGAAGCGCAGGAAACGTGTTGCCCATTTTGCCATACGGATGGTGAGCCAGAGGGAGTAAAGCATGACCACGAGTGCAAAGCCAGCGACCCAGAGTCCGAACATGTTTCCAGCGTCGGCCATGTCTATGTCGGTGCCAGATGAGAGGGTGAAGCCGCCGTCGCCCATAATCACGACGATGAGCAGGACAATCATACCGCCGATGAGCAGGATGCCGACCAGCCACCAAAGGAGGAAGCGGCCCAAGAGTCCCAAGCCAGTTCCGTCGAAGCGGAGTTGACGCCCCTCGATAAATGTGTGTTTTGCATACCAACGTTTCATCATGCAGATTGCCCATGGGGTACCGATACCCAATGTAAAGATGGTGAGTAACATTGCAAGGATATACATACCCAGAAGTCCGAAGACCCCGCCAGTAAATTCAGAACGCATTATTTATTTCCTCCGTGCCCCGTTTCGTATGGGGTTTTTCACTTTTGAATATTAAGTTTATAATATTCATTATACATGATTTTTAATCGGGTTGCAAGCAAATTGTGGTAAATAGTCCCAGATAGTGGTATAATGTGTCCATATGAAGCGTAATTTCTTGATTGGACGGGTTGGAATTGGCCTGGGCGTTACTTTTTTGGTGGCGGTGTTGTTGCCGTTGGTCGGTGTTGGGGCGCGCGGCACCCCAGGTGGAGTTACGATTGATATATTGCTGGGTGCCAATATTTTCACTATGTTAGACCGTGTGGGTGACATGCAGGACATATTTTTTTGGGTTGCCACGATTGCAGGAACCGCATTGTTTGTCACGGCTATATTTATGATTGTTGCGGGTGGATTGATGCATTTGGATAATGGTGCGGCGAGATTTTTTGAGAAGCATTATCATCACTTGGTTTTGTGGTCGTCGATTTTTGCCATAGTTGCGGTTGGTTCGATGTTCCTGGGGCTGGCCGAGGTGTTTGGCGGGGTGTATTTGATGTTGGTTGGCGGCGGGTTTGCGTTTTTGTCGTGGATTTTTATGAAGCCAAAGAGTAATTGGACATGGCCACAACATGGGGAAGATACAGCGGAGGCCCAAGCCCAAGAAGAAACAACAATCGTGGAGGAATAAAGGTGTGAAATAAATGTGCGTAGGCGAGGAGAATGAGGAGGAGTCGAGGGAGCGTATATTAATACGTGACCGAAGACGACAACGATATTTGACAAAGCATACACACATTTAGGCACACCGAGGCGCGGGCACATTATTGCTTCCCTACATATCATGAACCACATGGCATACATGTGATTCAAATATTAAGGAGTAAATAATGGAAGGAACAATAAAGAATAAAGCGATGGTTGGGATAGAGCTTTGTGGTCGTACCGTGGAGGTGGCCAGCGATGTCATTGAAACCGTGCCTGTTAAATTGAAGATTACGAAGTCCCAAGATTGTGAGGTCGTTGCAATCGGCGAGAGGATTAAGTACACCGTTCACATTGAGAACGAGTGTGGGGGCGAATTGCGCCATGTCAAGTTCAAGGACGAGATTGACCCGTGTTGTGAATTTTTGCCAGACACATTCATGGTGAACGGCGAGCACAGGCACGCCGAGTTCAGAGAGGGTGTCATTGAATACGAAATTGAGGAAATCCACCGTTGCGAAAAGATGGAGATAACTTTTGAGGTTATTGCCACCGAGAGATGTTGCCACGGATGTCACACCCAGCAAACCGAGAGGCCGACGATTAGGACTGTTTTACCCCTGGCCAGTGCCGTTAGCGGTACAGGTATCAGCGGTGCGATGGTTACCGTTGAATTTCCCTGTGGTGAAATCCGCCGTACTAACGTTGTCATGCGTAATTGGATGATTTTGGCACCCGAGCGTTTACACATGGGTCAAATCGTTACCGCATGGCAAAAAGAAGAAAACAAGAAAGAGAGTGAACCAGTTACCCGCCGCGTTGGGCTTTGATGGGTTTTTGTTTGGGGACTGCCCCGTTTTAGTGAGATTTGTGAGGAAAGAAAAAACACCCGTTGGGTGTTTTTCTTTTTGGTGGTGCCTTCGGGCGGAATCGAACCACCGACACAGGGATTTTCTACCACGAAGCCACGACTATAATACCCCATATATAGGGGTATGTCAACAAAAAAGCGGTGTTATGCACTATTCAAAAGATTTTGACCCTAAAATTGACCCTAATAATTTCGATTGTTTTAGGGTCAGTCTAGGAACACGCGAAGCCATGATTAACAGTCATGGCTTTTTAATTTCTGAAAATAATGTCATTCAAATCTCTTGCATTTTCATCCCCTTGTTTATAGTGCAAAGATTTTTGAGTCAAGTTAGCAACTATTTCATAAAACTCATTTTCACGCATACCACTATTAAAAACTCTTGTCTTGCCATTTATCACGATAAAGTAAAATACTTTTTTATTTTTATTGGTATTCTTGAAATCAAAATCTTTTGGAAACAATACCATTTCTACGCAATCTCCTTCATGTGCAAAAACAGGCAAAATACAGTCTTGCATTATGTCGGTATGTTTCCCGCCATTCGGGCGAATTGAAACAACTGGGTGTTCGTGTTTCTTTTGATAACGATTAAACTTGCAGAAATAAAACGATTTTCCGATTTTATATCCAACCATTGAAAGAGTAAATTTAATATGTCCAGTGTTTAATATTATAATCCTTTGCAATTCATTTTCTTTTAGAAAGACCTTGTTTATCTTTTTTTGGAATAACCTATATCGTAAAGTCTTTGACTTTGTAGCAAGCCATAAAGAAACGCATATTGCAGAGAATGTCAAAACAGCAGCAATCAAAGAAATCAATTCTAGTGTGCCAAATGTCCAGTTGTTTGTTGTTTCATAATACATAACTCATTATACCATGAAGCGGCCACATTTTAGTTGACGTTATGCTTGTGTTTATGTTACTATTGACATAGAAAATATCTTGCTGGAAAAAGCAGACCGACCCGAAGATTAGCATATGTGGAAGGTTGCGGCAAGTCCGAGAGTTGGAAAGTCAATCTAGGAAATGAGATTGAAGAAACAAATATACCAAGCACCCCTATTTTGCATTGGTATATCAAATTGGCACACACGCGACAGTTGGGTGTTCATGCAGACTAGCATATTGCAGTCAAAATAAATTTTAATAGCCACGAGCTGGGTTTGAGATAGTATCCGTTCATGTATGGCAAAAAAGGAAGTGTATTGTGAACGAACAAGACAAAGATTTTATTGTGGGTTTATCGGAAAACCCCGAAGTCAAGAAATTGGCAAATGAAGGCCGCGCTTTATACCAACGCGAATATAGGATGCGGAACAAAGAGCGCGTAGACCAAATATCAACGCGCTATTGGGCGAAGAAGGCCCTAAAACAAAAGGCAACGCAAAACCAAGATATAACCGACAACAGCGGCGGTAAAACGTTTGGCCAGCTATACGGGAAAGAATACAAGGAACTACTTGAATTTTTGGCCCGAACGAATGAGAACGCGCGGCAGCAACTTGCTGTTCTTAATGACATGATTGAAAAGGGGGAAATTGAATTATGAAAATCAAAATTCATGCTTGCCCCGTTGGGTATCAAACCAAGCCCACCAAACCACAAATTGCCGCAAGCAAGAAAAGGGCCCAGCTTCTTTTCATGCCGCAAGAATTAACCATTGAAGAAATCGCGGAGCTTATAGCCAAAGGCCACACGTTGGGCCCCGCAATTTTAGAAGGCGGGATGCGAAGCAAACATTTTGTGCAGCAGCAACTTTTCATGGTAGACATTGACAACGAACGCAGTGGCCCACACACGACGATTGCCGATGCCTTAATGATTTGCCAGCAAAACAACCTGAACCCCGCTTTGTACTACCACACGTTTTCAAGTACCGACACGCACCACAAGTTTAGACTTGCTTTTGTGTGTGACCGAGTAATCACAGACAAGACCGAGCGCGACATAATGATGCGAAACCTAATGCAGCTTTTCAATCAATGCGACCCAGCTTGCAAAGATGCGGCAAGAACTTTTTTAGGCACGAATAAAAAGGTGGTGTTACTATGAAAACTTTTAGTGCAGATGCAATAGCAAGAATTGACCCACTTCCTATTGAAGAACGTAGCAGACGTGCCGCGCGTGAAGCCGCAAATGCAGACACCGACGAAACACCGACGATTTCAACGGGCGAACGCAACCCGACACTTTTTGCAAAAGGGGCCCAGCTTAAAGAATTGGGTTATACCGAAGAAGAAATTTTTGAGATGCTGGAAGTTATCAACCAAGCAAGGTGTGACGTTCCGCTTGACCTTGACGAGATAAAATCATTGGCCGAAAATGTCTTTGAATACACTAACCCATTAACCAAAGACGAAAAGCGCGACTATGCGATTAGAAACGTGTTGCGTTATCCTAGCGGCAGTAAAGACCTTCTAGCGCGACTTCAAGAGCTTGACCCACTTGGTTACAGTCACGATGAAAAGGGGCTGGCGCGGCTATTTGCAGACCTTTACAAGCGCAAGTGTAGGTTTAATACAACTGAAAAAGAGTGGATGGTGTTCAACGACAAGCTTTGGAAAACCGATACCTTGGGGATGCAGGTTGCCACACTTGCAAAGGAATTTTCGGATGCGCTACTTATCTATGGCACGACAATTTCAAACCAAAGCATCAAGCAGAATTTTATCATGTTCGCTAGCAAAACAACACGAGCCAAAGTGCGCGAAACTATGATTAGAGATGCCCGCGACATCCACCATATAACAAAGGCCGACCTTGACAAGAACCCCGATTTGTTTAATTGCCAAAATGGAACGTTTAACCTTAAAACATTTGAGCGACAGGAATTTAACCCCGATGACCTAATATCAAGAATAAGCAACGTTACCTACGACCCAAAAATTCGCAGTAAAGACTTTGAAGATTTTATCAAAGGAATCCTGCGCAGCAACAAGGAAAAGATGCGCTACTTGCAAAAAGCTTTGGGCTATGCGCTTACAGCGGAAACCCACATAGAAGCTTGCTTTATCCTTTACGGGGCCACGACCAGAAATGGCAAAGGAACCCTAGTGGAAACGTTTGCTAAAATGCTGGGTAATGCTGGGGGCTATGCTATGACAATCAAGCCCGAAACGTTGGCAACCAAACAAAACAACGACAGCCGCCAAGCGAACAATGATATTGCAAAGCTTGACGGGTGCCGATTTTTGAACGCAGCAGAGCCCAAGAAAAATATGATTTTTGACAGCGGGCTTTTGAAGCAACTAACGGGCCGCGACATGATAACAGCTAGGTTTAACTATGGACTTGAATTTGACTTTATGCCGAAATTCAAACTATTTATGAACACCAATTTTTTACCAACTATCAAGGAAGATACTTTATTTTCAAGTGGGCGAATTAACGTCATAACCTTTGACCAGCACTTTTATTCGGCCACCGAAAAAGGCACACCAAAACAAGACCCAACACTTAAAGACCGATTACAAAAGAACCCCCACAACATAAGCGGCATTTTTAATTGGTGTCTTGACGGGTTGCGAATGTTCCGCGAAGAAGGTTTAGTGCCACCCCAATGTGTTTTGGATGCTACCGCAGACTATCGCGAAAAAAGTGACAAGGTTGGGAACTTTTGGGATGACCGAATGGAAGAATCCCCAAAGAGTGTCATTAAAATTGCCGACGTTTACGAAGCTTATCAAAGATGGTGTACCACTAATGGATTCAAAGCCGAGAACAAGGGGAACTTTTACGAGATGCTGAAAAATAAAGACTATTGGAACGCAACGGGAACGATTGACGGAAAGACCGAGCGCAACGTTGTCAAGGGTTGGGAAATCAAAGCCCTGCCAATTGTATTTAGGGGGAATGTGTAATTTGTGAAATTAAATTGTAAACCCCTTCTTATTTTTATTTCTATAAGGGGTTTGCAAAAATTTTTCATATTTTACACAAGAAAATATAAGGAGCAAAAATCATGCAAATATTTAGTCATCGTATTTTACAAGCACGGGGCCGCAGCAGTTTGTTTGTCAATTTGAAAAAAGAATTTTGGAAAGGTGTTAAACCGCCACGAAGCAAAGGATATAAACCGCAGCGCGTTATACACCGCGTTTACTTTTTCTTTTGGAAGGGCGAAATTTTTATATCCTTCAAAGACCCCGTATTTATGCCTATGTGCCGCGTTTACATACGAAGGTTGCGCGACAACAGAGTCACAATCCCCACCCAGCTTGTTAAGAAATTAGGCCTAGAAAAAGGTTGCGATTTGTATTTGACCCGCTTTGCCAAGAACTATCGCGGCCTTGCACACAAGTGTCATTTTGTAAATTTAGATGGAAAAATCATAAAACCGAACATTGAGATTACAGAACTTGAAAAAGAATTGGGTGACTTGTAAACCCACGTTTATTAGTAAAACACAATTATTCGACTTGTGCTTTTTCTAAAAAGGCATTGGCTATTTTGCCTTGCTTGTGATATTATGAGATTGTCACACAAATTGCATATTCGAACACGTTGGGTTCAATTTCGCCATCTCGCGAAAAACCCACCGACGTGTTCGGCAGTTTGTGTGACAACAACGGGAATTTCGCAGTTGGACTGTGCCATCCCGTTGGGGTGGCACTTTTATTTTTTGAAGGAGAAATCATGGAGCAGAAAAACAAAATTTTACTTGTCGGGGGAATTGCTGGAATTGTTTTTGGTGCGTTTGCGATATTGCTGGCTTTTGTAAGCATGATAGCACTTGAAGCCGAAGGTGCGGATATTGCTGTCTGTGTGCTGTTCATTGTTTTAGGTATAGGAATTGCATCATTAGGTGGCCTTATGTGTAATGAGAAATACCGAACCAATAAGCAGATAATTATATGGCACTTGGTGTTGACCGCATTGACTTATATTCCCGCAATCATATTCTTTGCAGTTGATTATATGCGTGACGAATTAGAAATTATTTTTGTAGTGTTTGGTATGGTTTTTGCAACCGCAAACCTAGTAATCCTTTCTATATGTCTTACACAAAAAGAAGTGAAATCGGGCGAAGAATATAGCGGCACAAGTGACATTCAAGCATGGCAAATTGTCTTGGCCATTGTGTTCTTCCCCGTAGGATTATTATTTCTTTTGATTAAACCGCAGGCCCCGCAAATCACTATTCAAAACAATATCCCGCAGCGAACCACCGAGAACAAAATAGAAGTGCTAAAAGCATTAAGGGCAGAAGGCGAAATAACCGAAGAAGAATATAAGCAGCTTCTTATGAAGGAATTGGAAAAATAAGGCAAATCATTAGTGTGTACAAAATGTGACATAGTAAAGCCATCGAACAAATTGTGGGGGCATTTTTGAAACCTACCCCCTAGTGATTGACCCGCTCGCCTTCGGCTCGCTACTTGGTGCGTATAGTTGCTCCGTTCGCTCTGTCATCGGGTGTCATCCCACTAGCATGGGATTCTACCCGATTCCCACCGCTCACTATTTGCTCTTGCCATGTTCTGTGCATGATAATGATAAAACACATGGGGGCACCCCATACCCCGATAAGGAAAAGTAAACTTTTATTTTTTACTCTGGGGCATATTAGGATATTTGTCATGGATTCCCGTCGCTTTTCTTTGTAACATAATGCAAAAAGCAAGTAAAGGTAGTATTTTTATTTTCAGCATAGGGATACAGGCAGAAAATAAAAATCTCCACCTTGACTAACTTTTTGATTATGTTTTTTAGATTTATGCGACGGGGCATCCAAGACAAATGGCGCACCACCCGTTTGCAAGTGTTCTTTGACAACTTAATACACAAGTCAAATATCTTTTTGGATATTGCATGAACACCCACCGAAAAAAAGGGGGTGCATAATATGCCATATCTAAAAGAAGGGACAATTAGGAAACGAAAAGACGGAAGATGGGAAACCCGCGCTATGCTTGAAAATCGCAAACAAGGACAAACCGCCATAGGCCGCAACCAGCTAGAAGTAATATCCAAGCACTATACACGACTTAAAGAACGGGATGAACGGATAGCACAAGGAAGGCCGATAATCGAAAAATTGACTTTGTTTGGTTTGCTTGACAAGTGGTATGAATTGGAAATACAACCAAGAATACACCACGAGCGAAAAAAGCAAAAAGGCAAGATTAACGAGTCAACCGCCAAAGGTTATAGGAACGCTATCAAGTATCATATCAAGGTTCACTTTGAAGATAAACCGCTGGAAAGCTTGACCGCGCTTGATTTACACGAAGGGTCTATGAAAGTTGAATACAGTCGAACCCGTGAAAACGTAGACAATACGTTATTCATGGCTTTGACGTGGGCCTACAAAATGGAATTAACCCAAAAGAACGTTGTGCAGCATTTCAAGAAACACAAGCACGAACGTGAAGCGGGAATCCCATTTACACGCAAAGACCAAGAACGCATACTTGCCTATGCCAAAGACCATAGCAAATACTATTTTCATTTCATGACATATTTCAATACGGGGGCAAGGCCTGGCGAATTGCTGGAAATACGACATTGTGATTTCGATTTTGTGGGCCGCACCATATTCATAGACGGAACCAAAACAAAAACGTCATCGCGCCGCATCCCGCTATTCAAACCCATGTATGAATTTATGGATTGTATAGTGGCTGGCAGCCAAGACAAAGTATTTACTTGTACTGTTAATTGGTTGCGCATGGAATTGAAGCGCATCTTGATAGCACTAGGAATAGCAAGCGAAACCGAAATATCTGACAACGACGAAGATACAAGCAAGTATGCCTTGAAAAGCACACGTCATAGTTTTGGCACACGTTTGCGCGAAGATGGGATTGACATCAAAGTTATATCCCGCTGGATGGGCCATAGTAACCTTGCTATGACTGACCACTACTCACACGTGTTAGACGAGTTTGAACACCAGCAAGCGGCGAAGGTTGGCCTTAAAACCGCCTAGAAGTTGACCCTAATTGTGACCCTAAAAATTATTATTTCTCTATGATTTACTTACAAACTACTTGATTTACCACACTATCTTGTGGCAACAAGATAGAAAAAAGCCCAATATGTGGGCTTAATCCTAATGGTTGGTGCCTTCGGGCGGAATCGAACCACCGACACAGGGATTTTCAGTCCCTTGCTCTACCGACTGAGCTACGAAGGCAATGGCTCTATGCCAAACACAATAATTTATCATGATGGAACCCTTGTGTCAACGGCTTTCGTTGTTTGGCGGTCAGATGCCTACTTTATGGATAGTCCCGCAAGATAATGTGCGTGCAGTTCAGTTGTATCAAATATCGGAACGGATGCATCCCCATTCTTGAGTAGAAGACCAATTTCAGTACAGGCAAGAATAACGGCTTGTGCTCCATCTTTGACAAGTTTATTGATAACTTTCTTAAAGGTTTCTTTCGACTTTGAAACTACTTTGTTATATACGAGTTCGTCGTAAATAATTTTGTCAACTGTAACCGCGTCAGCCCCTTCCGGAGTTAGTGCCATAATACCAGCATCACGCAATCTTTTTTTATGAAAATCTTCTCGCATTGTAAAGCGCGTCCCTAGGAGAGCTACCTTGGAAATACCCTGTTCTTTGAGTTTTTCAATGACAGGATCCATTATATGGATGATGGGAGTTTTAACCAAGTTAGATAGCTTGTCGTAAATCATATGAACTGTGTTACAGCACATCGCAATAAAATCGACCCCGCCACGCTCGAGAGCCATCGCGGCATTTGCCACGACCTCTAGACTCTTGTCCCATTCACCTTTTGACCATGGTTGAATTAATTCCTCGTAATCCAAGCTGTTTATTATGCATTTGGCGGAGCTTAGCCCACCCAATTCTTCGTTAACTCTCCTGTTAATTAATTCATAATATGTGACCGTACTAGGCCAACACATTCCACCTAAAAGACCAATAGTTTTGGTTGGGCCCACGTACGTTGTAGGCTTTATGATAGAAGCGACATAATCCATTGCTTTTTCACAGAGACCATCTAGTCTGAAACCTGGTGCCGTATTTGCTTCACAAAAAACTACATCACCGTTTTTACGATACATAAAGTCAACAGTGATGAGTTCACCATCCAAAATTCGTGCAATCTCTATTGCTTGGTTAGCAATTTTTTCCGACACATCCGTTCGTGTGAAAGTGCATTTACCGCTGACGCCAGAGCGGAACTCGGTGCTGTCTGTGCTTTCTCTTATTAATGCGTCGGCAATTTTGTATCCAAACACATATGTTCGCAAATCTTTGCCAAATGAATCAGATATATATTCTTGGAAGATAAAATATGAAAGTGGAGTTTTAGCGACAGCAAGAGTCATTATCATTTCATCAAAGTCGGATTTGTTACTGATTAGATAGCAGTTTTTCCCGCCATAACTGAATCTGCTTTTTGCGACAAAAACATCACCAAGCTCCATTTTTACATTTTCATATGTTACATTATCCGTTCCTGGCAAATATTTAGGTTGAGAAATTCCATGCTTTGCCAAAATGTCATGAGTTGCTAACTTGTCATGAATGACTTTTTGTGCAGCGAAACTGTTTATCACGCGCACACTCTTGTCGCGAAAAAAATCGTGAATGGATGAGATTTCTCTTCTGATATAGACTATTTTTGGTAGAACATCAATATCAGCAATAAGATTCGCAAATTCAGCCTTTCCACCGTCGAATTCAAACAACCTGCAAGAAATGCCTAGTTCTTGAATCCTTTTCTTCATTGCCTCGTTCCACGAGTGTGTTGATGGCCCACATGCACTTAATATCCAGAGTTCTTCTGTTTTATTCATGATTAGATTATACCTCAAGGGCTAAATTATAACAAGTACTTCCATCATTCAAACATTTGTTTTATTGTTGACAACTAGTGGTAAATATTTTATATTAGTCTGTCTTGGTCTGGTAGTTCAGTTGGTTAGAACGCCACCCTGTCACGGTGGAGGTCGAGGGTTCGAGTCCCTTCCAGATCGCCAAATTGGTCAAAAGCGTTCCGTAAGGGGCGTTTTTTGAGGATTAGTTAAGTCTCCAGAAAATATCAAAATGTCCTTCGCCCCAAAATTCAGGGAAAAGCAATTCTATTATTCCGCCGATAAACAGTTCGCCCCAGATATAATAATAAAAGATGTCGATGTACACCGCCCCATAGATTGTGGCCAATCCATTTGTAAAAGCACATACGAATGTGTTGGTTTCAAAAATGTTGATTAGTCCAAAGTGAACGAAAGGGTTACTTGTTGAATTGCCATTGAAAAACACCTGTCCAACACCGCCCAATTCGGGGATGGTTAATAACCCGTCTGGGCCTTGATTAATTTCTCCGTTGCCCCATGTGCTGTAAAATTCGTA